>NZ_CAIPNF010000028.1 GCF_903866365.1 uncultured Thiocystis sp.
ACACTTGGGCGGCTCTCCTGTGTGGATGGTTGCGCTCCGGTTCCGGCGCATGGGTTACTCCACCCCCTTCGCCTTCCGCTCGAACACCTGCACCGCCGCCTGCTCCAGCACCACCACCGCCCCGGCATCCGAACCCGCCTGAGCGCCGAGCTTGCCGGTCAGCGAGGCGATCCAGGACGGCCAGTCGCGCGCGGCCTGCTCCAGCTTCTTCCAGACCTTCGGCGGCAGCGTGGCCACCACCAGAGCCGTGTCCGTCTGGATGCCGATCTTCATGCCGACTTTGACTGGGAGGGGCTGAGGCAGTTCGGTCAACTTCACGGTGAGTTCGAGGCGACCAGACACGATGTTCTCCGGGGTCAGTGGGGCGTCGATGGGAAGGTCAGGCGTGGGCGCGGGCGTGGGTTCCTTTGGGCGCTCGGCGCGGATCTTGGGGATCGGCACGGCACCGGACAGCATGGCTTGCGCGTCGGCGGCATCGTCCTCGGTCACTTCACCGGCGGGCTGACCCTGGAGATCGATGCGGGGCGTCCCGGCACGCAACGCCTTCAGATACTTCACGCGCGAGCAGTAAGCCACCAGGGCACGGCGGATGGCTGGGCGCGGGTGTCCAACCGCGAGCAGATCCTCACGAATCCCGATCTTGAGCGGGCGCGGCTGTCGCCAGTCGAAGCAGGCTGGATAGCGCGCGGCCAGGTCGAGCGTTGGCGCGGTGGCACTCGCCGCATCCTCCGGCGCGTCCGAGGGCAGGGCCTCGCCTGCCAACCGCGCACGGGCATGTGCCGCTTCGCGGGCGGTGACGGCCCCGCTGCGCTGGCCGTCGAGATCCAGACGCGCCGCGCCTTCGCACAGTGCCGCGAGGTAGGCCGGTTGGGCGCAATAGGCCGCGAGCGTCTGGCGGATCTGGCGGCGGACTCCGAGTCGCGCCTCGCGGCGCGCAGGACCGCCGGGAACCGTCCGCACGGTCGGCCCCTGGTCGTCGATCCGGATCAGATCGCGGTGGATGTGGCGCTTGAGCGGGCGCGGCTGGGCCGGGTCGAAGCAGGCTGGGTAGCGCGCGGGCAGATCGAGCAGTGGCGTTGGAGCGGTTGGAGGGTCGGGGTTCGGGTCGGTCATGGTCTACGGTTCTCGGCAAGCGTCAGGCGGGATCGTCAATGGGCAGCACGAGATTCACGAGCCGCCAGGACAACCCCTCACGCTGTAACACGAACTGCGTTTCCTTGCCTTCGTCGTTGGGCACCCAGACGGAGAACTGACTGAGCGAGTCATAGGAGTAGCGCGCATTCTGCAATAAGTCCGCTTCCTTGGGTGGCGGTCCGGTGTCCGCTGTCACGGTTTGCTTGACGATAGATTCGGACGGTCGATCGCCTTTCATGACGTGCGCCAGTCCCGCCGGGGTCACGAAGGCATCGAGGATGCCATCGACCATCGTGGTCGCCAAACCCGCCGCCAGTGCGCCCAGGGGATTGTCCTTCAGTTCCCCTGCCGTGTTGTGCAGCAGGCGCGCGTTGAGCTGAGCCTTCAGATTCTGCCGCAACGTCGGAAAATCGACCTTGGCCGAGAGCCGGTCCGCATCCTTCTCGACAATGCCGGTCTTGATCTCGGCAATCGCGAGATACGGCCCCGCCGCCACGTAACCAAGCAGGGCGATCATGGCGACGCCGAAGATCCAGGCGACTGTCTTCATCGGTTTCTCCGGTGATGTCTCGTGGTGTCTAGGGGTTCGGCAAGCGGCGGGCGATCCGTCCTCTCCGGGCTGCCGTCGAGCACGGCAGACCGTGCCACACAGCTTTGCAGCGCGCCCTTGGACGCTTTCTCGATCCGCCCCAGCAACGCATGCGTCACCGACTTCAGCGCAAAGCGACGCATCAACTCCCGCTCCAGATACAGCGTCAGATGCGCGGCCATCTCGGCATCGGCCAGCGCGCGGTGGGCGCGCGCGGCGCTGGGCAGTCCAGCCATGGCGACCAAGCTTTCCCAGCTTGTAACTGGCCGCCTGGGGCAAGACCCGCCGGGCGACCAACATCGAACAGACGAACGTCTGACCGCGCGTGCGTCCAATTCTTGCCAGTTCCGCATCCCAGAACTTGCTGTCAAAAGCCGCATTGTGAGCGACCAGGGGCACCGTGCCGACAAAGTCCGCCACCTCGGCCATGACCTGTTGGGCCTGGGGTGCCTGGCGCAGCATGGCGGTGCTGATGCCGGTCAGTTGGGTGATGAAGGCAGGCACGCGCACCCCTGCGTTCATCAGGCTCTGGTAGCGGTCAATGATCTGTCCGTCGCGCACTAGGACCGCGGCAATCTCGGTCGCGCGGTCCCCGCCATTGGGCGAGAGGCCGGTGGTCTCGAAGTCGATCACGGCGATGGTGTCCAGCGTGGTGCTCCTGATTCACGACAGGTGGGCAGTCATTTCCCTTGGCATCACTTGACGGGCATCAAGCCCCTGTGCGCAAGTAAACGACGATTTGTTCGCTCGAACTTCATGTGTGCGGTATATTCGCACTACATAGATCGTCATGCCAACGGAAAAGGAGCGCAAGCGATGACGATCATCCAGACCGTCACCCTGACTTTTCGCGTCCGGCCCGAGATCAAGGCCGCGCTACGCGAGGCCGCCGAACGCGAACATCGCAGTCTGACGAACATGCTGGAAGTGATGATTTGCCACTATCAAGGGCAGGATCTTCAGCTTGGCCCCCTTCGAGGACACGCCGCGAACGGTTCTCAAGCCCACTGATTCGCTTGAGCCGATACCCTGGCAACGGAGTGACCGGAATTGATGGACCATGACGACCGTATCCGACAGGCTGCTTTCTTACGATGCCGGGAACTGTCGCGACGATTCGCTGGCTCGGTCCCTTGGGGCATGATCGAAGAAGGCTTCCAGCTTGATGGCGAACGCCTGTATCTGGCTGGAAAAGCAAGAGGGATTCACCGACCGAGGCAGATGCAACGCAGTGTGCTGAGCATCAAGACCACGCGACCCCGGAAAGGGCGAGTGGCCCGCTACGATGACAGCATTGGCAGTGACGGCTACTTCCTCTATGCCTTCCAGGGCAACGATCCCAGCAGCCGAGATAACACCTGTCTGCGTGAAGCCTTCGAGGACCAGTCCCCGCTGATCTACTTCTATGCGCTGGTCCCCGGCGTCTACCAGATTCTCTATCCCTGTTATCTCATGGGTTGGGATCCGCAAGGGCTCCGCTGCACCGTTGCCGTTGGCAGTCCTCACGAACTGCGGCTGTCGGATGAGATGCCCTGGCTCGCGCAGCCAATCGACCGTCGCTACAGCACCATTGAGGCGAAGGTCCGTCTGCATCAGGCCGAGTTCCGCGAACTTGTGCTCAATGCTTACGACCGGCATTGCGCGATCTCGAATCTACCCATTCCCGACCTTCTGCAGGCGGCGCACATCATCCCGGATCGCGACGAACGAGGGCGCCCGGAGATCAGCAACGGGCTTTGTCTATCGACACTCCACCACACGGCTTACGATCGCAACCTCCTGGGGATCGATCCCGAGGGCATCGTTCACATCGCCGGCTCTGTTCTGGAGCAGCATGACGGGCCGGCCTTGATCATAACTCCGGCCAAGACTGACTGCTGCGCTTGGTGATCGGTGTTGGAGGAATTGGCAGGATCCCCGGACTTTCATACCCTTGGAAGTGCCACCTCACCCAGGGGTGTGAACGATGCCCAATGATCCTGCCAAGCGTGACTGTAGACCACCCGCCGAGTCCCAACCACCTCCTCGTGCACCGCGCTCGGAGTTCT
>NZ_CAIPNF010000029.1 GCF_903866365.1 uncultured Thiocystis sp.
ACCCCGCGCTCGTGCTCGCCCGTGCGGCGCAACTCGCGCTTGAGGATCTTGCCAGCGGCGTTCTTCGGCAGCGCATCGACAAGTTCGATGCGCCGGGGCAGCTCGTGGCGGCCGAGTCGCGAGCGGCACCAGTCCTTCAGGGCGCGCGTGTCGAGGTCGCCCTGACCCGGCGCGGCGGTGACGTAGGCAACGGGGATCTCGCCGTGCAACGGGTGCGGCTCGCCCACGACGGCGGCCTCGGCCACGCCGGGATGGCGGATCAGGACTTCCTCGATGATCCGTGGATAGACGTTCATGCCGTTGGCGATGATCAGATCCTTGATCCGATCGACCAGATAGAACCAGCCGTCGCCATCGCGCCAACCGAGATCGCCGGTGCGGAACCAATCGCCGTGGAAGCTGGCCTGGGTCTCGTCGGGGAGGTTCCAGTACCCGCGCATGACACTCGGGCCACGCACGCAGACCTCGCCAGGCTCGCCGTCGGGCAGCCAGTGCCCGTCGGGGTCGGCAATGCGCATCTCCACCCCTGGCAGCGGCGGACCCACCGAACGCGGCTTGCGCGGCCCGGCCGGCGGGTTGACGCAGGTGACTGGCCCGCATTCGGTGGGGCCGTCGCCCTCCAGAATCGGGACCGAGAAACGCGCCTCGAACGCCTGCATGACCGCCTCGGGCAGGGCCGCACCGCCGGAAATGCACAGGCGCACCGAGCCCCAACGGGCGACCTGGGTGTCGTCGAGTCGCAGCAGCACGGCGTACAGACTCGGGACGCCAAGGAAAATGGTCGCCTGATGCGTGCTGATCGCCTCGGTGATCAGGGCCGCGTCGAAGCGCGGCACCGGGATCAAAGCCGCACCGGCGAGCAGGGGCGTCAGGATGCCCACGGTGGCGGCGAAGGCGTGGAACATCGGCAGCACGACCAGGAAACGATCGCCGTCAGCGCCTGAGCGAACCCCCAGCACCTCGGCCACCGCCGTGGCATTGGCGGCCAAGTTCGCGTGGGTGAGCACGGCGCCCTTGGGTCGGCCCGTGGTGCCGGACGTGTAGAGGATCACGGCTGGATCCTGGTCGGGATCGATGGGCGGCGCGGGCGGGTCCGCCGCCACGGCGAGATCGTCGAACCGGCAGTCGACCGCTTCGGGATCGACCGGGCCGATCCCGATGCGCAAGGTCACGCCCGGCGCCTCGGCCAGCGCCGCCGCCGTCGGTTCGGCCAAGGCCGCATGAAAGCAGATCGCCTTGGCGCCGGCGTCGTTCAGCATAAAGGCGATGGCCGTTGGCGGCAGCAGCAGATTGATCGGCACGGCACAGGCGCCGGCCTTGAGGATCCCCAGATAACAGACGACGAAGGCCGCGCCGTTCGGGCAGTAGAGCCCGACGCGATCGCCGGGCGCGATGCCGCGCGCGATCAGGCCGGCGGCCATGCCGTCGCTGGCCTCGTCGAGGTCCGCATAGGTCCAGGTTCACTCCTGGGCGAGGATGGCCGGCGTCTCGGCGAAGCGTTTGGTCGTGTGTCGGAAGCGTTGGGGGAACGTGGGGGGCGATGTCATGGACGCGAAGCGACCTCGGTGTCGAGAATGAAAAGGGGGTTAGCGCGGATCGGGGTGACCTTTTCGGGCCGGCTCTCGGGCGCCGATTCCGGTTCCGCGCGTGGCGGGCCAGATAGATGGTCGGGTTCTCCAGATCCGGTTCAGGCAGGTTGGGCAACACCTGATCGGCACGGCGCCAGGCGCTCGGCGTTCTCCAGCATGCGGTCATCGGCATCGGCGGCCTTCTTATCGGCGGTGCGCAAACGCTCGACTCCACGGCTGTCTTTCACGATGTATTCGATCTCGATCATGGCCGACTTATCTCCTGTTTGCTCACGCCTTTCGACGGAGCCTTGTGTCAAGGATATTGGGAGACCGGTCCCGAATCCAGATCCAGATCCAGGGTAGACGCCAAGACAGCGGCATCGGGCGCCGACATCCCCAAGTCGAATTGCGTCTCGAACCAGTCGTCATGATCTTCGACGAATCCAAGGCGCCCCCCTGTTGCCGCGTGGCGCGTTCCGCATCACGACGCCAAACGCCCCATCGAGCCTGACGCTCGGATGCCGCCAGCGCCGCCTTGTGAAGCTCACGGCACGCATCGGCCAAGGCCATGAAATCCGGGTCGCGCTCGCCATGAAGGCGGTAACTCGTCAGCATCTCGATCACGACTTCAAAATGCTCGTCATCCAGTTCTTGAATGCGCGACAGCCCGATGGGGTAGCCATCGCCATTCCAAAGCGACAGGACGAGTCGACGCAGCCACTCGGCTGTTGCGTCATGGCCTAAAACCGTCTCCCGATGCCGGTCAAAGGGCGATTGCATCTTTGTCCTCCGCGTTGGGCAATGCGTTGTCATGGGGTCGCACCCTGACGACAGACTTTCGTGCGCTCTTGTCGGTTCTCTGGCGTATTGGCGATCAGAACCGCCGTGATGGCGAGTTTGCAATCCTCAGAGTCTGTTCATAAACTTTGTTGAATTAAAATAGTAATCTGGAGTCTAACCGTAGTGGCCCAAGGGAGGGGCTAGCTATGTGGACACCTGAAAATCGTAAACGCTACGATCGCGGTCACCTGCGTTATCCCAGCGATTTAACCGATGAGGAATGGGCGCTCATTGAGCCCATGATCCCGCCCGCCAAGCACGGCGGCCGACCTCGCAGCGTCAATTTGCGAGAAATCATGAATGGAAT
>NZ_CAIPNF010000030.1 GCF_903866365.1 uncultured Thiocystis sp.
GCGCGAAGGTCATGATGAGAACGTTTTTCATTTGGCTGCGCACACCGCGCCCCAACCCGAACTGACTCAAGAAAAACGCCTCGCCGGAGCGATCAATCACCCCCGACTGCGGTCAAATTCGGAGTTTTCGGTCAGGCACTATTTAGGCTTGCGCGAATCGCGCGTGCGTCAAGGCACCTGGGACGTGGCCATCGTGGGATTTCCCAATGGCAAGCCCTCCTTCTGAGCGATCCATCTGGACAGGAAAGACCTTATGCGACACCTCGACACGCGGCGCTGGCAACAGCGCGGCATGGGACTGATGGGCCTCTTGGTCACGATCAACCTGGTCGCGTTTTTTTTGACGCTGCTGCTGAAACTGGGGCCGCTCTATGTCCAGTTCTGGACCGTGCGCTCGATCATGCACGACGTGGCCGCGTCGTCCGCGACCCTTCCGTCCGGGCCGCGTGGACTCCACGAGTCGCTCGCCAAGCGCCTGAACATCAACAGCATCACGGGGATCGATGCGAAGAATTTCAAGATCGCAAAACAGGACAAGGCGACCTATCGGATCGATTTCGCGAGCGAACGGCGCGTCCATCTCTTTTACAACATCGATGCGGTCGTGGTCCTCACGCACCACGTCATTGCCAAAACTCACTAAGACAGGAAAGCCCGCGCCATGCACAGAACACCCGACATTCGCCCGATCCCGCAACGCGGCGCGGCCCATTGGCGGTTCATTGCGGCGACCAGTCTCGCGCTCTGTTCCTCGGCGGGAATGGGAATGGGGATGGCGATGGCGACGGCGACGGCGACGGCGACGGCGACGGCGACGGCGACGGCGACCGAACAACGCATCGACGACACGGCGCAACAAGCCCTGGCCATCACCATCTACAACGACAATCTCGCGCTCGTCAAAGACCAGCGCCAAGTCGCGTTGGAACAGGGCGAGAACCGGCTTGCCTGGCGCAATGTCTCGGTCAAGATTCGTCCCGAAACGGCGCTGCTGAAGGCGGTCTCAGGGCCGTTCGACCTCACGCGGCTGGAACAGAATTTTGACTTCGATCTGCTCACGCCCACCAGTCTGCTGAAAAAATACGTCGGGCGCGCGGTCCAGGTCATCCGCGCCAACGACGCCGGCGAGCGTACCGCCGAGACGGCGACAGTGCTGGCCGTCAATGAGGGCCTGGTGCTGCGCTATGCCGACCGCATCGAAACGGCGGTGGTTGGCCATCTTGCCTTCCCCGATGTCCCTGAGACGCTGCGCGACCAACCGACGCTGGTGCTGCATCTGGAGAGCGGGCAGTCCGGCACGGGCAACCTCGAACTCGCCTATCTGACCGGCGGTCTGTCCTGGAAGGCGGATTATGTGGCCGATCTCGCCCCGGACGGCCAGACCATGGATCTCAACGGCTGGGTAACGCTGACCAACGCCAGCGGGATCGCCTATCGGAAGGCGCAGGTCCAATTGGTGGCGGGCGCGGTGAATCAGGTGGCGCAGGGCAGGCCATCGGCGTTCAGGGAAGATCGCAACCTGATGGCGATAGCGCGTGAAGCGCCCATGCCGGCGGAGGAAAGCCTGGCCGAATACCATCTCTATACCCTGCCTCGTCGGACCGACATCCTCCATCAGCAAACCAAGCAGGTGGCGCTGCTGTCCGCGTCCAAGGTGCCCTTCGTCCGAGAGCTGATCGTCAGGGGACAACCCGACGCCTATCAAACGCAGACCGGTGACGGCTGGACCAAGCTGCCGGTCGCGTCCACGCTGACGTTCGTCAACCGGGATGGTCATCTGGGGATTCCGCTGCCCAAGGGGGTGATCCGGGTCTACTCGAAAGACCGTCGCGACAACGCCCAGTTCATCGGCGAGGACGCCATCGAGCACACCCCGAAAAACGAGACGGTGGTTCTCAAACTCGGGGAAAGTTTCGATGTCACCGCGCGCCGCAAACAGACCGACTTCAAAAAGCTCGGTCGCTCCGGAGCCTACGCTTTCGCCTTTGAGGCCGCCTTTGAAATGGTGCTCAAGAACGCCAAGGCCGAGGCGGTCACGGTCAAGGTGCTGGAAACCATCCCTGGCGACTGGGAGATCGACCAAGAGTCGCTGCCGCATACCAAGGAAACGTCGAACCTCGCCGCTTGGCAGGTCCGCCTTCCGGCGGAAGGATCGGCGACCCTAACCTGGCGGACGCGGATTCGCCATTAAATCCACTCAACCTGAGCGCATTCAATGCCACCAAAAGACGCCTTATTCGACACGGAACAGGAGCGACTGACGCGCGCCCAGCGGCTGCTGCCGACCTGGTTCGTGTCGCGCATGATGACGGACGTGTGGCCGTTCGGCTTGCTGTTGAGCGACGGGACGCTGATGTGTATCGAACAGATCCGCGATGTTCGCCTGGGGGCTGATGGCGTCTATCTCGACGTGATTCTGATGGACGCGCCGCCTCCGCAAGCGCCCAGCCGATTTCGCTGGTTGTGGGCACCGACCACGCGTACCCGCGCCACGCTGGCGAATCGTTATGTCATGGCGGCCTTCGAGTTGGCGGACCGCTGATGCGAAAAAATCCGAACCGAGACTCCATCTTGCGCACGCATGACCGAACCCGCCGCGCGGCCTTTGACGCCGCCTGCGCGCTGGCGGCCCTGGGTCAGCCGATTCATCTGCGCGCGTTGGTCGAGCGGTTAGCGTCGCGCAGCGATCCGGTCGCCATCCAGCACGGTCTCAACGACTGGCTGGACGCCAATGCGCATCGCGGACCGTGCGGACCGGCACCGACCGGAAAGACTTCGTGGGTGTCGCCTGGCGAACCGACAGACCCCGCCATCCATGCCGACGCACTGCTCCAGGATGCCGACGCCCGCCTGTGGGTGCTCCAACTCCAACTTCGGCGGTTGCAAAACCATCGGCAGCAGATGGGCATTCGCCATCCGTCCGAGTCGGATTGCCAGCCTTGGTTGGCGCCATTGCAGGATGCCTTGCAGGAGTCGCTTCAGCGCGAAATCGCGCTCATCGAAGGACTGGAAGCGGTGTTGGCGGGATTAAAAGACGAACTGGCGAAGGATCTTCGGCGACATCGGGCGCTGTCTCGAACGGTCCTTGACCGCGCCGATTCAGCGCCCGATCGCCTCGCGGCGTCCGCGCCGGAGCGACGCGGATCCGAGGAATCGTTAGCCGATCAGGTTGTGCGAGATCGCGAGGTTCAGCGTGCGGACCATGGACCCCAGCAGACCGGCATCGGCGGCCACGGACAGCATCAGCAGCAGGCCCAGCGAAACGCTGTTTTGCGTGTTCACGAGCGTCATCACGACATCCCCAAAAGCCAAGATTGATGAATCCATCGTCGGCATCTCGCGCCGAGGGAACGGTGATCGATCCAGCAAATCCCACGCGCCTATCGCGGTTTTCGTTCCCGGTTGCCAACGAGGTCACACCCATCGCGATGTCCACTCAACCGCCGACCTTCGAGAATCGTCGCACCCAAACGCGCCGACCGCTTCAGACGCTGACCAAGATCGTGTTTCCGAACGACGAGAGACCGCCCGTCATCGGGTTCAATCGCGATCTGTCCTGGGGTGGCGCGTGCCTCATCGTTCCCGACGCTCTGCCGCCAGCGGCGACGACA
>NZ_CAIPNF010000031.1 GCF_903866365.1 uncultured Thiocystis sp.
CCCAGGCAGGAGGTTCTTGATCCGCTCCCATTGATCGTCACGCAGGGCATAGCGACGCTGAGTCATCCGGGCTCCTCGTTCATTTTGAAGTGGTCGGGCGACAATATTCCCACACAACTACAATTGATGACACGCCCTAGCCTGCCCCCAATATTTTTGCCAAATGGTACGCCATGCGTACCGGAATCCCAGGCTGATCCGCTTTCTGTGGCACAGCGAGCGCATCGTCGGGCTAGCGGTGATCGATGACGGAGCCGGCATGGATGCGGCTCAACTGCGAAACGCCATGCGCTTCGGGTCCGCCGAGCGGGTCGATCATACCTCGCTTGGCAAATTCGGGCTGGGACTCAAACTGTCCTCGTTCAGTCATGCCCGAAAGCTGACCGTCGTGTCGCGGCCGGACGGCCTGACGGCGCTGGACGCTGGAGGGGATCCGGCGTCACTGGGACTGCGACACCTTTGAAGAACGTCAGGCGGCGGCGCTGATCGACGCGCCCTGGTCGCCGCTCGACCTGCGCACGTCGGGAACGGTCGTGCTGTGGGATGACATCGACAAGCTTCCGGTCTCAAGCCGCGGGCTGCGCGCTATCCTCAATGCGCTGCACCGACGGCAGGAACTGCATCTTGGTCTGCATCCATCGGTTCATCCAGCACGGCGTCCTGAACATCCGGATCGACCAGCAGGAACAGGGGGAGCAGGAGCACCAGATCCGCGCCACGGTCCCCGCGCTGGATCCCTCCGGTTACGGGACTGCATCGCTTGAAGGCTATCGATGTGCCGCTCTTCAAGGCGCTGCTGTTCTGCCTGCTCGGACCGGATTTTCAGGCGGGGCAATCCTCGGAACGCCGTCGACGCGAACTCGCGCGGATCAATCGGATTCTGCTCGCGGCCTCCGCGCTGGAGCAGGGATGAGAGGCCGGAGGACCGGGGAATCCGGAGACGTCCTGACGCCGGAGCAGCGCTCGCGCTGCATGTCGCGCATCCGTTCGCGCGATACGCAACCGGAACTCCTGATTCGTCGCGCCCTCTTTGCCCGAGGCTACCGCTACCGCCTCCAGGATCGCAAACTGCCTGGCCGTCCCGACATCGTCTTTCCCGGACGGCGCGCGCTGATCCTGATCCATGGCTGTTTCTGGCACGCGCACGGCTGCCATCTGTCCGCCATTCCCGCCACGCGCCACGAGTTCTGGGAAAACAAGCTGCGGGAGAATCGGGAACGTGACGAACGTACACTCAGCGCACTGAGTCTGGCTGGCTAGCGTGTTCTGACCGTCTGGGAATGCGCGCTGCGGGGCAAGCGCCGACAGGAGCTGACGGCCGTAATCGATGCCTGCGAGCGGTTTCTGAGCCATCCGGAGATTCCCAATGCAATGATTGCAGGCAATGCGCGTCTCGATGCCGACCGAATGGGGGAGACATCGGACCTTCGCCCGCCAGATCGAGGGGACGCTCAAAATCGGTTGGCGCCGCTTTACCCCTCAAACGTCTTCAACGGATCGAACTCGAAAGTCCGGTGCTTGAACTCCTGATAGGAGGCGGGGTTGCTGCGCGGGATCGCCAACGTCGGGGTAACCTGCGGCGCTGGGGTGGCCACGGAAGCCGCCATCGGTGCCGGCGTGGCGACCGGCACGACAGTACGCCGTTCCTGCCGAATCCGCGAGAGCGTTTTCGCAAAGGTACGGGGCGCGATCGCGATCCCGGCGGCGGCAAGCTCGGCGAGGATGTCGGTCGACGACGCCCCCGCCCGCTGGGCGGCCTCGATATCCGGCAACAGGGCGCGCAGCGACATGGCCACCGACCGGTGCGGTGGATGTTGGGCCAGTGCCTGCAAGCGGGTACGGGCCTGGGTTAAGTTGTCTTCATCGTGGGGCATACGTTGGGACTCTGTGTCGATCGAAGGGGATTATTTGCGGATAGATTGTGCAAAGAATGGGCTGAGCAAGCGATCTTCTCGCCAAGCAGCGTCGCTGACAAGGGCGATCGTTGGGAAACTTGCTGGGCCGGTTGTCGATCAATTCGCTCCACTTTCAGGGATATCCGGGGGTAACTCTGGGGACCAGGCGGACGCAGGTCTGGGCATCCCGCCCCGGCAACGGCTTCGGTCGCCACCCTCGGACCTTGCGCTTGACCCGAAGTGGGATTAGGCTGCTGGCAGGCGATGTATGCGGTTCTGAAAACAGGCGTCGCCCATCTGTTCGAGATTCTGTTGCCGTTCGACTCGGCAAAGCCAGGGAGGCTTATCGCAGACGCCCCGATGCAACGGGCGGTAGACAGGTCGCTTCCGGCTAGCGACTCATTAAATGTGCGCGTTGGCCCGACACGCTTGCAACCGTTGCATTCGCCAAGGGATACCCTCTTATTCGACGCCTCGCGTCACGTCAAGACCGGCCCTTCGGGACACGGGATCTCTCGAATGAACGTTGTCGATCAGCGTTCATCCGAAAGATTTCGCACGTCCCCACCGCCATGAGTCATGCTCTGACTTCGGCCTGTGGGTCATCGCCTGCGCGGGCGATCCATCAAGACCGCGCGCACCACCGGCAAGCCTTGCGCTTGCAGTCAACCCGCCAGCACCGTTGGCATGAATGAGACGGACGATCCGTCAACCGCGTCTCCGTCCGCTGTCAAGCGTCAGAACAGTCGAGTTCTCCGTCCTCTGCGGAAAACCGCCGGCAATCGCTGGCATGATCGACGTGAACGCTCCCGTGCAACCCTGTAC
>NZ_CAIPNF010000032.1 GCF_903866365.1 uncultured Thiocystis sp.
GTGCCAGTTCAGGTGGACGCCGAGCAGGTTGCGCAACAGCTTGACGGATTGGATCTCGGACATCGAATCTCCGGGCGATCGTGGCTCTAAGCGAGATCCATATATATCAAATGCTTAATGAGATATGTACTGTACTGAGGTAATTCAGTGAGAACTTTATGAACAGACTCTTAGGGGAGCCCAAGTCGGACGGTTCGGAGGCACGCAGTTGTGTCACCTGCCATGGGAAGGATCTGACCCAGCCGGGTCGGCAGGCCGGCCCAGGCCTGGGCACAGGTCATGGAGCCCGCTGCGCTGGGCAACCATTATGGGGACGATGCCTCGCTGGCGGAGGCGCGGCGGACTGAGATTGCCCGCTATCTCGCTGCCAACTCAGCCGATCAGGCCAGCGCGCCACGTTCCCGCGCCTTTGCCGTTGGCTTCGATGTCAAGGCGGGAACCGGGCTGCCGCGCATCACCGAGACCCCGGATTTCAAGCGCAAGCACGATGAAATCCCGGTCCGTTTGATCCAGGACAATCCGGAGGTCGGAAGCCTCAGCCAGCGCAACGCCTGCCATCGCCAAGCGGCTTAGGGCGACTACAACGAGCGCCAGATCAACATCCCCGGCCACGGCCCCTGGAAGGATTGAGCCGCAGTGGGTGACGGCCAGCGTTTTGAGGCCGGCAACCAACGATTGGTGGCCGGCCTCAACGCTGATTCGATCGCGTGAAACGACTGGCGCCTATGTTGACCTGGGAGAACCAGGAAGACACCGGGAAATCCCGTTTTGATCTTGCCGCCATCGAGCAGGACGACAAAGGGGCTTGGATCCGCGAGGTCTTGACGGCGAAGGAGGATGACGAGCTGATCATTTGCTGACAACGTCATCTAGGGTTTCGTCAGTGGCCGCCGGTTAAGCTGTGCCCAAGTCGCGATGGAACGCGGCCAACCACCGCTTCCCATCTAGCCACTGGAGTACCGACCCATGTTGACGCATTCACTTCATTCCCCCGCGCCCCGGAATCGTTTCCGTAACACACCGCCGCGCCAGGCCGGTTTCGTCCGGTTCCCCTTGAGCGCCGTCAAACGGACCACGGGACGTCGGTCTGTTCGGACTGAAGCCTGCGCGCCGAGCGCAATGGAGCCATCGCTCAGTATCGAGGAAGCCATTCGCGGCTTCGTCGATGCACAGCCCGGCCAGCTTTACCGAGGCGGAGCGTGAGGCGGAGTTGATCCACTCATGCAGATCAAGCGTTTGACCCTGTGGGATCGCGGAAATCAACACAGATCGATGTCACGAACGCTTGAGTGAGGCCCGCGACGAGTGCATGCTTGACTCGCTTGATGGCAACCTTATCCGGTTTGTCAGGCCAAGCCGTCCGTTCTGTTTACCCTGCCGATGCTCAAGGAGTTCACTCATGCGCCTGAACACAGCTTTGCTCTTGCCTTGTGTGCTGTTCGCCATTCCAGTCTCTGCTGCAACCTGGGAGGCGCTGCCCGAAACGCCCCCGATCCCGGCGGATAATCCGCAAACCGAGGCGAAAATTTTGCTTGGCAAAACGCTCTTTTTCGAACCGCGTTTGTCTGAGCATGGCACCCTGTCGTGTAATTCCTGTCACAACGTGATGGCCGGTGGGGACGACAACCGCCCGAATTCAATCGGCATGCACGATGCCCGCGGTGGACGCAGTGCGCCCACGGTGTGGAATGCCGCCTTTTACTCCGTGCAGTTTTGGGATGGGCGAGCCGCCACCCTGGAAGACCAGGCCAAGGGACCGGTGGTTAATCCGATCGAGATGGGAATGGGCGACCTGGATCAGGCCATGGCGCGACTGAAACAGATTCCGGGCTATCAGCCGCTGTTTGCCGCTGCTTTCCCCGACGAGACGACTCCCCTGTCAGCGGACAATACGGCCAAAGCGATCGCCGCCTTCGAGCGCACCCTCATCACCCCACACTCACCCTATGACCGCTATGTCAAGGGCGATGCAACGGCCTTGACTGAGCAGCAGGTCCGCGGCATGAACAGCTTCGCCGAGTTAGGCTGCACCGCTTGTCATGCCGGCCCCAATTTCAGTGGACCGACCTTACCGGTTGGAACCGGCTTTTTCATGAAATTCCCCACTTATCCGGGTAGCGCCTACGACACCCAATACGGACTCTTGGAAGACCAAGGGCGCTACATGGTCACCAAGGACCAGAAAGACAAACATCTGTGGCGCGTCCCGACCCTGCGCAACATCGCGCTGACGGCCCCGTACTTCAATCACGGCGGCGTCCCGACCTTGGATCAGGCGGTGCGCGTCATGGCCAAGGCGCAATTGAACAAAGAGGTCAGTGATCCTCAGGTCGCGGACATCGTCGCCTTCCTCAACGGACTGACCGGCGAATTCCCGGAGATGAGCCTGCCACGTCTGCCGGGAACGCCAGAGATGAGCGTCATTCCGCCGATCGATCCGCATCTGAAGCAGAATCCGCACCGCTGAGACAACCCAGGAGGGAGAGGGTGCTCGTCACATCCGCGCGCAACGGCCTGCGCCAGCGCCAAATCTGACCAATGGCTGATCGGGATGGACAGCGTTCGGTCAGGTGCTCGGCGTTAGGCTGTCTCTTTTCATGGTGACCTAACCGGCTCACTCCCTGCACGACCCACTCGACTATGAGACTCGCCGATGACGACCAAGACTTCTGTTCAGCCCCCTAACCTCCCGTCTGCAACGACGAGCGACCCTCTCCGCGTCTGGGATCCGCTGGTACGTACCTTCCATTGGACGCTCGCCGCCGCCTTTACGATTGCTTTCTTTGCCGAAGATGAGCTGCTCGGGGTGCATATCTGGGTGGGTTATCTGGCCCTGGCTCTGATTGCCGTTCGCGTGGTCTGGGGCGTGATCGGCACCCGCTATGCCCGCTTCAGTGACTTCGTGCGCGGGCCACGTCAGGTTCTAGCCTATCTGAAGGATGAGCTAGCCTTCCGTGCCCCACGCTATGTCGGGCACAACCCGGCCGGCGGCGCCATGATTCTGGCGCTGCTGCTGTCGGTTGCGATAACGGGCGTGACCGGTTGGGCGCTCACTGGCGGCGGAGAGGACTGGGAAGAGATCCATGAGTTCTTCGCCTATCTCTCCCTCGGGTTGGTGATCGTGCATGTCGCCGGTGTGCTCTTTGCCAGCCTGGTCCATCGGGAAAACCTCATCGGGGGCATGATCACTGGATTCAAACGGCGAGAAAACTGAGGCACGGCCAGCGAAAAGGCTGGTTCTGAACCGCCCCGGGTTTCTCGGAGGTTCCAACCTTGAAGAGCATGGAGCCATGAAGACATCGTCACGGAGGATCGTCTTCGCGACGATCTGGTGTCCGGCTGTTTCTCAGCAGCTTCCCTGAGGTGTCCTGGTCCTCGCCCCGGCTGTCGACGGTGAGGATCGCGAGTTTGTTACTTGATCGTAACGCCCTACCCGACCGATGTTACCAAGAAGAAACGCGCTTGGCGTAAGTAATTGATTTTGAGAGCCGCCGATTGCGGCACACCCTTTGCTCTCCGGATGGAGAACAAAACAAGAGGAGGCAGACAGGCATGACCGATTTCAGCAGACGCAAATTCCTCAAGACTGGTGGCATCGCCGCTGCGGCCGGGGCGGCGCTGGTTGGCACCGGCTTCGCCGGCGCGCAGGAGACCCCGCCACCGGGCGCCACCACCTTGCCCTACCCACGCGAGGGGATCGCCAGGCTCGGGACCCTCAAGGTCAATGTCCCCGTGCCCTTCAACTACCCGGACCCCGCGTCTTTCTGTCAGCTCATCAAGACGGGCCAGTCCGTGCCAGGGGGCATCGGCCCCAACGGCGACATCGTCGCCTTCAGTACCCAATGTACCCACAACGGTTGTCCGCTCAGCTACGACCCGGTCGCGCGTACCTTCAAGTGCGGCTGTCATTTCAGCATCTTCGATCCGGAGATGCATGGTCAGATGGTGGACGGGCAGGCGACCGAGAAC
>NZ_CAIPNF010000033.1 GCF_903866365.1 uncultured Thiocystis sp.
GTTCGCCAAGAGGTCGATCGCTGGATTCTTGAGGTGCAACGCTGGCGAGACGACCACTGGGACGCCTGCCTCGACGTGCTCAAGGAACGTCCGCGCCGCCGTCGCTTGCAAACCGTTCCGGCCAGGGTCATGCAGATGATGAACTCACAAGTGCGTCAACGGTGCGGTTAAGTTGGCGCTTATGGGGGCGAAACCCAGGCCCATCTGCATTGCAGTGCCAGTCGGGATACGGGCGGCGGGATCGTGATCGTCTGTTTCAAACTCTTGGACGAACGTCTCCTGACCGCCGCCCGCGCCGATGGGGTGGAGACGCTCCATCTGCATGGTCTGGACCAGTGCGCGGGGTGCCGTCACGGCGGGGCCTTGGCCGAGATGGAGCGCCTGCGCCGGCGGCTCGTCCACCGCTTGGGCGACGCGACTCCGGTATTAGAGGCGGCGGGCACCGACGCGACGGGGCCTGCGGCACCAAGGCAGCGTCAGGACCAACCTCATCTGAGCCGCCGCGCCTTCCTACGCTTCGCCGGGGCGCGCGCCTCGTTCGAGGCCGCGCGTTGGCTGGTCCCGGTCGAGGACGAGGATGAGGGGCCGGACCTGCCGTTCTTTCAGGGCGATCCCGCAGGGATCCGCCAGCCACAGGCCTACCAGGCCCTGCTCGCCGCGCGGGTCGATGCCGTGCCCTGGCGCGCGGATCGATCACTACCCTGGCGTCTACGCACCCTGGCCGCGCGCTGCACCGCCTGTCTGGTCTGCGGCCGGCGGTGTCCGACAGGTGCCCTCTTGGCACAGGAGGACGATCGGGCGGCCCTGGGCATCTCCTTCGAGCCGGCGCTCTGCACGGATTGCGGTCTGTGCAACGCGATCTGTCCGGTCGATGCAGTAGAGATCCGCCCCGCGCGTTTGGCGCGGGACGTCAGTGCCCCGCGTTCGACCCTAATGATGCGCCGGCTCCGCGCCTGCGATCGCTGTGGCACGACCTTCGTCCCGGAGACGGCTGAGGCGACCGCCTGTCCCATCTGCGCCAACGAGCAGGCGTTGGATGACGCCTGGCAGGCGATGCTGGAAGGTTAAACCGCATGGGACAACGCGCGGCAGAGCGGTGCCATGAACCCTCGCGCCCACCTTTCAGGCCAGACCTGGGGCAAGCGTGAAGTGGGCGATTCGTTGCACCCTTCTGAGCGGAATCCTCGTCGTGCTGGTCGGCACCTATGAATGGGCGACCCGGCCGCGCACGCCCGAGGCGCTGTTCAAGACGCGCTGCGCCGCCTGTCACGAACTGCGCACGGACAGGCTTTGCGAATTCCCGCCGGCCTTGCGTCCGGCCATCGTGGACACCATGCGCCACTTGCACGAAGCCGATCGTGTGATCGATGACGCGGAGGCGGCCGTGATCCGTCGTTATCTGGAGGAATCCCTACCATGCCCCTGAATGCCTGTTCGATGACCGATACCGCTGACGCCATGGAACGCTTGGAAGCCACCGTGCTGGCGGTGCTGAGCCAGGTGTGCGAGGCCGCGCAGGGCATCGATGTGGTGACGGGCGGACAGGTCTACGCGGTGGTCGCCACGGGGGGCGCGGTGCGGGTGCTGCTGGATCCGAAGCGATTCCCCAACGCCGCCTCCCAGACCGCCCTGGCCGAGGCCATCGAGCCACTGCTGGCGGACCTGCCGGGAGTGGAACAGGTGGTGGTCAAACCGCGCCCGCGCCCCGTCGCCCTGCGCGCCGAGCTGCCGGGGATTCGGCGCATCCTGGGGGTGCACAGCGGCAAGGGTGGTGTGGGCAAGTCCACGGTGGCGGTCAATCTGGCCCTGGCGCTGGTCGCGCGCGGCCTCAGGGTGGGACTGCTGGATGCCGATGTCTATGGCCCCTCGGCACCTACCCTGCTGGGACTCTCCGGGCGGTTGGAGACCACGGCGGATGGCGCCCGGATCCGGCCCCAGGAGCGACACGGGCTCAAGGTGGTGTCCCTGGGTCTGCTGCTGCCGGCGACCCAGGCCCTGATCTGGCGCGGCTCGCTGGTGGACATGGGGCTGGCCCAGTTGTTCACCGATGTGGACTGGGGCGAGCTGGATCTGCTGCTCATCGATCTGCCCCCTGGAACCTCGGATGTGCATCTGGCCATCGCCCGCCAGGCACCGCTCACGGGGATCTTGACGGTGACCGCTCCCGGACAGGTGTCGGTGGACGATGTCCGCCGGGGCATGGAGATGTTCGCGGATCTGGCGGTGCCCTGTCTGGGGATCGTCGAGAACCTAACCGGCCTGATCTGTCGCCGCTGCGGCACCGAGAGTGCCCTCTTCGGCCAGGGTGGCGGCGCGGGGCTGGCGGAGCAGACCGGGCTGCCGCTGCTGGCCCGTCTGCCCTTCGTCCCGGCACTGGCGGAAGCCTCCGACCGTGGGTGCCCGCCCGTGGTGGAGACGCCGGACTCGGCGCAGAGCGCCCGTTTTCATGCGCTGGCGGCGCGCGTCGCCGAGGCGCTGCGGCTCGATCCCGCACGGGACACCGACACGGCTTCCGGTTCCCAAGCGCCGCTTCCAGATCCGCCTCGGGAAGCCGCCTTTCCAGACGTGCGTTCCCAAGCTGAACCTGGGAACGCGACGCCTGAGTCGCAAAGGAACGCGCAATCCGTTCCCATCCCGATCCGCACCGGCTCGCGGGATGATCGCGATGACTGGAACAACCCCCGATACGCCGAGCCGGGCGAACCCATCGCCGGCGTCAAAGACGTGCTGCTGGTCGCCAGTGGCAAGGGCGGCGTCGGCAAGTCCACCGTCACGGTGAACCTGGCCTGCGCCCTGCGCGCCCAGGGGCTGCGGGTCGGCGTGCTGGACGCGGACCTCTACGGACCCTCCATCGCGCGCATGCTCGGCACGGAGACCGAGCTGGAGTACGACGCCCAGGGTCGCGCCATCCCCGCCATCGGTCACGGTCTCCAGACGGTGTCGGTCGCCCAGCGGATCCCCCCGGAGGCCGCCCTGGCCTGGAAGGGGCCACTGGTCGCCCAAACCCTGCTCGACATGTTTCGCGGCGTGGCCTGGCCGGACCTCGACCTGCTGCTGGTGGATCTGCCACCGGGCACCGGCGACGTGCCGCTCACGATCCTGGAGCAGATCCCGGTCAGCGGGGCGATCCTGGTCACCACGCCGCAGCGTCTGGCTCAGATGGACGCCGAACGCGGGATCGATCTCTTTCATCAACTGGACATTCCGGTGTTTGGCTTGGTGGAAAACATGGCTCACGCCATCTGCCCCGGCTGTGGTGAGATCCAACCGCTCTTTCCCGATGCGGACGTCGCCGCGCTCGCCCGGCGCCGACATGTGCCTTACCTGGGAAGCCTGCCCCTTGATCCCGCCGGTCAGGCTTTGGCGGACGCGGGGCAACCGCTGGTGGAGGCGCGACCCGAGAGCCCGTTCAGCCTGAGTTTCCGACAGATCGCGCGCCAGGTGCGCCAGGCCCTGGAGCAGGAAGGGCGCGCGCGCCTGCGCGACGCCGACCCCAACACCCAGGCGGCCCACGCGGCCTTTTGGGAACGCCTGATGGAGGACTGACCTATGACCGAACTCTTGCTGCATCTTGACCAGCCGCTGGCACCCGACCTGGACCCAGCCGCCCTCGACGGCCTGACGGGGCTGGTGGTGGACGTCGGCTGTTTTGCCCCGATGCACTGTCTGGCGCTGTGCGCGCCGGTCGTGGCCCTGTGCGGGACCAGCCCCGGCGATCGCCCCGACTGGGACGATAAGCTGACGCCCCTGAGGGTCGTGGATCAGGGGCTGGAGGTCTGTGCCCGTCTGCGCGACGCCCATCCCGAACGCGCCTGGCTGCCACGTCTGATCGTCGACCGACAGGCGGTGAGCTACCGGATGTCGAACTACAGGGGGGAGGGATTCAAGTTCTTCACCCCGGACTCGGCCTCGATCCAGGGCTATCGGGTGACTGATGGCGACCGCCCGCTCGCGGCGGCGCTCAAGCGCGCCCAAGAACTGGGCTTCGCGCGGCTCTGGCTGCACGCCCGCGACGCCGCGCAGCAGGGGAAGGGCTTGGATCTGGACCTGCTGGAGCGCGCCCAGCGCGACTTCCCGGAGAAATTGTGGATCTCGGGCGGGGCGACCGAACCGCGCCATCTGGAAAACCTGACCCGTGAGGGCGGGGCGACGGGACTGGTGATCGGGACCGAACTGCTGGCACGGACAGACATCGCGACCCTGCTGACCGCGCTGACGCCGCTCCGCGCGCCAGAGACGCTCCCGGAGACGCCAGTTCAGGTCAAACTCGATGCCGCTGCGGTGACGGGTTGAGCCGGTGACGCCGCTCCTCGGTAAACGCGCCGTGCCGGTCATCCGGCTCCTGCTGGTCACGGGATGCGTCGCGCTCATGGCGCTGGCCTGGGGTCAGGCGCTCCCGACGCTGAGTCCGCCGGCACTCGCCGCGCGACTGGCCGAACCCGATCCGCCGCTGATCCTGGATGCACGGGGTCGGGCGGCGTATCTGGAAGGCTCGGTGCCCGGTGCCGTGGATGTCGGGTCGGATCCCGCCGGGTTTCTCCCCGATAGCCGTGGCGGGGAGACCGTGTTGATCCTGGCGCCGGGGGTGGATCCGGCACCCTGGGGTCAGCGACTGGTCGGCTTCGGGTATCGGGTGCACAGGTGCTCGACGGTGGCCTGGCCGCCTGGCGCGCCGCTGGATTGCCAGTGGCGAATCCAGAGGCCGGCTTCGCGCGACCGGGAACGGTCCCCTTCGTCATCCCGCGCGGACTGTGCGAGATGAATACGCCGGCGAACCGTTTTCGCTGACCGCATGCGCCGTCTCCCGCTCGTGGTCGCGGTGCTCGGTTATTGTTGGGGCGGCAGCGCGCTGGCTGACGCCTCCGCAGCGTCAGCCGATGACTTGCGAGACCGGGAGACCCGCCCCTGTATCGCCTGTCACGCCGCCATCAGTCAGACCTTCGCCGCCACCCGCATGGCCCGGAGCGCCTTGGGCCAGACTTTCCGCTCCGAGTGGCACGGACAGCATTCGCCCGCCGCCTGCCTGAGTTGCCATGCCCCCTCCGGCGACGCGGGCGTGGTGTGCGCCGACTGCCACGGGGTCGGCGGTCATCCCTATCCTAAGCTCCAGGTGCCGCAGGTGTGCGCCCGTTGCCACGACGCCCCCGGCGAGCGCACCGTGCAAGGCTTCCGCGCGAGTCCCGCCGCCGCCTTGGGTCAGGACTGTCTGGACTGCCACCTGCCCGAGGGCCGAGCGGCGTCCGATCACGCCTTCCAGGGACCGACCGTGCCCGGCTTTCTCGACCGAGTCGCAACCATCCGGCTGTTGCTCCGTCACGACTCCGCGACTGCCCCTGTGGCGGTGGTCCAGGTGACGCACCGTGCCGGGCACGCGCTCCCCGGCGGCACCACCGGGCGCTCGGTGTGGCTGATCGTCAGCGGACTGGCATCCGATGGCGCGCCGGTCTGGAGCGAACGGGTGCGCTTCGGGTGGGAGCACCCTCCCGAACAGGGCTGGCAGGACCGCACCCTGCCACCGGGGCGACCCGCCGTCCTGGAACTTCCGCAGCCCGGCCGCCATGGGGCGGCACGCCTGCACGCCGAACTCTGGTACCGCTTCGCGCCCGGAGACTGGAGCGAACCGGACCCACGCGCCCGGCGCCTGGATGCGGCGGAGTTGGCGTTACCGCAGGACGCGCGAGCGCTGCGTTGACACCAAAAGCCCCCATCCGGACCGGGTGAGGTATGAGAAGATTCGATCTTCGTATCCGTGGAGAACTGCGCTGCCATGACGCCAATGTCCCGTCGTGCTTTCGTCACGACCCTGCTTGCCGCTGGGGTGGGTGCGACATTTCCGGCACGCGGCACCGCACCGCCACTGCGCTTCGGCATCACGCCGGTGATGCTCGACGACCGGATCGGTTTCCTCAACGCCTGGGCCGCTTGGCTGAGTGCCCAACTCGGTCGGCCGGTGCGTTTCGTGCAGCGCGCGCGGTATCGCGAGATCCTCGACCTGCTGTTGCGGGACCAGCTCGATCTGGCCTGGATCTGCGGTTATCCTTACGTCCAACACCAGGACCGGCTCACGCTGATCGCGGTGCCGACTTTTCAGGGCCAGCCGCTCTATCGCGCCTATGTCATCGCCGGCGCCGACACGGGAATCGAGACGCTGGAGTCACTTCAGGATCGACTGTTCGCCTGGTCGGATCCGGATTCCAACTCCGGCTATCTCTACCCACGGTTTTACCTCTCGGGTGCCGGTCGCGATCCCGATCGCTTTTTTCGCCGGACCTTTTTCACCTGGGGCCACCCGCGCAGCGTGATGGCAGTGGCCGAGGGACTGGCCGATGGAGCGGCGGTCGACGGCTATGTCTGGGAGACCCTGGCACGGCGCGATCCCGCGATGACGGACAAGACCCGCGTCATCCTGCGCTCGCCCCTGTTCGGATTTCCACCGCTGGTGGCCGCTCCCAACCTGCCCGACGCCGAGCGCGTGCGGCTGCGCGCGGTGCTGGTCGGGCAGACCCGGGATCCCGTCGGCCGGGCACTGCTCGCCGAACTCAACCTCGACGGGTTCTCGGTCGCGGAACCGGCGCTGTTCGATGACATCGCCGCGATGGCCCGCCAACTCAATCCACGAGATCACTCGTGAATCTGGCGTGGTCGAGCTACCGCGTGCGTCTGCCGCTCAGCCTGAGTGTGTCGGCGATCACCACCGCGCTGTGCCTGGCGCTCGCCATCGGTCTGCAAACGCTCGCCAATCTGCGTGAGGACCAGGGCCGCAATGCTCTGAGCCTGGGGCATGCCATGGCGGCGGTGCAGGTGCAGGCGTTGCGCAACGAGGATGTCTGGCTGGCCTATTCGCTGTTGCGCGGACCCGAGGGCGGCGCGGGCGACGCGGTTTGGATCCTGGTGGACGCGGCAGGTCGCCTCTTCGCGAGCAATCGGCCGCGCGAGTATCGATTGGATCAGCCCTTGAGCGAGGCGCTGCCCTGGCTGCCCGAGCCGGGCGCGATCGGGCCGGAGGAGACCCCCGGACGGATCGTCCCGGTCGACCAAGCTAGCGTTCGGCGGGTCCTGCGACTGCCGCTCGACAGCGATGGCACCCAGGTCGGCGAGTTGATCGCGCTGCTGTCGGACGCGCCCTATCTGCCGCGCTTCGAGGAGATCGTCGTCGGCGGCATCCTGGTGACCGCTGGGGTGCTCACCATCTGGCTGCCGCTCGGCTGGCTCTGGGGACGGCGCATGGTCGCCCCGCTCGTGCAATTGACCGGCTGCATGTCCCGGATCGGCAAGGAAGAGGCCCGCCAACTGCATTGCACGGTGCCGGGCGGCGACAGCGAGATCGGTCAACTCGGGCGCCAGTTCAGCGCCATGCTGGCTGCGCTGGCCGAGCAGGAGGCGCTGGAGCGCCAGATGATCCAGGCCGAGCGGTTGGCGGCGGTCGGGCGGGTCGCCGCCGGGGTCGCCCATGAGGTCAACAACCCGCTCGGCGGCATGCGGATGGCGATCGATACCTACCGCCTCGCCCAGCCGCTCGACGCCCGCACCGCCCGCCTGCTGGATCTGCTCGACCGCGCGCTCCAGCAGATCCAGGGTGCCGTGTCGGCCCTGCTGGTGGAGGCGCGCGCCGACACCCGCACCCTCACGCACCAGGATCTGGAGGATGTCAGGACATTGGCCCAGCCCCGGCTCGCCCGCTCCAGCGTACCCCTCACCTGGCACAATGTCTTCGACGCCCCGACCAGCCTGCCGGCGGCGCCAGTGCGTCAACTGCTGCTCAACCTGCTGCTCAATGCCATCCAGGCCGCGTGCGAGGGCGGGGCGGTGGCGGTGACTTGCGCCACCGAGGAGAATGTCTTGCGGATTCAGATCGAAAACAGCGGTCAGCCGATCCCGCCCGAGCAACTGGCGCATCTGTTCGAGCCCTATCCGGCCAGCCGGCCGCACGCGCAGGGGCTCGGACTCTGGGTCTGCTACCAGATCGCCTCCCAGCTCGGCGGTGCCATCGGGGTGGAGACCGAGGAGGGGATCACCCGCTTCCAGGTCACCCTGCCGCTCGCGGGCGGGGGTGCGAGATGACGCGCGTCTGTCTGATCGAGGACGATCCCATCATGGGCGAGGCGCTGGTAGAGCGGCTCACCCTCGAAGGCTTCCGCGTGGACTGGCAGCGCACCGGGCGCGGTGGACTCCTGACGCTGACGCAGGGCGGGACGGACCTGGCCGTCATCGACGTCAACCTGCCGGACCTCTCCGGGGTCGCCCTGTTCGAGCGGCTGATCGAGACGGCGGGTCCGCTCCCGCCCACGCTCTTCATCACCGGCTACGGGACGATCGAGGACGCGGTGCGTCTGCTCAAGCTGGGCGCCGCCGACTATCTGACCAAACCGCTCAATCCGACCGACCTGATCGACAAGCTGCGTGCGCTCGCCGGGGCGAGATGCCCTCGACCAGCGACCGCCGAGGACGACCGCCTGGGCATTGCGCCGGCCATGTGCCGGATCGCCGCCGAACTCACTCGCTTGGCGCGTCATACCCACACCCCCGTGCTGATCAGCGGCGAGTCCGGTGTCGGCAAGGAGGTGGTGGCGCGGCGTCTGCACCGACTCCAATGTCCAGATGCCCCCTTCGTCGCCGTCAACTGCGCGGCCCTGCCCGAGACCCTGGTCGAGGCCGAGCTGTTCGGGCATGAAAAAGGCGCCTTCACCGGCGCCGAGCGCCGCCGCGCCGGGGTCTTCGAGCAGGCAGGCGAAGGTATCCTCTTTCTGGATGAGATCGGCGACATGCCGCTGGCCCTGCAATCGCGTTTGCTGCGGGTGGTGCAGAGCCGGCAACTGACCCGGATCGGCGGCCATGCGCCGGTAGAGGTTCCGGCGCGCCTGATCTGCGCCACCCATCGGGATCTGGTGACGCTGGTACGCGAGGGTCGCTTTCGCGAGGATCTCTATTACCGGGTGCGGGTGCTGGAGATCCAGATGCCGCCGCTACGCGAGCGCCCGGAGGACATCCTCTGGCTGGCCGATCGCTTCGTCGCCGAGCACGGTCGCCGTTTCCCCGAGGAGCGCCGCAGCCTGAGCGGGACCGATCGCGAGCATCTCCTGAGTCATCCCTGGCCGGGCAACGTCCGCGAGCTGCACCATACGCTGGAGCGTGCTTGCATCCTCGGACATGGCCAGCAGTTGGCGCTGGATGTGCCCAATGAGATGCCCGCGGAGACCGGGCTCAAGGCCCAGGCCCAGGCCGGCGAACGGGCGGCGATCCTGGCCGCGCTCGCCGAGCCGGCCGATAGTCTTGCCGCCACCGCCGTCCGGCTTGGGATCAGTCGCAAGACGCTGTGGCAGAAGATGAAACGCTACGGGCTCTCGCGGCCGGGGGCGGAACGATCCGAGTAGGCGCCCAAGGCGCGAGGACGAAGGACTTGCGCCCGCGGTTTGTCGCGGTCATCAAACTCCAGCGGCAACTCGATGCGATCGGCCGGACGCGCGTGGCCGATGCGACGGTCGCAGGCTAGTGATCGTCAACCCCCGGTGACTGGCGGGAAGATCGCCACCTCGTCGCCGTCGCCGACCGGCGTGTGGGGACGGGCGAGTTCCTGGTTGACCGCAGTCATCAGGGTCTCGCCCTCGCCAAGGACGTCGGCCCAGAGCCCACCCCGGCGGCGCAGGTGAGCGAGTAGATCAGCGATCGTGCAGTCCCCCGCCGGAAGCGTGAATGGCTCCTCCGCGACGCCGAGTTGTTCGCGCAGACGGGCGAAATAGAGAATCTTGATCATCGTCTCAGTGTTCCGTCGGTTGCCGGGTCAATGGAGCAGGTTCGCGAAGGGGATGAAGTCCACCAGGTCGCCGCGCTGGATCGCCCGTCCCGGCGGGATCTCGATGAAGCCGTCTGCCCAAGCGATCGATGAGAGGACCGCCGACGAACGGCTGGGATACACCGCCAGCTCCGTCTCGCCATCCTCGCCGTTCTGGAGGCGTGCCCGATGGAACTCGGTCCGTTTGTCCGGTTTCGGCCAGTCGAACCCGGCGCGCAGCTTGAGCGCGCGAGGGTTCAAGTCCCCTGTGATGCCCTGCATCCGCCGCACGAGCGGACGGGCAAAGAGGCAGAAGGTCACGAACATCGAGACCGGATTGCCGGGGCTGCCGAAGAAGGGCGTCTCCCCGATCCGACCGAAGGCGACTGGCCGACCAGGGCGGATCGCGATGTTCCAAAGATCCAGGGTACCGAGTTGCTCGACGGCGGGCTTGAGATGGTCTTCTTCCCCGACCGAGACCCCACCGCTGGTGACGATCAGGTCGGCCTCGCGGGCACCACGGGTCAGGGCGGCCTTCGTGGCCTCCAGGGTGTCCGCGACGATCCCGAGATCCACCACCTCGCAGCCCAACCCTTGCAGCAGTCCGATGAGGGTAAAACGATTGGAGTTGTAGATCTGACCCGGTGCCAGCGGTCCCCCCGGCATCGCCAGTTCATCGCCGCTGGCGAGGATCGCCACCCGCAACCGCCGGTAGACCGTCAGTTCAGCAAGACCGACCGAGGCGGCCAGCCCGAGATGCTGGGGCGCGAGTTGGGTTCCAGCGGCGATCGCCTCGGCCCCGGCGCGGATGTCCTCGCCGGCGCGGCGGATGTTCGCGCCAGCCTTGCAGTCGAACGGGATCCGGACCTGATCGCCGTCCTGTTCGCAGATCTCCTGAACCACCACCGTATCGGCACCGTCCGGAACGGGCGCGCCGGTGAAGAGGCGTGCCGCCGTGCCAGGTGTCAGTGGCGCGCCGACCGCCCCAGCCGGAATCCGTTGAGCGACGCGCAGACATCCGCCATGCGGGGACAGATCGACATGACGGATGGCGTAACCGTCCATCGCGCTGTTATCCCAGCCTGGGACATCGATGGCACTCGTCACCGGGGCGGCGAGCACGCGCCCGAGTCCCGCGCCGGTCGGGATGGATTCGGTGTCGGCGATTGGCTCGACCCGTGACGCGAGGAACTCGATGGCTTGTTGCTTGGTGAGTGTCGGTCGGTCGCCGGAGGGTGGCGCGCAGCCGTCGTTGTGCGTGGGCATGGAATCGGCGTTTCAGCGTTCGCGCAGACGCGGGATGAGTTGGGCGAAGTTACAGGGCCGGGTGCGAATGTCCAACTGGGGCAACAGGATCCGCTCCCAGGCGGTCCGACAGGCGCCGGTCGAGCCGGGAAGGCAAAAAACGAAGGTCCCGTTGGCCAGTCCGCCGAATGCGCGCGACTGGACGGTCGAGGTGCCGATGTCTTCGAATGAAACCTGCCGGAACAGTTCGCCGAAGCCTTCGATCACCTTGTCCAGCAGGGGCAGAACGGCCTCCGGCGTGCTGTCGCGCCCGGTCACGCCGGTCCCCCCGGTGCTCAGAACCACGTTGACCTCGGGGTCGGCGATCCAGTGGGAAAAGATGGCTCGTAGTTGGTAGACATCGTCACGGACAATCGCCTTCGCGACGATCTGGTGTCCGGCTGTTTCGGCGCAGTCCTTCAACCGCGTCCCTGAGGTGTCCTGATCCTCGCCCCGGCTGTCCGAGACGGTGAGGATCGCGATCTTGAGCGGCAGAAAGGCCTGCTCGGTGAAGTGCTGGCTCATCGGAGATACCCTTAGTCTTAGCCCGCCGTGAATCAGCGTACAGGTATCTTGGGGCATTCACCGCCGGCAGTGCAAGGGATCGCGGTCGCCTTGATCGCGGTCCAGAGGGGGCGCTCGCCCAGCGCCGTGAGAGCGCCCGGCAGTTTGTTACTTGATCGTAACGCCCTACCCGACCGATGTTACCAAGAAGAAACGCGCTTGACGTAAGCGATTGATTCTGAAAGCCGCCGATGGCGGCACACCCTTTGCTGTCTCGGATGGAGAACAAAAAACGAGGAGGCAGACAGGCATGACCGATTTCAGCAGACGCAAATTCCTCAAGACTGGCGGCATCGCTGCCGCGGCCGGAGCCGCCCTGGTGGGCACCGGATTCGCGGGCGCAAAGGACACCCCGCCGCCGGGCGCCACCACCTTGCCTTACCCGCGCGAGGGAATCGTCAGGGCCAGCGCGCTCAAGGTGGATGTCCCGGTTCCCTTCAACTATCCCGATCCGGAGTCTTTCTGCCAGATCGTCAAGACCGGTCGCCCGGTGCCGGGAGGTGTCGGTCCAGACGGCGACATCGTGGCCTTCAGTACCCAATGTACCCACAACGGTTGTCCGCTCAGCTACGACCCGGTCGCGCGTACCTTCAAGTGCGGCTGTCATTTCAGCATCTTCGATCCGGAGATGCATGGTCAGATGGTGGACGGGCAGGCGACCGAGAAC
>NZ_CAIPNF010000034.1 GCF_903866365.1 uncultured Thiocystis sp.
CCGTCGCGCACCACCTGCGCGAGTTCCTGATCGAGAAAGTCATAGCCCCGCGCCCAGTCGATCGCGGCGGCGGCACGCGGAAAGTAGAACGCCAGGAACTCGGGAAAGGCGTGCGTGACCGCCGCTTTCCAGGGGCTGTCGAAGTCATCGACTGGCGTGGTGGTGTTTTCGTTATGTGCGTTGTCGGTCATCGGTTGCTCACATGGATCGACGGATCCGCTTAAGAACCCGCTTACCGGCTCAGCGATCAATCCTGATCTGCGGCGAAAACTCGCTCGGATTCAACTCTGCGAGTTGCGTCCGGACACGTTCGCGCAACGCGATGGCGGGTTGCAACACGTATTCGTCATAGTCGGGTTGGTCGGGATTCAGCATGTAGAGACGCGACAGCGCCCGCGACAGTCGCTCAACCGCCTTGACATCCCGCGTATCGCCCTTGAGCGATGGCACTTCCCCATACGGGAAAAGCACATGACTGGCGGTTCTGATTTGATGCGCATACTCGCCGAAGACATCGGCCTTGATGCCCGGACCCTGAGCGAAATGCGCGTTGGTGATGCGCGGAATCTCCCACCCAGGGAGGATGCCGTGGAAGCGGTCGATCAGCGCGTCGTCATGGAACATCTCGGGCAACTGACGGATGAAGTCGGGCCGCGCGGGTCGTCCTTGATAATCCAGGTCGATATTCGCCAGCAGCATCAGCCCGCACTCGCTCGTGATCTTGTCTTGCCCGATGGTGTAATGACCCGCTTCCAGATAGCCCTTGAAATTGGCGTGGACATCGCCGTCCCGGTCGAAATTGGTCGATTGACCCTCGTCCAGCACCAATAGATCGAAACGCGCCAGCAGACCTTCTTCCTTGGTGCTCAGGTTCTTGAAGAGCTGTGCCCGCGTCAGTGTCCCGCCGCCATTGAGCCAGACGTGACGGCTCAGATTGGAATAGACAAAGGACTTGCCCGTGCCTTTCGGGGCCAGTTCCATCATGTTGAGGTTCTTCTGGACCAGCGGGAGCAAGCGGAGAATGAGATGGCGTCGCTGGTTGTCGGTGTAGGCATCCGGCTCGTAACCCATGGTCCGAATCAGCACAGCCAGCCATTCGGCAGTCGTGAAGGTCTGACGCGCATCGATGAGCGCCTGCAACCGCACCTGCCCCGACTGCATGGGGCGAAACTCGATCAGCTCGATCACGTTGCGCTCCTTGCCATCGTTGCGCAGCATCAGCCGTCCGGCTCCCCACTGGCCTCCACTGAGCAGCCCTGGATGTTCCTCCAACAGATCGTTGCGGACTTCCGCCTTGTTCTCGCCCAGGCAAGGGATGCTGACAAAGCGTTTGCCCTTCGCGATATCGACGCGCACGTCGAAGCGATCCAAAACCACCACCGAATCGCCGTTGACGATGCGATGTTTGATGGCCTCTTTTTCGCTCTTGGTCGGTAGATGCTGACTCATGAACGCGGTGATGTCCTGATAGACCGCCTCGTCCGTTTTGTCCGGTCGCTGATAGCGCGAGACCAGCCATTCCTCGACGAACGTCGTCACCGTCCGCGCGTCGCGAATGCGCAGATTGCGTACCCGTTCCTTGTCGATGGTCAGATCGCCAAGCACTTCGACGATCCGCCGGTCCAATTGGGTGTTGATGGCCATGCTTGCTCGCTGGTCTCGCTACAAATCGAAAAAATTGTCGAACTGCTCGGCGGCTTCGGTGCGTTCCAGCAGATGCCCCGCCAGATCCAGGTCGAACTGGAACAGCCGACGCTGATAGCTCGCCGCCGCGCCCTCCTGATAACGTAGCTCGAAAGATACCTGTGTCGGTCCCTGTTGTTCGATGCTCGCCCGGAGATTGAGAATCACCTCCTCAATCCGATCCTGCGGGTCGAGTCGCGGAAAGACCGGACTGTCACCGCTGAATGGCGCCTGTGCCACGATCTTCAGATTGATGAAGGTCTCGCGGGTGCGATTGACGAGACACAGCCGGACATACCAGCCCTCGGTCGCCGCATGGGCGCGCGTCTCGATCGGCGTCAGTTGCAGGGCCGCTACCGCGCCCCGGTCCTGGCGCGTGATCAGAATGAAGGGAATCAGCACCTCCTCGGGCGTGAGTCCACCATGCAGCAGCGTCTCGGTCGGACCATACGCCACCCGATCATGCGGGATCAGATAGCCGCCCGGATGGGCAGGCACAAAGATCATCCCCTCCGGCACCGGATCGGGCGCGGCATCCACGCGCAACAGACGCCGTTCCAGCGGCGTCGTTCCCGGCGGTTCCGTGGCGCGGCGCGAGACCTTGGTCGCGCCATGATCGGCGGTGATCAGGATCGCGGCCTGGCGCTGATGATGGGCGGCGTCCAGTTGCCAGCCCGCGATCAGCTCGGCGAGTTGTTCCGCGACCGTCCGCACCCGCTCGCGATGATGGCGAAACTCCGTGCACTGATGCAGATCGTCATCCACGCGATTATCCAGACACACCAGCAGCCGAGTCGTCGGTTGCAGCGCCTGACGGAAATCCTTCCAGCTTTTGACGATCTGCAACCCATCCGGCCCCAGATGCGCGGCAAACCGTGCCCGCAACGCCCGGTCATAATCCGTCGGCTGGGTGCCAGGTTCCGCGCCCGTCAGCACCCCGATCTTGCCGACCTCGGTAATCGTCGGCAGCGGCGCGAACAGCGGCTTGATCACCGGCACGGACTGATCGACCAGCCGTTGACGCAGCGCCAGTTCCACCAGATCCAGATGGATCGCGCCCAGCGCATCGACCACGCAGAGAATCACCACCTGACCCGCCGCCAGCAGTTCATCCACCGTCCGCGCCACCGTCCGCCAATCGTGGTCGGACTGGATGATCCGATGCGGCTCAGCGGTCACCCAGCGCGCGAAACTCCGACAGACCGCCTCGTCCGGCTCGGCGTGACGCTCGAAGGCGCCCCGCGCGTAATCGAAATACCGCTCGCTCCAGCGCAGCACCTCCTTGACCGACGCCGTCGCCGGCAAGGGATCGCAATGCGCATGATCCAGGGCATCGCGCATCCGTACCGCCAGATCCCGCGCCAGCTCGTTGTCCAGCCGCCGCAGCGCCAGAATCAGCGGCTCGCTCGCTAGCGCCGGATTCTGCTCGAACAGCGTTTGCAGCGACTCGCACAGCTCCGGCCAATCCTGCGCGACATACTCGGCGAGACGCTCGACCGGCAGCCCGTCGCCGTGGGTACGCCGCTCGGCCAGGATCAAGAGGTTGCGCAGATAGGCGGGATAGGGCGCGGCCTGTTCCGCCACCACGGGCAGGATTGGAAGCTGACGCGCCAACTCCGACGAACAGAGTCGCGGCGGCAACGCCGTTTCGGGCGCGAGACCGTCGCGAACGCAGAGACTCTCCAGCCGGTCGCGCAGTTGCGCCAGGGCCAGGAGGCGATAGCACTCCATCGGCGCTTGGTTGGAATCGAAAAACAGGTTCAGCAGCTCGGCGGCCGCCGTCAGTCCAGCCGCCGCGAGACGGTCCCGGAGCCGCGCCCGGATCTCCGGCACATCCAGCAACGCCTTTGATGCTAGCGGTTGACGGGACAGCCGATCCAGGATGGTCGCTAGATCCAACGTCTGCGCCAGTGCCGGATCGATCAGGGTCAGGATGCGATCGATGGGATCGCCCTCTGTTGCCGCATGGTCACCTGCAAGCGCAAGGAGCATGACCGCCAACGGATCAGTCAACCAAACCGGCAGCGGACACCCCAAACGCTCGCGCAAAAACGGCCGTGGCGACAGCCGCTCGACCGTCAGTCCCGGCTGACCCTCCAGATTCGCGAAACGCTGATAGATGGCCGACGACATGCACAGCACCAGCGGCTCGGGCAGCGGGACGCGCAATCGCTGGCGAATCCGCTCACGCAGCGCATGGATTAGGTTCACATCCGGGCTGGTGACGCTTTCAGCGTCTGCGATGCGGGACAAGCCCAGATCGTCGACGATGATGCGGACGACGGCGTCAATCATCGTGACGGCTCACGGTTATCAGTCTTCATACCAAAATAGATCAGAGTGTTGGTATCCAGGACGATCATCTTTACCAAGGCTCCCGCGCAAGATCTTGTCCGTGACTCTGACGCAGTTCTTCCGCCGTGGGCGCATCGGGCCATGCGCCAACCAATGCCCGCACACTCTCTGGCCACTCCGGGTGAACATGCCGACGCACTAGGCGCTCGATCCATTCCTCGACATTCAGACCTTCCGTCCGGGCGCGCGCTTGCAGGTCTTGGGCAACCTGATCTTCCAGCGTGATGGTGACGTTTGTCATGGCTTCATTTCCCGCTTAGGCATCGCAATGTTCACAGTGTCATCCACATAAACCATCAATAGCGCGCCCCATCGCGCAGTTGACGGACAAACTCTCCGGCGCTCTCCGTTTGCAGAGGCTGTGATGCGACGAGGGCTTGCCATTCGGCACGCTGCATTCTGGCTTGTTCCGCGCCCATCCTTTCCGGTGACGCCGCGCATTTTGCCTGTAAAAACTCCACGAAATCGAGCACTTCGGCGGCTTGAGTCTCTGGCATGTTTTTCACGACGGCATAAATGCGCTCGGCGGTATTCATTTTGTTCACCTCGTTCTGATTGATGCTTCAAGGATTGCTGGATGAAGACTCTACCGATTTTCCGAAAATCGCCGCCTAAGCCACCCGACCGCGATCTTCAAAGATTTTCCGTCATCTCCAAAGCCCCGGACTGGCGCAGTTGCGTGATCTGACCCAGCAGGATGGCGATCATCCGATACGTGTCCAGACTTTCGCGATAACGGTCAACGAGCACGGACAGGTTGTGTTGGAAATAAGCGTCCAGAGGCGAATCGTCAATCGCCGTGTTCACCGTATTCGGAATCAGTCCCAGGGTATGCTCGGCCGATATCTCCAGCGTTCGATTCAGCGGTTCCACAGGTTCTGGGTCTGTCACCGGCTCCCCCGCCCGCTCCAGCAGCCGCGCAAGATCCCCGCTCAAGCGCCCGATTTCGATATCGCTGCACTGATCCAGCGGCTTGCCGACGATGAGTTGAGAAACCTCCGACAACGCCGCCGCTTCATCCTGATCGACCCGCTCCAGCGCCTGAACCAGCTCGGCATCGCCACGTTGCGAAAGCGTGTCGATGATGCGTCGCTTCTGCTCCGGCACCTGCAAGGCCGGGGCAATCACCTGGCGCATCACCGCCAGACGCTCATCCCGAATCATCGCCACCGCATCGAAGATGCCTTGCAGAATCGCAACCATCTGATCGATATCCGCCGCGCCGCGCACCGTCTCCAGGATCGCATCCGCCACGTCCTGCGCATCCAGCCCTGGCCGCTTGAGCGTCTCGAAGAGCTTGCGCGTGTCGAGCGACAGCTTCGACGAATGGCGCACGGCATCGGGTAGTTCCTTGTAATAGGACCGCAGTTTCGAGAGCGTTTCGCGCGCCTGATCCTCGGCATCCGTCGCGTCAGACAGCGGCAAACGCATCGCCCGCCGCAGCGCGTCGAGCACATCAAGCTGTTTCCGCTTGAAGTTGTCGAAGCGCAGCTTCAAGTCAGTCCCGATGCAACTGGCATCCCACAGCGACGACTCGAACGGTTCGCTCCGATTGGCCCACTTCAAACGGCTGACCGCCTGACGAATCGCCACCGCCGTGAAAATCGGGATGACCGATGTCGGCAACCCGAACGGCGGCGCCATCAGCATGGCCCGCAACTCCGAGAACTCGCAGAGCTTGCGACGCTTGTCGAGAATCTGGTCGCGGATCAGCCGCAACAACTCGCCAACCGCGCCCTCCGCCTCGTCCGGCAATTTCAGATGCCAGCCATCGTGACGCTCATGCAGGAGTCCATTCGTATACACGCCCAAGGTGCCATCGATCAGGGCGGACAGCTCGCTGCTCTCGCTGTTCTCGCCCAGCAGATCGTTGCGCGACATCGGCGGCAGATCGTCGAAATGCAGCAGATTCGCCAGCAGGTTCTCGATCCGGCTGATCTTGCGGTCGCCGACGTTATAGAGCCGGTTCGCGTTCATCGCCCGAACCTGAATCTCCTTCGGATACAGCGCCTGCACCCGCGTTTCCAACTCATCCGTAAACCCATGCCAGCTTGTCGCCTTAACCTGCTCATCCGGGTCGCCGATCCGACGGATCGCCACGTCGTCGCGTTCCAGCGCGACCCGGCCCAGGCGTTCGCGGATTTCCTTCCGCAACTCACGGCGCGTTTTATCCAGTTCGTTACGCAGCCGGCGCACCACGCCCTCCCCCGCCGCCTGCTGCTTCAGCAACCCCGAGAGCACCAGATAGCGCCGGATCGGCTCCACCAGTTCCGCCAGACCGCGTTTCGGAATCCAGACATAGGTCAGCGTCGCGGGCGCTGGCAGGGTTTCGCAGGTTTTGATCACCTGTTCCACCTGCCGCACATCCGGAACCGCCAGCAACAGCACCAGCGCCGACAGACGCGGATCTTGCGAAACCGCCGCCGGATTGCCCTCCAGCTCATCGACGATCCGCACCTCGAACGAGCGCACGATCCCCGCCACGGAAGGATCGAAATCGTGACAGCCGCACTGCGGAAACAGATCCTGGCGCAGATCCTCGTGATCCTGAAAATAGGCCGCGAGCGATTTGGAGCGCAGTTGCTTCAATTCCTGCTCGATCAGCGGCTCGATCTGGGTGCCGCTGTCGGATTCCAGCTCCCACACCGGAACCTCCGTTTCGCGGCGCCAGATCAGGCCGGCGCGTTGCAGGATCTCCAGTTCCTGCTTCAGCGCCACGCTGTCGGTCTCGGTGTCATAGAGCGCGGCGGACAGCAGGGCGTCCGTGGGCTGGAACTGATCCCCGAGCACCCGCGCTAGCAGCAGGACCGAGACGATATCGCGCTTGATCGCAAACGACTCGGGAAAGCCCTGGGTTACGGTTGCAATCGCGTGATGATAGGCATCCGCGAGACCGGGATATTCATTGAACACATCGTCCCGATAGACCGTCAGCAACTCCGGCAGTCGAATCAGCTCTGCGCCATAAAGCGCGTCGGGGTCGACCTCGCGCTCCAGCGCCAGATCCGTGCCGGCCGTCGCGAACTCCAGATTTTGATAAAAGGTAAAGACGGTGCGACTCGCCTGCGAATAAACGCCGTGCGCCGCAATGGCAAAGAGCCCGGCGGCGGTCAGCGGATGCAGCGGATAACAGCCGGTCACGATCTGCTTGAGATCCGACGCCAGATTTGTAAACAATGGCATCCGGGCGCAGATGCGCACCAGCGTCTCGGCGCGCGGCGACGCCCGCTCCAGCAAGATTTGCCCTTGCGGGGTTCGCGCAACCATTGCGCTCAATAAGTGATAGCCCTCGGCTTCGGAATTCTTGAGCGCCACCGGAAAGTTAATAAAGCGCCCTTCGATAAGCTCCAGATAATTCTTTACCTCGATTCCTGCCTGGCTGCTTGATCCATATTCGCGCAGTGAGCGATGAGTTAAACCAATAAATAAAGTATGCCCTTTCGATGGCGTGCAAACGGTTTCAACAAATTTCTGGAGATCATGTATTTCATCAATTGGATTGCGTAGCGGATCCCGAATTAGATTATCAAGCGCATAGCCGAATTCGTCCCAGATGACCGCAATTCCGTTGTAACTGTGATCTCGCGTCAGCAATGCCGCCGCTTCCGCAAAGGCATCCGTTACGCCCTTGCCGCCAAGCGCCTGTGGATCGAACGCGGCGCCCGCCGACACCTTCGGATGCCACGACCGAAACGCCTCCAAGGCGTCCGGATCGAATCCGATCAGTTGATTTTCCAGTTCTTCCAGATTGAACGCTGAACTCTGAATCTGCCAATTTGACAGCGGCGCCTGCCGATACGCGGGATGCAGCTCCAGAATAACGGTCAGCCGCTCGCGGGCCGCGGCGAATTCCGTTTTTGGAATGATGCGCTCCGGGTCGAGCCCCGGCGTCCTTCTCAGCGTCAGATACAGGCCCTCAAGGAGCGCATTCTGTAGCGTCGGCGCGGGCGAACCATAGAGCGTCACGATAAGATAGGGTCGCGCATCCGGGTCATCGTTCGGATGAAACGTGGTCTTGATCGCATCAGCCAGCTTGGCTTGACCTAGATTGCGCAGCCGGTCCAGAAACCCGCGCATCGCCCCAGTTGTCGTCCCCCGGCGCAGCAATTCGCCGATCAGCACGCCCAGATGACTCTTGCCCGAACCATAGACGCCATGCCAGATCATGGCGCGACTCTGTTGCGAGGCGTTCGCCAACACCGCTTTCTGCGTATTCAACAGCACCGCCACCGAGGAATGCGTCGGCGTGAACGCATCGACCAACGCCTCGCTCTTGGTCAGACCGTCATCCAAACGGATCGCGGAACCCCGGCTGGAATAATCGATAACAACCAGATCGGATAGCTTGGTCATGCCAGCACCTCCTTGAGATGATCGACTGGCTGATGACGCGAGAGCCAGACTGAAACCGGTAAACCGGAAAGTGAATATTCGACAAAACTGATCCGCAGTTGCGCCCGGATGGGTGGCGTTGCCACGATCGAAATCAGGATTTCATGACGGCCATAGGCATCGGCAACCGCATTCCAGAAGGTCGCCTGCTCCGGAGCGGGCCAGTGAGTCATCCAATCGTCCGGATTGAGAATCGCCAGGGCATGCGGTCGAGGTTGAAAGACGCTGTCCATGAACGCACGGCGCGGACAGGGAATTTTGGGAGCACCATCGGCGCCGGGCTGACGCCAGAGATCATGATCCAGACAAATCGCCTCGATCTGAGTACACACCTGTTCAAAATCGCCTTCCGACCCGACCGTGACGACGATGCCCTGATAGCGCACCAGACGCTGCGCGGACAGCAGCGCCTGGAGCTTCAAATTCAATTGTTTGCGGTCCATCGATCCATCCTCGCTCAGAGCCAGGTATCCTCGGATTCCTGTAATAACTGGAGCAGCGTCTGATTTGGATTCAAACGATCCCCGAACTGGATCGAATCCAGATCCTTTCCTTCAATGAAGGAAAAATGCTGCTGCCAGGCTGTTGATCGGCTGAGTTCGCGGAGGCGGTTTCGCAGGTCGTTAACCGATAAACAAAGAAAATGATGGAAGCCAAAATCAACAAATTCCCGAAAATTAACAGTTGTGCGAGTTGCAAAGAATCGGTGACGAGCTAATGCAAGCCCATAACCAATAGCTTGATCAGTTACGAATGGATCGCCAAGCCGAATTTTGCTTTTGTTATCCAAGGTATCTAAAAGTCCAAGATCCGATAAAGGACTTTCGCCTGTAAACATCTTTATCACTCCAGCAAGGTTTGTTTCAATGCTGGCATTCGCAATTGCGTTGCTGTGATTGTCATTGATGATCGCAGACAATTTTGGAGTCAATAATTCATCCTGAGCGATGTAATCCTTATGCTCACCAAGCACATAAAAAAGCGCACGGTAAGGATCGCATCTATCCGACAGGCAAATATTTAGATGCAAACTCCACCAAGAACTCGCCTTTTGCATTTTTGGATCAACCGAGAGCAAGCGTTTTCCATAATCGGTTAAAAGGTATTGAGACTTGGTGCCGTTGTTGATAACTTTAGCCGCAAGCAGCCAGCCACGAATTGACGATATAACGTTTTTTCCTGATATAAATGCAACTCGCGCCTCACGCATTCTTCCGGCGCTAAAAATATCTGGCGTATTTGAAATAAGGCTTAAAGCTGTTATAAGCCGCTGCCGAGTCAGCGTAAAAGTCTGGGTGTCGATCAATGCCATTGAAATACCACCTCTAAACCGATATGAATCCGCCTCAATTTCCTTAAAAGGAGGACCGAAAGATTCTTCTAGCCCGACCGCTTGAAGAACATTGATACGATTTTCAGGCTGGAAATATTTGTCGGAAATTGTCTTGGCGATTGAAATAATTCGAGAATTATCGTTGCCTAGTTCATTGAGAACGTCATGGGTAAATCCTCCATGAATACCCATCGAAAGCAGCTCTGATTTCATCAAATGCCCGACACTTGTACGTTTCAACTCGTTGCTGCGCTCTATCTCCCAAATTCCATCATTTTCAAGTTTTCCAAAAGGATAGTGAGTATTAATATTCTTCGATCCTTGCGGAAAGAATTGCTGTAAAAGAACGCTTAGACCAGCGTCAATTTCAGAAAACAGAAATGTTCTTTTTTTATAACGTAGTAGCTGGCCAAGCGCAAATAACAACAACAGTGGCTTATGCAATGCTGGTTTGCCGGCATCGGTATTAACGCGCACTCCTAAAAATCGTTCTTCGAGATTACTCATTCACATCTACTTCATGCAGATCAAACAACTTTCATCGTCGCCAGAATTTTCGTCTGACAAACGATCAAGCAATCTTTTTGAAGATTTTTCTTTCTTATCAGGCTCATGCTTTTCGCTCGCTTTGCGAACGACCTCGTCTAAGTTCCCTAATTGATTCCATGTAAACATCGTGCCTGTTGCTTCATCTACTTTCTCATATGTTTTTGCCTTATCAAAATACTCCGGGTGATGTTTTTTTAAACCAACCCATTCTTTCTGAGTTTGAAAAAAGCAAAAATAGCAACCGGAGCGGCTTCTCCATGAATAATATTTTGGCAATCCGATTCCTGATGACTCTAAAATTTCAATCACATCTTCCTTCGTGATTCCATCATCTCGGAATGGCATACAAGTTCGGATATTTGGCTTGCTAGAGATATAGCCAGAACGAGATGGCTCATCTGCCCGTATTGCGATGTAAGAAATCACCTCATCATTACCAACAAACTCTTCAAACGGTAAAAGTTTTAAATTTATAGTGCACCAACGCTGACGAGCAGAAGGAAGAAAATTATTGTGCAACTTCAGGTAAAAATCGAAATCACGATTCGCGTTTATGCGCTCAATTTTTTTGCCAAGATAATCCTCCATCAAATCGACAAACTCCAGCGTTTCCGGCAATTCGGCTCCGGTATCGGCAAAGAGGTATTCCATTTCGGGAACCCTGTCACGCAGATAAATCGCAAGCGCGGAGCTATCCTTGCCTCCGGAAAGTCCCAACAGATGACGCACCGGGCGTTTTGAATTGGTTTCAGTCATGCGATTCCCCTCTTGGTCTGTCTGGTTTGTCAGATCACAGCACACGGCTTCTCCCTCCATCCAATGCAGTCGGAGCAGCGCACATGGAGATGCAGTGGCTCAGTGCCCTCATCTCACTACATTTCAAGAAAACAGTGCAAATTGCTCGCCGTCGAGATGATTCCGGTCAATCATTTCATTGTTCACGAGCAACGAGCGAATCGTCCAATCGGACACCTGAAAGTAATTCGCGACTTCCTGCTGGTTCTCCGGGGAAGTATCGCCATCCAGCATGGTTAGCACGGATTCATAAGGACTCAGCAATTCGGCGGCGAAGGCTCGCTGCATTTTTTGCCGATAGGTATAGGCCCTGGTCGCGGGGTAGAGCCGATTGCCCGGATCAGCCAGCAACCGATCGCCCAAGAGACGCGCCAGTTCAAACCGCCGGCCCGTATTCCAGCGCGACCGTAAGACGATCCGATTTGCTCGATCCGTTTGATCGAGTGCAAAAGCGATCGTGGAGAAAGCGCCCTGGCTCGCTTTCAGGATGTCAGGATTCGCGCCCAGCATGGATGCCAGAACGCGATCGTCGACTAGACCGGAACCGAGGTTTTCCTGTTGTCGGAGTGCGCGTGCCGCGCTCGTACCGAGTTGCCAGGCTGGGGTTTGTCCACGATCGACCGCTGGCGCGAAGGATGTCGGACAAACGCCATCATCCCAGACACCATCAACGCCAAAACGCTGTGCGATGTCATTCAGTTCCGCCGCGCTGGTCAGACCGGCCGAGCCTGTCTCATAGCCTGCGTTCGCCGCCAATTCTTCAATGGCAGCGGTACCCAGTTGATCGGCGTCTCTCAACAATCGCTCCAGAATGTCTGGATCGGCTTCATCAGGGTCACAACCTAGTAGCGCCTCGATGATGCGTCGTAAGGATGCCGCCGGATCCTGGCGTTCGGATTCGACCTCCCGCCAGATTTGAGCGAGGTTGGACCCGCGCACGTCAGCCGCGTCGAGTCGAGCGAGGACTTGCCGGATAAAGTCGTCGAGGCCGGTCTCAAAATCCGCCGCGGGAATCACGACCGCCGTACTGTTGATGTATCGAAACGGCGTTTCCGGACGTTCATCCGTGCCTTTCGAGATCAATGCCGTGCGCTGTCCATCCGAAAACAGCGTGACATCAGGCCAGATATATCCCTCTCCGATATTGGCGAGACGGTGCGCGAAAACCCAGTCAGGGGTGTGCGCACGAGGCTCCCAGCGCAATCGCCACCAGTTCCAGGCCAGCCATTCGGCCAGATGATAGGCAGACAAATAGGGTGCTTTGCGAAGACGGTTGGCCAGCGCATCCTGTCCTTCGGTGAGGCAATGCCCGTGCGCGAAGAGACTCAGCGCAGCAAAACAGGCGCGCTCTTCGGGTGAACCGGAAGCCAGGTATTCCCATTCGGCGGTTATTCCCCAGTTGTTTGGCATCGCTCACCCCATACGCGTTTCACATAGATCCGCATATCGTCTTCCTGTTCCAGCGGATAGCCATGATATTGCCCTGGCGTATTCGGATGCGTTTTCGCCTCGAAGACTCGGCCATCGTCGCTCACGCACCAGATGTATTTGGGAAATTCATCATCACCGACCGGATCGCTGATCATCGAGCGCATGATGCCAGTTCGTAACCAGACCTGCGCTTGAGCAAGTCTGACCGGTTCGATGGCGTCGCACAGCGATTTCGTCGGTACCGGGTTGGTGCGTTCCAAGCCGTAGTCCGCGGGATACCGTTTGTGATGTCCGCTCCCGACATAGTTCACCCTCTGCGCTAGTCGAAGCAGAACCTCGCGGTTCAGCGCATCTGCTGAAACGATGCGTCGTTTGGGGTTATTCCCTGACCGTCTTTTCATCTCAAACAGTGAATCTCTTCAACGATGGAATCACGCCACATCGACTAGCACGCTGATTCAACCTTCGGTTTCTCTATTCGTGATCCTGAGATCGCCTTGCTTTGATCTCCGCGATGATGGCGTCGATCATGACTCCGGCCACCGCTGTCATGCGGGGGGCGGGCGTCCCGCCCGCCAGGCGGGCGAGACGCCCGCCCCCCAAAGGCTTGGCCGGGATTGTGATCAAGGCCGCGATGATTTGCCTTGCCGTCATCTCTTTGAATAGAGAGTCACGTTCAGCAGTGTAATTCCCATTTCCATTTCCATTTCCAACACGGAACTGATTTAAGAAACGGATGGTATCGACGACACCGATTTCTTTCAGCCACACATCTTTGGCTCGCTGATTGATTTCCGATATAGGATGAATACGTGTCGTCATTTTAATACCTCCGCGACAATCTCAAAGAGTGGTGCAACATGACACTTGAGATCAGGAAGAGAAAGACTCCACGCCGGAGCGTGGGAGCTAGAAGGTCAAAGACATCTCCATCCCTTGAGCAGGATACTGGCCTGTCGGGGCGAATGAATTCGCCCCGACAGAGATGCCGCGCAACATTCGCGTCGAGCGCATCGACCCCAGCCTTAGAATATTGGCGGGCGGCACGAATCCAATTGATGACGCGTTCTAAGCAACATGACGCTCGGCAGGCTTGCGTGGCGGCCGAGTGATCATGGTTCGACCTGATGACGTTTGCTTCTGACGAATGTCTTCACAGATTGCATGAAGATCATCGTTAAATTTCTTTGCGCGTTCGTCTCGAAGGCGATGAATCTCTTCAACGATGGGATCACGCCACATCGATTAGCCCTCCATTAATTCAAGTGGTGTACAGATGATCGGCGGTTCGTAACCGGCTGATCGACAAATTCTTTCGATCCTGGGTCGCATGACTGCATTCGCAATATGCTTACAGTTCCATGTGAGCAGATAGTCAATTCCATGGACCGTGGCTATCGCAATATGAAGAGCGTCCACCTTTGCTATTTCTGGTAAGGCTGCCCCTGCGAGAAGGAGTTCGGCAAGAGATTCGGCTTGTGTCGAGAGATCAAGTTCAGGCAAACCTTCAAGTTTCTCCAGGCGGCGCGTAGCCGCTTCTGCATCGCCACTGCTCGCTTCATCGACGACGAGCTGTGAGATGAAAAGTTCAAAATTCGGACGAGATGTTTCCCACCAACTCCGGGTCGCCTCCTGATTGGCAGCCATCACTAATTCCGGACTACGCCATGCCGTCAGATAACTTGGGATCGTCGTTTCAATATAGACAGTGAATTTCATGACTTGCTTTCAGACTCATGCTCGGACATGCGTTCAAATAATGCCGCGACCACCGCGAGCCGCGTCGTTTCATCGAGATCCGCCAATCCCTCGGCAATGCTGGCCGCTTTCAGCGCGGCGCTCTGGCGCTGTGCGGGCGAGAGCTGAATGACCCGGCTGATCTCGCCCTGACTGGCATCCACCCGTTTTAACAGGATCGCGCCATTGAGGCGCGTGGCGTCGGGCATGGCGAGCCGTAGCTTTTCGAGATCCCTGAGCTGGCCGCTGAGTTCGTGCAGACGCAATTCGGCGGCCAACCGGGTTGCCTCGCGCCATTTGGCCGGCGGCGATTTGCCGATCAGAGTCGCGACCGATTCCAGCCAGGCGTCATCGGTCCGCTGCGCCGGATCGCTGAGACGCCGGATCAGCGCGCCCAGTCCCATGCGGTCGGGGGTATAGCGCTCCAGGCCGCGATAGCGTTCGACCACGGCGAGGCGCAAATCGCTCAGGCTGACGGTGTCGGTTTCCAGTAAGGCGGTGCCAAGTTGTTGCCGCCAGCCGTCGAGCATGGCGGGATAGGCGTTTTTCAGCTCGTGCAGCGCCTTGACCAGTTCCTGGATAAAGCGTTCGGCGAGCGCGGGATCGGCGGCGGCGAAGGTCTCCGCCGTGAAGCCGCAGGCGGCGGGCAAGGCGTCGAACAGCAGGACGCCGGGGCTGCGGGCCTGCCGGAAGGCGGCGCGCACGCGCTCGGCCGCCGGGCTGAGTCCGGCGCAATACAGACTGTAGTCGGGCAGATCGGCGATAAAGCGCACCAGCGGGCGGACGAGATCGAGCAGGGTGGCGTCCGGGCGCACCTGACCGACCACCGAGCGGATGTAGCGGTCGAAGAGTTCGCCGCGCAGTCCGGTGATCGCGAAGCGTTCGAGCGCGAACAACGCCGGTCGGCGGCACAGCAGTTCGACCTGCTCGATGGTCAATTCGTCGCAGAAAACGCCTTCCTGATAGAGCGCGACCTCGCGCCGGTGGGCCAGCAAATAGGCGACGATCAGCACCGGCAGCGGTCCCAGTTTGGCGCCATAGGGCGGGCGTTGCAGCCGCTCATGGAGCGCGGTCAGGGCGACGTGAGCGCCGCCCGATTCGCCGAGCATGGCGGTGATCGCCTGCCACAGCGGGCGCAACCGGCAGGGATCGGACGCCGGCGGCGGATGGAAGCCGAAACGCCCATCCACCTCGCGATGCAGACCGCTTTCTTTCAGAACCGAGAGATAGAGACTCTTTTCCGCCGGGGTCTTGGCGATCCCGAGATCGGGCTGGTCGGCGGCGCTCAGCATGGCCGCGAGCAGCCGCTTGCGGCCGGTATTGGCGCTGGCCGAGGGTTGATCGCGGTTGATCAGTTCGTTGCGCAGGCGCGGCGCTTGCGGATAACAGCGGGTGTCGACCCACTGCGAGAGCTGGCGCTGAAGATCGCGCCGGTCGCGCACCGGGCGCTCGTCGCCGCCCCAGAACCAGGTCAGGGTGTCGGGCGCGTCCAGCAGGGTGCGAATGCGTTGGGCGGTTTCGCGCTCGGCATGCGCGAGCCAGGCGCGATGCTCGCGCTGGGCGACGGGGTCTTGATGCAGCGCGGCGTGTCGCTTGGGCAGTTCTTGCAGGGCCATCCATGCGACGACGGTTTCGCGGAGACTGTCGGTAAACCCGCAGCGCGCGACGACCGCGCGGGCGGGCATGTCGTCCAGCGGCGCATCTTCGTGCTCTTCGGCGAGATAGAACCAGAGACGCAGTTCGCCGCCCTCCTCCGCCGTGGGCGGCCAGCGGTCGCGGGCGATAAAGGTCGGGAGGAAGCTGCGCAGGGCGCCGGTGAGGATGGTGGAGCGGCGCGCGACGATGGGCTTGAAGGGCGCGATGCGATTGAGGATGTCGACCAGCGGCAGGTTGATCTGTTCGGCGATGGCTTCCTGGAGCGCGCCGCGCAGGTCGAAATCGCTGCCGGCCCAGACGCGGTATTCCTGACTGTAGTGGCGGAACTGGATGATCGAGGCGGCTTCGAGCCGTGCCAGCAGGCTGTCGAGCGTGTCGCCGAAAAGGTTGGCAAGCAGCGCCGGGCTGGCCTTGAGTCCGCGTTGCGCGCCGATCAGGTTGAGCAGGCCAAGGGTTTTCAGGAGCTTGACGGCGGCATCGTCGGGCGTGGCGTCGAAGCGTTCGAGGGCGGTGATGACTTCGACCCAGCGGTGCGCGGTGAGCGGATCGGAGAAGCCGGCCGTTTGGTTGAGGATGAAATAGTCGTACAGCTCCCAGGGCTCGATCCAGTCGCCCATGGAAAGCTGGCCGAGTCGTTCGGTCAGTCCGAAGGGCTCGCGGCTGCCCAGATAGGAAAACAGGGTGCGCTCGTTCTGCGCCACCTTTTGACAGAGCACCGGCAGGATCAGCAGGGTCAGCGGATGCAGCGGATAACAGCGCGCGAACAGCCGCCGCGCCTGCGCCGGTTCGAGCCCCAGCGGGAGCGCGCCCTCGGTGTCGAGCATGGCGGTCACGGTCGCTAGGTGGTCGGTCAGGTCGGCGGTCAGATCGCCCTCGCGCGCGAAGGCGGCGGCGACGATGCGCAAGGCTTGTTCGGCGGGTTCGAGAAAGGCGATGGCGCCAAAGCGCCCCTGGATCTTTTGCCACTCCTCGCGCAGCGTTTTGCTTAAACGGTGGCTGTAGTGCTCGAAGGCTTGATGGAGCATGACCACCAGATGCAGCGGCGCGGCGCTCGGCTCCTGCGCCTGCTCGGCCAGCAGTTGCAGCAGATGGATCTCGCGGTGCTGGGGGCGAGAGGACTCGTATTCGAGAAATTTGCCGAGTTCGTCGATTTCGATCAGGAGTCCGTCGCCGCCGGAATCGGACCAAACGCGCTGCACGCGCCGGATCAGGGTCAAGACCTCGTCCATGGGGTGACCGGGCTTGGCGGCGGCGAAAATATCCCGGACGAGTTGCGTGTTCAGTGTGTATTTCTTGGCCGCCGCGCCGAGCGCCAGCAGAAACTGGCGCGTCAATGAATCCGGAATGCCGTTGATCTGCACCGTCAGGAATCCGCGCGAGCCTGTCAGTGCGCGCTGGAAGCGGTCGGCCAGCGGCGGGCTATGCGCGCGCAGAATGGCGAGCGCGGCCTGATGGGTGGGCGTCTGCTCCGCGCTCACGAGCGCGGACAGGAAGAGTCCGAACGCGGATTTCCCCGTGCCGTAGGGGCCGATGAGCGCCTGGGCGCGTCCGCCGGTCTCCTGCTCCAGTCCGTCGAGAATCTGGGCGAGCGCCTGAAGCGCCCGCGAGGTGGGCAGATAGGCTTGGATCAATTCCAGACGATCACAGTCGCGCGGCAGGTTGATCGAGCGGGTATAGGCGCCCTGGATGCGGATGCATTGGTCCAGGGTTGTCATGCCGTCTGGCTCCCGTAGTGCGCGCGGAGCAGGTCGAGCGGGTCTTCGAGCGCGCCGCGCCGGTAGAGCTGATGGACGCCGGCGGTATCGCGCAGTTCGTAACTGCGTGGGTAAAGGTCCATGAGCTGTCCGAGGCTGTGCATCAGCCCTTCCTCGCTGAGCCGAAAGATTGCCCCCGGCGCGGCCCACTGGTCGCCGCCATGAAGCAGGATGCGGATGGGCAGCGCCGGCTGATCGGGATCGGCCTGGAAGCGTTGCGCGAGCGCGAAATGCAGGGCGACGGGCGGCAGAAAGGCGCGGAGCAGACGCGGACTGCGGTACTGGCGGCCGGCGTCGACCTCGATGAGTTGCAGAGGCGCGAGCGGGGAATCCAGGTGATCGTCGCCGCGCTCGACCTGGGGCGCATACATGCGCAGCAGGGTGGAGATGTCGGATTTCAGGGTGCTGTGCGAGCGGCGCGCCTTGAGTTCTTTCGCGACGAATTCGCTCAAGGCTTGCAGCGCCTCCTGCTCCTGAAAGCGCGGCATGGCGAAGCGGTCGAAGAACCAGAAAAAGCCGGTCGCCAGCTCGGGGTTGGAGGCGATCAGCCAGTGGATGATCCAGAGCGTGGCCTCGTCTTCGAGATAGCGATCGCCCGCCTCGCCCAACAAGACCTCGCCCAGCGCGGTGGGCGTGCCGATGCCCTCGGCGAATTCCACGATGCCGGTGACTTGCAGCCAATACTGAATGGCGTTCGCCATGTTGCGGCCAACGCCCAGATCCACCATCGCCTGCTCGGGACGGGTGAACAGATCCGGGGTGTTCTGGATGGTCTCGAATCCCTTGGTCAACCAGCCGTAGCGCAGCGGAAAGGTCTCGTGGCGTCCGAAGGCGGTCTTATTGCGATTGAGCTTCAATGAAATGGCGTCCAGCGCGCGGGGGGTTGTCGGTGCATGGGGGGCGGTCTTGCGCCCTGGAATTGCCTGGGATCCACTGCGTCGCCACGAACGGAGGCCATGTCGTCACGAACGCGCGATCTACGTCAGCGCGCGCATGCGCCGCACCGCCGCGACGATGCGGTTGACTGCGGCGGAGACTTCATCGGCGGTCTGATAGCGGCTGAAACTGACTCGTATCGCGCCATGAAGGGCGTCATCTTCGACGCCCATTGCCCGCAAGACGGAGGACGATTCGACGGTGCCGGACGCACAGGCCGACCCGGAGGCGATGGCGAGTTCATGCGCAAGCTGGTTGATGAGGGCATCGCTGCCGATCCCGTCGATGGCGAGATTGACGATGTAGGGCGAACTCCGCGCGGGATCGCCGTGTACCCGAAACGTCAGATGGGCGGCGAGCTGTTCCAGAAACTGGCGCTTCAATTGCGCGACCCATGCCAGATCGGTCTCCCGACGGCGCGCCGCCACTGTCAGCGCGCCACTCAGGCCGATGATCTGATGCGTCGGGAGTGTGCCGGGACGCAGGCCGAATTCCTGCCCGCCGCCATACATCAGCGGCTGTAGCCGGAGCTGGCGACGGTTGCGGACGATCAGACAACCGATCCCCTTGGGTCCATGAAATTTGTGAGCCGAGAGCGCGAGCAGATCGATGGGAATCTGTTCAAGATCGATGGCAAATTTCCCGGCGGATTGCGCGGCGTCGACATGCAGAAGCACGCCGACCTCGGACGCCAGCGCCGCGATCTCGTCGATGGGCTGCATGACGCCGGTTTCGTTGTTGATGTGCTGGATGGAGATGAGCAGGGTGTCGGGCCGCACGACCTGCCGTACCGTCTCGGGTTCGATCCAGCCGGCGCGGTTGGGCGGAAGACGGGTGATCTCGAAACCCTCGCGTTCGAGCGCGGCGCAGCAGGCCAGGACGGAGGTGTGCTCGATGGCCGAGGTGATCAGATGCCGGCCCTGGTCGGCATGGGCGCGCGCCACGCCTTGCAGGGCCAGATTGTTGGCTTCGGTGGCGCCGGAGGTAAAAATCACCTCGTCGGGTTCGCAGCCGAGCTCGGCGGCGATCTCGGCGCGGGCGGCGGACACGACTGCGGCGGCGCCCTGCCCTGGCCAATGCGCCGTGGACGAGGGATTCGCGTCAACGCCCTGCAGATACGCGACCATGCGCACCAGCACCTCGGGCGCGATAGGCGTGCTGGCGGCGGTATCGAAATAGAGTGGGTGCGGGGGAATATTCAAGGCCGCTCCTCCCTCATGAAGCGTGCCTGACACGGCTGGAATTCGATCCTTGCCTTTGGCATCACGACGTACATTCCCCGTAAGCGATCGAGTCTCCATTGCAACCCTGTCCTTCTCGGCGCGGGACATCCGATCGACCGCCCCCCACACGAAGCGGGTCAGGATAACACCTTGGGGAGCGCCAAAAAACCCGGTTCAGGTCAATGTTTCGAGCAGCGAGTCTGCGGTTACGTTCGTGGCGCCGATCCTCGCTCAGCGCCTCGCGGCGCTGGAGCAGCGCCCGCCGTTCCAGGATCTCCGGCGGCGGCGTCTCTCAGGCGGGCGAATAGAAGGGGGAGGACCGAGGCGGGCCAAGGTGAAGGGATCGACGACATCGGTCTTGGTAGGCACCGTCAGGCCCCGCGCGCATTACTTCACCTGCGCGGGATTGACCACGGCGATCCGTATGCCGGCGGCGTACAGCTCCTCGGGACAGCTTCGTGATACGCCCAGCGCCTTCAGGGTCACCTGCACCTAGCATTGCTGACTGATGGCGCGGTCGCCAGCGGACCGCGCCATCCCGCGTCTCAATACATGTGCTGTCCACCGTTGACCGAGAGGGTCGCGCCGGTGATGAAGCCGGCCGCGTCATCGACGAGGAAGAGCACCGTGCGGGCGATATCCTCGGGCCTGCCGAGTCGGCCGGCGGGGGTTGAGGTGAGCGGGAGCGTGCATTCGGGCAGGATCTTGGGATTTCCCTTGGCGGTGTGCGTCATGGCGACGATCACCCGCTTGGCACCCGTGACCAGGTCCATGGCGCCGCCCATGCCGGGCACCATCTTGCCCGGTATCATCCAGTTGAATGATTGTGAAAGATGGAGCTTGACGGAAGATCGAGGGCCGGAAGCAGGCGACTCCTGCCCGGTTGAATGGTTCGCATCGGCAAATCTGAATTTCACAAGGCTTTGACGCAATCGACGAAATAGCCGATCTCGCCATCGAGCTTCTCTTTGACCAGACCGTGGATGTCGGTCTCGAAGCCGGGGAAGCGGGTGTTGAATTCGCGGGCAAACTGGAGATAGCGGACGATGGTCGCGTTGAAGCGCTCGCCCGGAATGAGCAGCGGAATGCCGGGTGGATAGGGGGTCAATAGAATGCTGGTGATGCGGCCTTCGAGGTCGTCGATGCCGACGCGGTCGATCTCGCGATGCGCCATCCTGGCGAAGGCGACGGCGGGCTTCATGGCCGGGACGAAGTCGGAGAGATACATGTCGGTGGTCAGGCGGGCGACATCGTTGGCCTTGTAGATGCCGTGGATCTGATCGCAGAGGTCGCGCAGCCCGATCTTCTCGTAGCAGGGATGGGCCTTGATGAACTCGGGCAGCACGCGCCACAGCGGCTGATTGCGGTCGTAGTCGTCTTTGAACTGTTGCAGCTCGGTGACCATGGTATTCCAGCGGCCCTTGGTGATGCCGATGGTGAACATGATGAAGAACGAATAGAGCCCGGTCTTTTCGACGACGACGCCATGCTCGGCCAGATATTTGGTGACGATAGCCGCCGGGATGCCGGAACTGGCGAATTCGCCGTCGACGTTCAGACCGGGGTTGATGACGGTCGCCTTGATCGGGTCCAGCATATTGAAGTCGGGAGCCAGATCGCCGAAACCGTGCCAGCGGTCGCCCGCACGCAGCATCCAGTCGTTGCGGTCGCCGATGCCTTCTTCCGCCAGATAGTCCGGTCCCCAGACCTTAAACCACCAGTCCGCCCCGAACTCGGCGTCGACTTTGCGCATCGCGCGTCGGAAGTCGAGCGCTTCCAGGATGGATTCATGTACCAGGGCGGTTCCGCCGGGCGGCTCCATCATGGCGGCGGCGACGTCGCAGGACGCGATGATGGCGTACTGCGGACTGGTCGAGGAGTGCATCAGGTAGGCTTCGTTGAAGATATCCCGATCCAGGGTGCGCGTGGCGGATTCCTGGACCAGGATCTGCGAGGCCTGGGACAGACCGGCGAGCAGCTTGTGGGTCGATTGGGTGGCGAACACCATGGAGTCGCGGCACAGCGGTCGATCGGTGCCGATGGCGTGCATGCCTTGGTAGAAGTCATGGAAGGTGGCGTGCGGCAACCAGGCCTCGTCGAACAGCAGGGTATCGATTTCGCCATCCAGCATGGATTTGATGGTGTCCACGTTGTAGAGGACGCCGTCGTAGGTGCTCTGGGTGATGGTCAGAATCCGCGGTCTGGAATTGATCCCCTTGGTGAATGGGTTGGCCTCGATCTTCCGCCGGATGTTCTCTGGGCGAAATTCGTCGAGCGGGATCGGTCCGATGATCCCGTAATGATTGCGGGTCGGCATGAGAAAGACCGGAATCGCGCCGGTCATGATGATGGCGTGGAGGATCGACTTGTGGCAGTTGCGGTCCACCACCACGATGTCGTCCGGCGCCACCGTCGAATGCCAGACGATCTTGTTCGAGGTCGAAGTGCCGTTGGTGACGAAGAACAGATGATCGCAGTTGAAGATGCGCGCCGCGTTGCGTTCCGAGGCTGCCACCGGCCCCGAATGGTCGAGCAGTTGTCCGAGTTCGTCGACGGCGTTGCAGACATCCGCGCGCAGCATGTTCTCGCCAAAGAACTGGTGGAACATCTGGCCGACCGGACTCTTGAGAAAGGCGACCCCGCCTGAGTGTCCCGGACAGTGCCAGGAGTAGGAGCCGTCCGCCGCGTAGTGGGTCAGGGCACGGAAGAAGGGTGGGGCCAGGCTGTCGAGATAGACCCGGGCCTCGCGCACGACATAGCGCGCGATGAACTCGGGCGTGTCCTCGAACATATGAATGAAGCCGTGCAGTTCCTTGAGCACGTCGTTCGGGATATGGCGTGAGGTGCGGGTCTCGCCGTAGAGGAAGACCGGGATGTCCTCGTTCCGGACACGGATCTCCTTGACGAACTCGCGCAGCCTGGAGATTACCTCCTCGACCTCTTCCGGCAGACCGGTGCCGAACTCCTCGTCGTCGATGGAGAGGATGAAGCAGGAGGCGCGGCTCTGCTGCTGGGCGAAGGAGGTCAGATTGCCATAGCTGGTGACGCCGAGCACCTCCAGCCCCTCGTTTTCGAGCGCCTTGGCGAGTGCGCGAATGCCAAACCCGCTCGCGTTCTCGGAGCGGAAATCCTCGTCGATGATGACGGCTGGAAAGCGGAAACGCATCGCGGAGTCCTCGGGAACCTAGAGCTGGAATGCTCGACCAGTGCGTGATGGGATGGCCAAGCCTGGAAGGGAAAGCGCGGCGGGCGGGCGCAGGACCATCACGCCAGGCGTTGGCCGCGAATGATACCAGACGGCATTGGTTGTCTGGCGCCATGATCGCGGGCCGCCCGAGTGGCGGCCCGCGCGGGGGCCGCCGGCAAGCCTCAACGTGGTTTGGGCGCGACGGCAATCATGGGATTGGCGGCGGAGACCGTGACGGCCGCCGTCGACTCGGCCAATTCCTGCTCCAGGTCGCGGACGGTGCCGTCGAAGGTCGCGTCGCGGCCGGGCTCGATCTCCTTGATCTCGGTCGGCAGCCCGATCTTGTCCAGCAAGGCGATGAAGGGCTCCGGATCCAGCTCCTCGACATTGACCATGATCCCGGTATCCCAGGTGCCGTCGGCGACCAGCAGGGCGGCCGCGACCGGCGGCACGCCCGCCGTGTAGCTGATGCCCTGCGACTCCACCTCCTCGTAGCAGGCATGGTGGTCGGACACCTGATAGATGAAGACCTCCCGGCGCTTCCCGTCCTTCCAGCCCTTGACGATGTTCCCGATGCAGGTCTTGCCGGTATAGCCGGGTGCCAGCGTCATGGGATCGGGCAGCAGAGCCTTGACGACCTTAAGCGGTACGATCTCCTGCCCGGTGCTCAGGGTGACCGGCAGATGCGAGAGGAAGCCGAGCGTGCGCAGGACCGTGAAGACGTTGATGTAATGATCGCCGAAGCCCATCCAGAACCGGATGCTGTCGGCGTCGATGTTCTTGGACAGCGAATGCAGCTCGTCATGCCCGTTCAGATAGACCGGGCAGGGTCCGACGACCGGGAAATCATAGGTGCGCTTGACCGAATGCGTGGGGTATTCCTTCCACTCCCGGTCGATCCAGGTCCAGACCTTGACGAATTCGCGGAAATTGATCTCGGGATCGAAGTTGGTCGCGAAATACTTGCCGTGGCTGCCGGCGTTGACATCGAGGATGTCGATGGTCTCGATCTTGTCGAAATAGCGTTTGACGGCCAGCGCGCAATAGGCATTGACGACACCAGGATCGAAGCCCGCACCAAGAATTGCCGTCACGCCCTTGTCGGCGCAGCGATCCTTGCGCTGCCACTCGTAATTGGCATACCAGGGCGGGGTCTCGCAGACCTTGTCCGGATCCTCGTGGATGGCGGTATCGATATAGGCGACGCCGGCTTCGATGCAAGCTTCCAGGATCGACATATTGAGAAAGGCCGAGCCCAGGTTGATCACGATCTGGGAGTTGGTCTCCTTGATCAGCGCGACGGTCGCCGGGATATCCAGCGCATCCAACTGACGCGCATGGAACTTGCGCGATGGATCCTTGACATGGCTTTTGCGTTTGACGCTCTCGATGATCCGCTCGCATTTCGAGAGAGTCCGCGAGGCGATGCAGATGTCGCCCAGCACATCGTTGTGCATCGCGGCCTTATGCGCGGCGACGTGCGCGACGCCCCCGGCGCCAATGATGAGTACATTCTCTTTCATAATTTCTCTTCTCGGTTAAACCGCGCCTCGCGCGGTATGCGCTGTTCTTGGATTGGATCGACCTCGGCAGCAGCGACGATGGTCGGAGCGGGCGCGGTTTAAGAAAGACTGCGTTTGAAATCGTCGTAGCCGAAGGAACGGATCCGCTCGACCCTTCCATCCAGGCGGCGGACGACGATCGACGGCATGGCGACGCCATTGAACCAATTGGTCTTGACCATGGTGTAACCGGCGGCATCGGCGATGCGCACCTCGCTGCCGATGTCCAAGGGCTCCGCCAGTTTGAATTCGCCAAAGACATCACCCGCCAAACAGGTGCGTCCCGCGATGATCACCGGATGCTCGCCAGCCCCAGGCGAGGCGATCGAGGGGGTGGTCCGATAGACCAGGTGGTCGAGCATGTGGGCCTCCAGCGAGGCGTCGATGATGGCGATGTCGATCTCGTTGTGGACTTTGTCGATCACGGTCGTCACCAATTCCGTGCTGTGGGTGACGGCGGCCTCGCCGGGTTCCAGATAGACCTGGATGTCGAACGCCTGGCTGAACTCTCTCAACGCCGAGCAGAAGCGATCGAGAGGATACCCGTCCTTGGTGAACGAAAGACCACCGCCGAGACTGACCCACTCCATTTTCCGGAGCAGATCGGCATATTCGCACCCGATGAGGTCGAGCGAGCGGATGAAGCTCTCGACGTCGTCGTTTTCGCAATTGAAGTGGAACATGAGCCCCTTGAGCAGGACGGATGCCTCCGCGAGCGCGGCCTTGTCGGCGACACCCAGGCGCGAATAGCGGCGCGCGGGATCGGCGAGATCGAAATGCGAATGACTGATTCCCGGATTGACGCGCAGCCCGAGGTTTTGGCCTACAACATCCGGATAATGCCGCTCTAACTGGGAGACTGAATTGAAGATGATCTTGTCCGCGAACTCCCGCAGCGCCCGGACGTCGTCCTTAGAGAATCCAACGCTGTAGGCGTGAACTTCCTTACCGAACTCCTCGTATCCCAGTCTCGCCTCGAACAATGAGCTGCTGGTGGTTCCATCCAGATAGCGGCGCATGAGATCGAAGACGCACCAGGTGGAGAAGCACTTGAGCGCGAGGACCGATTTGGCGCCCGAGCGCTCCCGCACCTGCTGGATGATCTCAAGATTCCGTTGCAGCCTGGTCTCATCGATCAGGTAGTAGGGCGTCGGCAGGTCTTTCATGGAATCGTTTAGCACTGGTCTGGGATCGAACCCCGTATATTAGCGGAAACCGCGTGGTAGGCGGTCATCTTCGTAGGCTTGGGCCTTCTTCTGGGGATGCATTTTGGGGATGCGCAGGCGTGGCTGCGGCGCGTGCCGAGCCCGTTCTCGATCGACGAGTGAAACGTGCTCAGGGGGCTCTGACTGCGGGTTTCAGCGGTTGCGCCCGGCCAGCCAGTGGGGTACGCAGGCTAATCTGTCCAGCAAGTCTACCGATGTAATTTTACGGTTGCGTGACAGGGCGCCGCGGTAAGTCTGGCACGGTCGGCTCGTCGGTTCAGAGATTCCGAGCCCCGACCTCCGATCACGGCGGTCCGAAAAAGGCCAAAGCTGACTCATCGGATCCCGTTCCTGCCGCACGCGATTGGTCTGCAAGCCATCGGGCAGTCGTACTCCAGATCATGGACCTGGAAACGCGGGTGCGTCAGGTTCGACGAGCGCGGTCGGGGATTGCGATCGACCGCTTGGGCCCGCGTCAGACGGGTGCGCAGAAGTCCGCGAAACCGGACGGCTCCGGAGGAGGATCGACCGCGGGCAGTCGCTACAGGGCATAGCCGCTGGATGGATCAAAAGGGTAGCCATGCGAGAAAATCATAGAGTTGCGCGCCTCCGCTGGCGTTCGTCACGGAACGATCTTTTTTCTCTGCGATACTTGGCAGATTCGGGTCAATTCTTTACTCTCTCTCGACTCAATCCATCGCTGCCGGAGGATGCATGCTCATAGCTCGCCCGCGATTCTACTCGGCCGTGCTCCTGGCGGTCGTTGTCCTCTCGATGAATTCCGCGTCGGCCGGCGAAACGGTCTGCGCTCCGGGCCAGGACCAAGTCCTGGTGCGCTTCACCTATGGCTCCGAGAAGGAATCCTGGATCCAGGAAGTCACGGAGGCATTCAACCAGCGGGCCGAGCGCACCGCCTCCGGCAAGACCATCTGCGTCAACTCCATCCCCAAGGGTTCGGGCGACAGCGTCAACGAGATCAAACAGGGCCAGGCCGGTCCCGCAGAGGTGCATGCGACCAGTCCGGCGTCCGATCTCTATGTCAATCTGATCAACTTCGAGAGCGCCGGGGAACAGGGCTCCGATCTGCTCAAGGTCGAGGGTTTCCTGGTGTCCTCGCCGGTGGTCATCGCGGCCTGGGAGCCGGTGCTCGCCCAGCTTGGGCCGGCGGATCAGGTGGGCTGGGCGGAACTCTTCAAGCGCGCGAGCGCGGGCGGTTTCCGCTATGGGCAGACCAGTCCGGAGAGTTCCAACAGCGGGCTCTCGGCCCTGGTCGCCCAGTTCTACGCGGGGGCGGAAGCGGAGGCCGGACGGCCGGTGCCGCGCTTGTCGCTGGCCAAGGTCGAGGATCCCAAGGTGCGCGACTTCGTCGCCAAGGTCCATGAGAGCGTCATCCATTACGGCCGCTCGACCGGCTTCTACGCCGAGAAGATGCGCGCGGGCGGTCCCCAGTACGCCGATGCCGTGGTGATCTACGAGAGCGACGTCATCCAGGCCAACAAGGCGATCCGCGACCAGGGTCTCACGTATCCGAAGCTGGTCGCCGTCTACCCCAGGGAAGGCACCTTCGCGACCAATCACCCCTTCGCCATCGTCAAGCGCGACTGGGTCGACGCGGACGAGGAGGATGGCGCCAAGCGCTACTTCGCCTATCTCATGGCGCCGGAAACTCAGGCCAAGGCCCTGCAATACGGTTTCCGTCCGAGCGTTCCGCTGGACATTGACCCCAAGGTCTACGGCATCGTCTGGAACCCGGACAACGGCGTGAAGCCATTCGAGACCGTGCACCGCTTCCTGGCGACGCCGGGCGGCAATGTCATCAAGGCGATCCGCGACGCCTTCCGCGCGATCAAGAACCAGTCCCATGTCGTGCTGGTGATCGATCGCTCGGGCAGCATGGAGGCGAAGCTCTATGACGCCGAGCGCGGTCTCCAGCGCACCCGCATGGAGATGGCGGTGGAGAGCGCCAATCTGCTCGCGGACGCGCTTCAGGACAAGGATCGGCTGTCGCTGCTCTTCTACGATTACAAGGTCCAGTATTCCGACCTCACGCCCAAGGGCCAGCCGATCCGGATGGACGCGGCGGGCAAGGAGCGGTTGGCCGCGACGCTGGCGAAGGTACGGCCGGCCGGCGGCACCGCCATGCGCTCGGCGATCGAGACCGCCTGGCAGGATCTCTGCGACACCATCAAGGCCGACCCTTCGGATCATTCCATTCGGGTTATGGTGGTCCTGACCGATGGGATCGACAACGCCTCCAAGGTCTCGGATGTCGATTTGGTCAAAAAGATCGGCTTCACCCAGACGGACGGAAGCGGCGGTTATTTCGGCGATGCCGCCTGCAAGATCCCGGTCTTTGGCGTGGCCTTCGGCGGCGAGGCGGACGATGCCTCGCTCAAGGCGATCGGGGCGGCGGCGGGCGGCGAGACCCGCCGGGGCGATTCCGCCGAGATCCGCGAGATCTTCAAACGTTTCAGTGAACTGCTGTGATGCGCCTGGCGCGCGGGAAGGTTTCCATGCCGAGCATTCGCCTTGAGGTACTGCCCCGACTGCTGCTCTGTGGTCTCTTGGCCCTGGGCGGAGCGGTCTCGGTCTCGGTCTCCGCGGCCGAGAAGCTCTTCAACTTCGGCGATCTCAATGTAGATCTGTCCAAGGTCCAGGCCAAGCCGGCGACCGCCCCAGGTCAGCCTGCCCCGCCCGCGCAGGCACCGGTAAAGGAGTCGCCCGCCGAGCAGTTGCCGAGCACGCCGGAGAGCCCGGCGCCCGTGGTACTGCCGCGCGACGGTCAGGAGTCGATCAACGCGACGGTCCGGACCCAGTCGGTCACGGTCAAGCCGGTCGAGATCCGCCCCGACCGGCCCGGTCAGCAGGCGATCCTCTATCCGGTGCCGGAGAACCGCGCGGTGATCGAGGTCAAGATCGCCGCTGGCTCGGAGAAGAAGGATTGGCTGGAGGAGGCGGCGCGGCGCTTCATGGCCGATCCGGCGCGCAACAGCCTCGACGGCAAGCCGATCCGGCTGACGATCGACAAGATCGGCTCGACCGAGTCGGCGACCCTCCTTATCGAAGGCAAGACGATGCATGGCGGGCGCAACGAGTATCAGGTCTGGGCACCGGCCTCCAGCATCTTCCGCGGTCTCGTCGAGGACGCCTTCAGCGGCGGCAAACTGTTCGAGACCGACGAGTCGATCGCACGCAGTCCCATGGTCTTCGTCACCTGGGAGCCGGTGCAGACGGCGATCGACCGCGTCATCCAGAAGTCGATGAGCTTCGATACCCTGACCGAGATCTTCGCGCGCGAGTTCACCGGCGAGACCATCGACCCCAACGGGCGCAACTTCCAGTTCGGCTTCACCCGCCCGCAGGACTCCAACAGCGGCGCGGTTGCACTGATCGCCATGGCCTACGAGTTCTTCGCCAAGGACCGGGGGCGCTACAAGATCCGTCTGGACGACCTGAAGAATCCGGATTTCCAGGCGTATCTGGCCTTCATCAAGTACATGTCGGACCAGACCAAGGACAGCACCGGCAAGCTCGCCGAGCCACTGATGCAGGCGGGCTATGGCGGTCAGCCGCTCTCCAGCGTTTATCTCTATGAAAACCTGGCCGTCAAGCTCGCCTTCGTCCGCAAGGTCAATGACCCCAACGGCGCCCGCCCGCTGATCCGCTATCCCAAGTACAATCTGGTGTCGGATCATCCCTACTACAGCCTGCGTCACGGCAACTCGCGCGAGCAGGTGGAGGCAGCGCGGCGCTTCAAGGACTATCTGCTGACCCGCGACATGCAACTCCTCGCCTTGCAGAAGGAAGGTTTCCGCCCGGTGAGCGCCGAGATCTCGAACCAGGAGATGAATGAGGTGCTGGGCGACTTCGTGGCCGAGAACGGGCTGGTTCCGGATCTGATCAAGGCGTCCCAGATCCTGATTCCGGCGCAGAGCGGGGAGGTCATCATGGCGCTCATCCGCACATACGAACAGCTCGGGGATCCGGTCGGCCCCAATTTCTGACGATTCCCATGTCCCAGGAGAACCGCATGACCCATGGCATCCTTCGCAAGACCTTGATCGTCGCGGGCCTGCTCGCCATTCTGGCCAATCCGGCGGTGGTCCAGGCGGCCAGCTTCGGCGACTATCTCAAGCAGCTCGGCGGCTTCTCCTTCGGTGGGACCGAGTTCGATCCCAAGGACATGGAAGGCAACCAGAAGAACTGGGCCGACCGCGAACGCTGGGTGAAGGAGGCGCTGGACACGGCCTATCAAGCCTTGGCGCGCTCGGACCGGGAGGTGAACCTGTTCGATTTCCAGAACTACTACGAGGTGCTGTCCATCCAGTGGACACCGGACTACCTGACGAGTCCCGCCAATATCGGCAATCTCAATGCCTACGCCACCTTCACCGAATACCTGTCGCGCTATCTCAAGGTGAAGCAGGAACTCATCACCAAGATCGCCGAACTGAACCGGCATTATGCCGTGCTCAAACAGGTCGATCCGCGCCAGCTCACCGGCCCCTTCCAGTTGAACACCGGCGATCAGCCCCAGTCCTACACCCAGAAGGCGGCGGGATCGGTGGACGCCACCGCCCACCAGGCGGCACTGGCAACCTCGGCCGGTGCGGTCGAGAAATACACCGCCGAGCTAAACCGGGCGATCGACTACGGGGTCGAACTGGAGCGCTACTTCAAGCAAGCGGCGGGGATTCAATAGGCGGCGCGGCGCTCACGGGAACAGCGCCGACGTGCAACTCTCCGACATCACCCTGGTGCTCGCGACCCGCGACGAGGCGAGCAACATCGCCGCCTTTCTGCGCTCGATCCCGGAGGAGTTTCAACTCGTCGTCGTGGATGCGAGCCGTGATGAGACCCCAGAATTGATCGAACAATTGCGCCCCGCGCGGTCGCTGGTACTGCGCGAGCCTGGAAACGTCACCGAGGCGCGCCAGCGCGGCGCCGAGGTGGCCAGGACGGACTTGGCTGCTCTTCTCCGATGCCGATGTCGAGTTCGCACCGGACTATTTCGCCGCGTTGGCTCGCCTCGATGAAACGGCGGTCTATTACGGCCCCAAGCTGTCCCGCGATCGCTACCGGGCCTACTACCGACGTTTCGCTCTCGGCCAGGCCGCTGCCTGCGGAATCCCCGCCGCCTCTGGCTCCAATCTGCTGCTGCCGCGCAAGGCGCTGCTCGCCGTCGGCGGTTTCGACCTGCGCCTGAACTGCAACGAAGACTCGGAGCTGGTCTGGCGCATCCGGCGCGCTGGTTTCCCCTCCCGCTACCGGCGCGAGCTGGTGGTCTATGCCACGGATCACCGTCGCATCGAGCGGGGTCGCGCGGCCAAGACCCTGCATTCGTTGCTCCGCTGTCTGCTGCTTTACACCGGCTTGATGCCGGAGAGCTGGCGCCGCCTCGACTGGGGCTACTGGCAGAACCGCAATTCCTGATCGTGATGACACGCCATAACGATATAGCGAGAACGCCACCCGCGGCGCACGAAACCGGCGTCTCAGCGGGTTGCGGGGCACCCCCTCTCCCAGCGGGAGAGGGAGAGGGAGAGTCGGAGCGGCTACGGCGCAGTTTCACGCTAACCGGTCGCTGGCTTCCGCTCGGTTGCCCGCCGATCCGAGACGCGCCGGTCGCTGCTTCGCCGCTCCGTCGATCTCTGGTCCGTCTCTTTCTCGATGAAGGCCGCGAAGCGCTTGCGTAGCTTCGGGATCTCCAGGAGCGCGGTGAAGCTGCGTTTGCGGCAGCCCTTGACCAGGGAGGCAGGATCGAAGAATGCCTTGGCATTGTCGACCGAGAGGACGAAAGGCGGACGGCCCTCGCGGCAGAGCAGGTAGCTCATCACCAGGGCGCCGGTGCGGTGGTTACCCTCGATGAACAACTGGGGTGCGGAGAGCATCTGGATGAAGACCCCGGCGGCGCGCCGACAGACCCGGTCCTCCTTGTGATCGGCCAGATAGTTCATCAAGGCCCGCACCCCGCCTGGATTGCTGTCGGCGTAGAAGCGCCGCTCGGTCTCTCGGATGTGGGGCGCGCAATCCTCGTAGGCCAGATCGCTGGTCCCGCAGAGCACCAGCAGATTGAGCTGCAACAGGTGCTTGGAGTTGCCGCGCGCGAGCGGGTCGATGTCGGCGGCGAGCAGCGAACCCACGTATTCGTAACCGGCGAGCAGGTTGTCCACCACCACGTCCCGTAGCGGGTCGCGCGGGGTGTCCAGGCTGGCGTTGATCCGCGCGAAATCGCGTTGGACCGCGCGCAGGGAGGCTTCGATAGCGGACAGGTCGAGACGGGTTTTCGGCACACCTGGCTCCTGGTGCGTGGGCACCCTCCGAACAATGGACTGGGACGAACGCATGGTCACCGGCGATTCGGACCCGGCAACAATAAAGGGACGCCATCCCTGGCACCCCGTCCCCTCGACACGACTAAAGTCTATCCCTATTGAACGCGCGCGAGCGCCTCCCGGGCCTTGGCGATCATGGATTCCGGCAGCGGAACATAACCCAGATCCCGCGCCACCACCTGACCCTGATCGAGTCCCCAGGTCAGGGCGTCCTTGAGCGCGGCGGCCTTGGCCGGGTCGGCATAGCGCTCGTTCAGCAGGATCCAGGTATAGCTGATGATCGGATAGGCCCCGGCGTCCTCCGGGTCCGGAACGAAGAGGCGCAGATCCGCCGGGATCTCCGCTGCCGATCCCAGTGCCGCCTGGCCCGCGCCGGGGCTTGGCATCACCGGCACGCCGGAGCGGTTTTCCAGGATGGCGACCGGCATGCCCAGTCGTTCGGCGAACTCGTATTCCATGTAACCAATGGCGCCATCCGTGATCATGACGCGCTGGGCGACGCCCTCGTTGCCCCGGGCGGTCATGGCATTGCCC
>NZ_CAIPNF010000035.1 GCF_903866365.1 uncultured Thiocystis sp.
GCCGATGCTAGTGTGGGGCCTCCCCATGCGAACGTAGGTTACCGCCAGGGCCCTCTCCCCAACACCCCCGTCTTTGCCAAAGGACGGGGGTGTTGCTTTGCGCACACGAAAAGCATAACCACCCAGACGCGATCCGCCGCCCCACGACGCGCAAGGACGCTCTCGCTGCCGCGCGGAACAAGCCCGCCAGCGTCCGATCACGCGAAAGGGCATGGGCCAGGATGGATGCGGTTTACGCCGCAGCCCGGATCCGCTCGCCCCAGACCTGCGCTGCCGCCATCACCTCAACCGGATCTAGTCGTGTCGGCATGCCGTCGCGGATCACCTGTCGACCCTGGATCCAAACCTGGCGCACCTGATGCCGACCCGCCGCATAGACCAACTGGGACACTGGACGGTAGAGTGGCTGGGTATGTGCGTCGCGCAGATCCAGGGCCACGATATCGGCGGATTTTCCGGACTCCAGCGAACCGATTTCGTCCTCAAGCCCTAGCGCACGCGCGCCCTGAATAGTCGCCATGCGTAACGCGGTTGCTGCCGGAATCGCCGCAGCCGAGCCGGCCACGCCTTTGCCGAGCAGGGCTGCGGTACGCATCTCCCCGAGCAGATCCTGATCGTTATTGCTGGCCGCGCCGTCCGTGCCAAGGGCGACGTTGACGCCCGCCGCCAGGAGTTTCGCGACGGGACAGAAGCCGCTCGCTAGCTTGAGATTCGATTCCGGACAGTGGACGACATGGGCGCCGACGTTAGCCAGTCGCGCGATCTCCTCGTCATCGAGCTGGGTCATGTGGACCGCGATCAGGCCCGGTCCGATGAGTCCCAACCGATCCAGGCGCGTGATCGGCCGCTCTCCATGGTCGCGCAGCGACTGGACGATTTCATCGCGGGTTTCATGGAGATGGAGATGGATCGGTACCTCCAGTTCGTCGGCGAGGGTGCGGATGCGCCGCAGTGGGGCATCGGAGACTGCATAGGGCGAATGCGGCGCGAAGGCGACACGGATCAGCGGGTGGTCGCGATAGCGGTCCTGAATCGTTAGGCCCCGGGCGATGCAGTCGTCCGCGCCGGTGGCATAGCCGATGGGAGAGTCCAGCACGATCATCCCGATGACGGCACGCATCCCGGCCTCGGCGGTCACCTGGGCGGCGACCTCGGGATGGAAATACATGTCGTTATAACAGGTGACGCCGCCACGCAGCATTTCCAGCACCGCCAGCCGGGTGCCATCCCTGACAAAGGTCGGATCGACCCAGCGGCGCTCGGTGGGCCAGATGTGCTGATGCAGCCAAGTCATCAGGGGCATGTCGTCAGCGAAACCACGTATCAGGGTCATGGCCGCGTGGGTGTGCGCGTTGATCAGTCCCGGTATCAGGAGATGCCCCTCTAGTTCCATGACTCGCTCTGCCTGGATGGAGTGCCGCGCTTCATCCGATGGTAGCAGGGCCAGGATGCGGCCGTCGGCAATCGCCAGGGCATGATCGGTCAGTTGCCGATTCTCGCAGTCTACGGGCAGCACCCATTGAGCATGGATCAACAGTTCGGCTTGCATCGCGCGATCCTTTGGTTGTGGCGTCGAATAAGAGAGAATGGCGCCTAACTTGCCACATAGAGCCATCGATGAACACCACCAAGCCCACCATCCCGACGCCCGACGATGCCGCACTCTGGTACGAGGATCGACTGTATCTGGTCGATCAGCGCGTGCTGCCTGATCGCGCGGAGTTTCTGTCCTACCAGCAGGCGCCCGAGGTCGCGGATGCGATTCGCGCGATGGTCGTCCGAGGCGCCCCCGCGATCGGGGTCACCGCGGCCTATGGCGTGGTCCTCGCCGGCCGTGCGGCCCATGCGACGGCTGGCGCCAGCTGGAAGACGGCGATCGAGGCGGATCTGGAGCGCCTCGCCGCCTCGCGACCGACCGCAGTCAATCTGTTCTGGGCGATTCGTCGCATGCGCGCGTTGATCGAACGTCTGGACACGACCGATCCGACCCCGGCGCTCTTGCGCGAGGCGCTGGCAATTCACGAAGAGGATCGGGCCGCGAACCGTCGCATAGGCGACCTGGGGGCCGAGCTCATCGAAGGTCCGACGGACATCGTCACCCACTGCAACGCGGGCGCCATTGCCACCGGTGGTTATGGCACCGCGCTGGGTGTGGTGCGCAGCGCCTTCGCGGCGGGGAAGCTCGGGCGGGTCTACGCCGACGAAACCCGACCCTGGATGCAGGGCGCGCGTCTCACGGCCTGGGAGTTGATGCATGATGGCATCCCCGTCACCCTCCAGGCGGATGGCGCCGCAGCCAGCCTGATGGCGGGCGGTTCGGTCGGTTGGGTCATCGTCGGCTCGGACCGCATCGCCGCCAATGGCGATGTGGCGAATAAGATCGGCACCTACGGGCTGGCGATTCTGGCCCGCTATCACGGGATCAAGGTGATGGTCGCCGCGCCGACCTCGACGGTGGACATGGACGTTGCCTCAGGCGCTGACATCCCGATCGAGGAACGCGATCCTGACGAGTTGCTTAGCTGCGGCGGCCGGCGTCTCGCGCCGGTAGGCTGCATGGCCCGCAATCCGGTCTTCGACGTGACCCCTGCCGCGCTGGTCGACGCCATCGTGACCGAGCGCGGGGTGGTTCTGAATCCCACGACCGAGAAGATGCGAGCGCTGATGGATGGCGCGATGGCCGCGCGCTGAGACATTCGCCTCGCCTGAAGCCGTTCGTGGTGAATCCTGGACCTACTTGAAGGGTCGAACCACGCACGGCTTCACGCTCCGAGTCCGAGGATTTTACGTTCGTTGGCAAACTCAGGGCGAACGGGAAATCGGTCGAGTCTTTTCCGAAAATCGCCTAACGCAGCGGATTTTCCTCGCGCCCTGCCCAATCCAGCGCGAACTGCCAGGCTGTCCGTCCGCTGCGCGAACCGCGCTGTAGCGCCCATTGCAGTGCGTCGCGTTCGATTAACTCCCAGGCCAAGGCCGACCAATCAATCGGGGCGTGGTGGAGTCGGCGGAGCCAGTGACGGACAACGGTCAGGTATTGCGCTTGGCTGAAGGGATGAAAGGCGACCCAGAGACCGAAGCGATCCGAGAGCGAGATCTTTTCCTCGACCGACTCGCCCTGATGCAACTCGCCATCGAGGATGCGCGCCTCGCGGTTCTCGGCGTGGAACTCGGGCAGCAGATGGCGACGGTTTGACGTGGCATAGATCAGCAGATTGTCCGGGGTCGCGGTGATCGAGCCGTCGAGCGCGGCCTTGAGCGCCTTGTAGCCAGATTCGCTGGCCTCGAACGAAAGATCGTCGCAATAGAGAATGAAGCGTTCGGGGCGATTGCCGAGCAGCTCCAGAATGTCGGGCAGTTGGATCAAATCGTCCTTGTCGACTTCGATCAGGCGCAGCCCGGCGTAACGGTGGGTATTGAAAACGGCCTTGACGAGCGACGACTTGCCGGTGCCGCGCGAGCCCCAGAGCAGGACATTGTTCGCCCGGTTGCCGGCGAGAAACTGAAGGGTATTGCGCTCGACTTCCTCCTTCTGCCACTCCAGGCACAGCAGATCTTCAAGCGCGATCCGATGCGGCGCATGCACGGCCTGCAACGAGCCGCGTTCGGCCTGCCGGCGCCAGCGAAAGGCGTGGGCCGACCAGTCCGGCGGCAGACTTTCGGTCGGGAGCAGATGTTCCAGGCGCTCAACGAGCGACATCGCGCGGGCAATCAGGTGTTTGGTTTTGGACATGGCGAATTGTGTGCCGCGGGAAGGATCAGCGCGGCGCATTCTCGCGTTCGGCCACGCCCAGATAGACCCGCGCGGCGGACGCATCCAACTGGATCTGGCGTCGGAGATCGTCGAAGGAATCGAAGCGCCGTTCGTCGCGGAGCTTGAGCCTGAATTCGACCTGGAGGTGCCGCCCGTAGATGGTTTCGTCGAAGTCGAACAGATGCACTTCCAGCCGGCAGTCCTGGCCGTTGACGGTAGGACGGGTGCCGATATTGGCGACACCGGCGCGCGGCTCAGGCCCAAGACCGTGTGCGACCACGGCATAAACGCCCCGCAGGGGGCTGAAGCGGCGGTGCAGATTCAGGTTGGCCGTGGGAAAGCCGATGGCGTGTCCGCGCTTGTCGCCATGAACCACGCGCCCCTCGATCCGATAGGGTCGCCCGAGCAGATGCCGGGCCTGCTCCAGATCGCCCCGCGACAGTGCCTCGCGGACCCGCGTGCTGCTGATGCGCGTCTCGCCATGGGTGATGGTGTGGAGATTCTCGACCGCGAAACCCGCGCCGCTTCGGGCCGCTTCCTCGCCCATTGCGTGTAGCAGCCCGTAGTCGCCCGCGCGGTTCTGGCCGAAGCGGAAATCGTCCCCGACCAGCAAATAACGCACGCCGAGTCCGTCGATCAATAATCGCTGCACGAAGGTCCGCGCATCCATGGCGGCGAGCCGGTGGCCGAATGCCAGCAGCATTACCTGATCGATCAAGTCGTTGCGAATGGCGTCCAGTTTCTCGCGCAGCCGCGTCAGACGCGCGGGTGCGGCTGCGGGGGCGAAAAACTCCAGAGGCTGCGGCTCGAAGGTGATCACGGTCGCCGGCAGTTCCAGTTCGCGCCCGCGGGCGATCAGGCGCTGAAATACGGCGCGATGTCCAAGATGGACCCCATCGAAGTTGCCGATGGTGGCGACACAGCCCCGATCGGCCGCGCGCAGGTTATGTAAGCCTCGAATCAGTCTCATGAAACTACCAAATCATTTGCCGCCTCAATGACCAACATGTGCCGGATAGGGTTTCGTCATCGACACTTGGCCCAGTCAAAGTCGGTTTAATCATGATGGACGCGGTTTAAGCAGGGCAAGTATACGCGGCAAGCGGCCAGTCACGCTGACTGGTCTACTGCTTCAGGCATTCCAGCGGCTTCCTGGGCAGCTCGGTGTTGAACATCGTCCGCGCATCTGGATTTCAGTTTCTCTTACCTGACGGGTATGCCAAGGGAAGCAGCCCTGCAGGCGAAGTGGGAGTACGTCGATTCTGAGCGGATAACGCTGTTGTTGCCTGACGCATCAAGAGCGGCAAGTCGCGAACGGTGATGCTGAGTCCAGAAGCGCTGACGCTGCTGATAAAGCAACCCAAGCAACCCAAGCAACCCGACAACCCCTCTGTTTTCCGGGTAAGGTAACGGGAAAAGCGTTGAATACTCCCATCAAGGGCTTCCATCGCATCCTGGCCGCCGCCGGCATTGAGAATCTGCGCATCCATGACTTCAGACATCGCTTTGCATCGTTGGCGGTGAATTCAGCGGCTGAATCCAACTTGCAGTTGGCAGGGACTATCTTTATGGTTGCTGAAAGCTGTAATCGGTCAGAATACCGCTCGGCAACACTTGCCTCGCCGCGTGCCGATCAGGATACTAACGTCCATGCCATTCAGCACCTCACTGACCAACCATTTTCTGATCGCGATGCCGGGTCTGCAGGATCCGAATTTCGCGCGCACGGTCACCTATGTCTGCGAGCACACCGATCAAGGCGCCATGGGCATCGTGATCAATCGCCCGCTGGAGGTCACGCTCGGCGACCTGCTCTCCCAACTCGATATCACGACCTTGAGCGCCGGGGTGCTCGAGACGCCGGTCTATCAGGGCGGCCCGGTCCAGACCGATCGCGGTTTCGTGCTCCATACCGCCGGCCCGGCCTTCGATTCCACCCTGGCCATCACGCCCGATATCAGCGTCACCACCTCCCGCGATGTCCTCGAAGCGATCGCCAGCGGCGAGGGGCCTGAGCAAATCCTGATCGCGTTGGGCTATGCCGGCTGGGGCGGCGGTCAACTGGAGCAGGAGATGGGCGCCAACGCCTGGCTCAACGGACCGGCCAGCAATGACATCATTTTCCGCATGCCATCGAGCGCGCGCTGGATAGCGGCCGCCCAATTGCTTGGCGTGGTGGATCTCAACCTGCTGAGCGGCGAAGCCGGTCACGCGTAAACCGCGTCCGGATCGCGTATGACGACCCTGTTGGGATTCGATTTCGGCACCCGTAAGATCGGCGTGGCCGTGGGCCAGATGGTGACACGCTCGGCAAGCCCCCTGATCACGCTGCGCCATCGGAACGAACAGCCGGACTGGCCACGGATCGAGACGCTGATCCGCGACTGGCGGCCCAGCGCGCTGGTCGTCGGTCTCCCCTTTAATATGGACGATACCGAAGTGGACTGGTCGCCGCGGGTTCACCGTTTCGCGCGCCAGCTTCAGGGTCGCTACGGACTTGCGGTCCATCTGATCGACGAACGCCTGACCTCCATCGAGGCCCGCCGTCAGATCCTGGAGCGACCCGGCCACGCCCCGCCCACCCGGGAAGCCGTCGACGCGCTCGCGGCGGCCCTTATCCTGGAAACCTGGCTTTGTGAGCAACCTTGACATCCGCACGCCCGCTCTCGGGCGGACCGAACTCTGGAAGAACGCCGCCGAGATCGACGCCGCCATCGCCAGGATGGTCGATGAACTGACCGGCCTGCTGGCTCGCCAGGGCATTGCCGACCCACTCATGATCGGCATCCATACCGGTGGTGTCTGGGTCGCGGAACGGCTGCATGGGGCGCTTGGCCTGCACGAGCCGCTCGGTCATCTGGACATCTCCTTCTACCGCGACGACTTCACCCGGATCGGCCTGCATCCGCAGGTCCGCCCCTCCTGTCTGCCGGTCGGGATCGACGATCGTCATCTGATCCTGGTCGACGACGTGCTGCAAAGCGGGCGCACCATCCGTGCCGCGCTCAATGTCCTGTTCGATTACGGTCGACCGGCCTCGGTGATTCTGGCGACCCTGGCCGAGCGTGCCGGGCGCGAGTTGCCGATCGCCCCGGATGTGGTCGGATTACGCGCGCGGTTGGACCGGGACGAACAGATCAAGCTCAGTGGCCCCGCACCCTTGATCCTGCTCCGGGGACAGGCGCCCCGGAAACCCGCGGGCAAGAGCGATCTCAAGGACGCGCGGTCAAACCCCGAGGAGGATCCGCGCGTCTCTCCAGGCCCCGATCCGGAAACGAACCGCCCATGAGCACACCGAATCCACAACTCGATGCGCAGGGTCATCTCAAGCACTTCCTCACCATCGATGGTCTGAGCCGGGAGCTTCTGACCGAGATCCTGGATCGCGCGGAGGGCTTTCTCGGAGTCGCCCAGCAGGCGGTCAAGAAGGTGCCGCTGTGCCGCGGCAAGGTCGTCGCCAACCTCTTTTTCGAGAACAGCACCCGCACCCGCACCACCTTCGAGCTGGCCGCCAAACGGTTGTCGGCGGATGTGCTCAATCTCAACATCTCCACCTCGGCCACCGCCAAGGGCGAGACCCTGCTCGATACCCTGCACAACCTGGAGGCAATGCATGTCGACATGTTCGTGGTGCGTCACGCCACCAGCGGCGCCGCTCACTTCATCGCCGCGCATGCCGATCCGCATGTCAGCATCATCAATGCCGGCGACGGGCGGCACTCGCACCCGACCCAGGGCATGCTGGACATGTTCACCATTCGCCGGCACAAGCCCGATTTCGCCAGTCTGCGCGTCGCCATCGTGGGCGACATCCTGCACTCGCGCGTGGCGCGCTCCCAGATCCATGCCCTGACGACCCTGGGCGTCGCGGAGATTCGCGTGATCGCCCCGCGCACCCTGCTGCCCAGCCGGGTCGAGGAAGCCTTTGGCGTGCGCGTTTTCCATGATCTGCGCGAAGGCGTGCGCGACGTGGACGTGGTCATCATGCTGCGCATCCAGCGCGAGCGCATGAATAGCGCGCTCCTGCCCAGCGAGCATGAATATTTCCACCTGTTCGGGCTGACCGAGAAGCGTCTGTCCGGTGCCCGCCCGGACGCTATCGTCATGCACCCTGGCCCCATCAATCGGGGCGTGGAGATGGATTCGCAGGTGGCCGACGGTCCCCGCTCGGTCATTCTGGAGCAGGTGACGAACGGGATCGCGGTGCGCATGGCGGTGATGTCGATGTGCATCGGCACCCAAAATCTGAACAGCCAGGGGCGAGGCGAGTTTCTCAATGGTTAATGCATCCCGCATCAGTCTGTGCAACGGGCGGCTGATCGACCCCGCCAGCGGCATCGACCGCATCGCCGACCTGCACCTCGCCGAGGGCCGGGTGCTCGCCATCGGTGACGACCCGGAAGGCTTTCGGCCCGAGCGCACGCTCGACGCGCGGGGTCTGATCGTCTGTCCCGGCTTCGTCGATCTCTGCGCCCGGCTGCGCGAGCCCGGCCACGAACAGAAGGCGACCATCGCCAGCGAAACCCGCGCCGCCGCCGCCTCCGGCATCACCACGCTCTGCTGTCCGCCCGACACCCTGCCGGTGATCGACACCCCAGCCGTCGCGCAGCTCGTGCATCAGACCGCCGAACGTCTGGGATATGCCCGTGTCCTGCCGGCCGGCGCCGTGACTCAGGGTTTGGAAGGCCGCAAGATCACCGAGATGGCGGCGCTCAAGCAGGCAGGTTGTCCGGTATTGAGCCAGGCCGACCGGCCGATTCGCAATGCGCAGGTACAGCGCCGGGCGCTGGAGTATGCCGCCACCTTCGGGCTCACGGTCTTTCTCCACCCGCGGGATCAGGATCTGGGCGAGGGCGGCTGCGTGCATGAAGGCCGCATGAGCACGCGACTTGGACTCCCCGGCATCCCGGAAGCCAGCGAGACGGTCGCGGTCGCGCGCGATCTGGCGCTTGCCGAACAGACCGGCGCGCGCATTCACTTTCGCGGCCTTTCCACGGCGCGCGGGGTGGCGATGCTGGCCGAGGCGCGCCGCCGTAGGGTAAACGCCAGCGGCGATGTCAGTCTGCATCAGCTCTTTCTAACCGAAGCGGATCTTGCCGGCTTCGACGCGAACTGTCATCTGATCCCGCCGCTGCGCACCCTCGCGGACCGGGACGCCTTGCGCGCCGCGCTCGCGAGAGGCGACCTCGCCGCTATCTGCTCCGACCACCAGCCGCATGACGCGGACGCTAAGCTCGCGCCTTTTCCGGAGACCGCGCCCGGCATCTCCAGCCTGGAGACCCTGCTGCCGCTGGCGCTGCGTCTGGTCGCCGAGGGCGTGCTGGATCTTTCCGGGGCGATCGAACGGCTGACCGCCGGCCCCGCCGCGATCCTGGGCCGCAACCTGGGGCGGCTCGCGCCCGGCGATCCCGCCGACCTCTGTGTCTTCGATCCTGGGGAGACCTGGATTCCGACCGCCGAGACCCTGGTCAGTCGCGGCCATCATTCGCCGTTTCTGGGTCAGGAAATGCGTGGGCGCGTCGTCTGGACGCTACTGGGCGGTCGCGTCGTGTTCGAGAAGCAGGGCTGATCGCGCGCGGCAAAACCCCATCCGATGCGCGATGGGCCGCCGCTCAGCGCGGCGGCGGTTTCCGCTCTTCCTCCTGCACCAGCGTGATGCCGTCGATGGTGCGATCGGTCGCGGCCCGTTGCGCGGTGCCTCCCTGCAATTTGATGATGAGTCGCACCTCGTTGGCCGAATCGGCGTAGCGGATCGCGTCCTCGTAGCTGATCTCGCCCTCCTCGTAGAGATTGAAGAGCGCCTGGTCGAAGGTGATCATTCCTTGCTCGCCGGATTTCTTCATCAACTCCTTGAGTTTGCTCACCTCGCCCTTGCGGATTAGGTCGGCGGCCAGCGGCGTGTTGAGCAGGATTTCGACCACCGCGCGCCGCCCCTGGCCGCTCTTGCGGGGCGCCAACTGCTGGGCGACGATGGCCTTGAGGTTGAGCGACAGATCCAGCAGCATCTGATCGCGCGAGTCTTCCGGAAAGAAGTTGATGATGCGGTCCAGCGCCTGATTCGCATTGTTGGCATGCAGGGTGGCCAGCACCAGATGGCCGGTCTCGGCGAAGGTGATGGCGTATTCCATGGTCGCCCGGGTGCGGATCTCGCCGATCAGGATGACATCCGGGGCCTGGCGCAGGGTATTGCGCAGCGCGACCTCGAAGGATTCGGTATCCACCCCCACCTCGCGCTGGGTGATGATGCAGCCGTCGTGCTCGTGCACGAACTCGATCGGATCCTCGACCGTGATGATGTGTCCGCTGCTCTTGCGATTGCGATAGCCGACCAGGGCCGCGAGCGAGGTCGATTTGCCGGTGCCGGTCGCGCCGACGAAAATCACCAGGCCGCGCTTGACCATGCCCAGATCGCGCAGAATCGAGGGCAGTTTGAGTTCTTCCAGGGTGGGGATCCGGGACTCGATACGTCGCAGCACCATCCCAACCGAATCGCGCTGGACGAAGGCGCTGACACGGAAGCGTCCGAGCGGCGAGCGGTCGATCGCGAACTGACACTCCTTGGTGTCGTCGAATTCGGCGCGCTGGCGTTCGTTCATGATCTCGTAGACCATGCCGCGCGCCTGATCGGCGGTGAGCGGCTGCTTGGCGGCGGGGTAGATCGCGCCATCGATCTTGATACTGGGCGGCCAGCCGGCCGTGATGAAGAGGTCGGAACCCTTTTTTTCGTCCAGTGCGCCAAGCAGTTGTTCCAGCGCGCGTTTGAGGTCCATTACATGAAATCGTCCTTATTCTGCGCCTTCGAGCGGGCGTCCTTGCGCGCGATCAGGCCCTTCTGCATCAGCTCTTTCAGATTCTGATCCAGGGTCTGCATGCCGTGCGCCTGACCGGTCTGGATCGCCGAATACATCTGCGCGACCTTGGCCTCGCGGATCAGGTTCCGGATGGCAGGCGTACCGATCATGATCTCGTGGGCCGCGATCCGGCCGCCGCCGGTCTTTTTCAGCAGGGTCTGGGCGATGACCGAGCGCAGCGACTCCGAGAGCATGGCGCGAACCATGTCCTTCTCGGCGGCAGGGAAAACGTCGATGATCCGGTCGATGGTCTTGGCTGCGGAGGTTGTATGTAGGGTGCCGAACACCAGATGCCCGGTCTCGGCAGCGGTGAGCGCGAGCCGGATGGTCTCCAGATCACGCATCTCGCCGACCAGGATGATGTCCGGATCCTGGCGCAGGGCGGAGCGCAGGGCCTCGCTGAAGCCGAGGGTGTCGCGATGGACCTCGCGCTGATTGACCAGGCACTTTTTGCTGGTGTGCACGAACTCGATCGGATCCTCGATGGTGAGGATGTGTTCGTATTTCGTGTCGTTGAGATGATCCACCATCGCCGCGAGCGTGGTCGATTTACCCGAGCCAGTCGGCCCGGTCACGAGCACCAGACCGCGCGGGACATCGACGATGTCCTTGAAACTCGCCGGGGCCTTCAGATCCTCCAGCGACAGCACCTTCGAGGGGATGGTCCGGAAGACCGCGCCGGCGCCGCGCTTCTGGTTGAAGGCATTGACCCGGAACCGCGCCACGCCGGGGATCTCGAACGAAAAGTCGGTCTCCAGGAATTCCTCGTAATCCTTACGCTGCTTGTCGTTCATGATGTCGTAGACCAACGAATGCACCGAACGATGTTCCAGGGGCGGAACATTGATCCGGCGCATGTCGCCGTCGACCCGAATCATGGGGGGGAGCCCGGCCGACAGATGCAGGTCGGAGGCATTGTTCTTGACACTGAAGGCAAGTAGTTCGGCGATATCCACGCGTCACTCCGTTGGTGGTCAGCCCGTTCGGCTTCTGCAAAATGAGCCTGAATTGAAAACGCATCCGGGCTCGGGAACCTTCGACCGGTTCACGAATTCCAGCGTTCAATGCTGATGCGTGTCAGGGTCGAGTGTTTCCGGATCGATGCCGAGCGCGCGTAAGCGTTCGGCCAGACGCTCCGCGCGCTGGCTGGCCTGGTCCGCCCGCGCCCGTTCCTGGTCCGCTCGCGTCCGCTCCTGATCGGCCCGCGCCTGTTCCTGCTCCGCTCGCGCCTGTTCCTGATCGGCCCGCGCCCACGCCTGCTCGGCGTGGCGCGCCAGCTCGACCGAGGTCATGAACGGCCGGCCATGCGGGTCGAAGAGTTCCAGCGTCTCGGGGCGCAAAGCGAAACGGATACCCAGGCGCGGACTCACCCAGCCGTTCAGATGGGAGACCGACAGCAGTCGCCCGTCCTCGCGGCGCCAGATCTCCAGGCGATTGCGGTCCGGGTCATAGAGGTAATATTCCTCGACGCCATAGAGTTCGTAATAGTCTCGCTTGTCGGCCATCTCCTTGCGGCTGTTGGAGGGTGACAGGATCTCGAAGACGACTTGGGGGGCAATTCCGTCTTCTTCCCACTGCTTGTAACAACCGCGCTTGCCCTTGGGTCTCCCGAAGGCAACCAGCACATCCGGCGCGATGGGACCGACGATCTGGCGGTCGGGGACCGGATACCACAGGAGGTCGCCGGCAATGAAGACATCCGCCCGGTCGGCGAACAGGATCTCCAGGTTTTCCTTGATCCGGACGATCCATTCGTACTGCTCCGTGTTGTCCGCCATGGGCTGTCCATCACTCTCTGGATAAGGATCGTCGGGATCGATACGGGACAAAGGGTTCATGGTCGTTACTCCAGCGCGGTTTGCTCCAGTCGGGCCACTTTTTCCATCACCAGCGCCTCCAGATCGCGTTTATAGCGGACGATCCGTTCGCGCATCACGGGATCCGAGGCCCCGAGGATCTGGACGGCGAGGATGCCGGCATTTTTCGCGCCATTGATCGCCACCGTCGCCACCGGCACGCCGGGCGGCATCTGCACGATGGAGAGCAGCGAATCCTCCCCGGACAGACAGGCGCTTTTCACCGGCACGCCGATCACCGGCAGCGGGGTGATGGCCGCCGCCATGCCCGGCAGATGCGCGGCACCGCCCGCGCCGGCGACGATCACCCGCAGCCCGCGGTCCACGGCCGACTCGGCATACTCGAAGAGTCGGCGGGGCGTGCGATGCGCGGAGACGATGGTCATTTCATACGGCACGCCGAATTCAGCCAGGATGTCGGCGGCCTCGCGCATCACCGGCAGATCCGAATCGCTGCCCATGATGATCCCGACCAGGGGCAGACCATGGTTTGCTGACTGGTTCATGGATGGTCCTCTCCGGAAATTTCGATAAGATCGCGCACGCGCTCGGCCTTGCGGCGGGCAGTCTCGATGTCCGGATCGAGCACCGTGACATGACCCATCTTGCGGAAGGGCGCGGTCGCGGCCTTACCATACAGATGCAGACAGACGCCGGGAATCGCCAACGCCTCCGCCATGCCCTTGATCACGGGACGGCCTCGATGTCCGGGCGCGCCGAGCAGATTGATCATGGCCGCCGGCGACAATTGCGCCGTGGACCCCAGCGGAAGACCGACGATAGCCCGCAGATGCTGCTCGAACTGATCGGTGACATTGGCCTCGATGGTGTGGTGGCCGGAATTGTGGGTGCGTGGGGCGACCTCATTGACCAGAAGATCGCCGTCCCTGGTCAGGAACATCTCCACGCCAAAGATCCCGACGCCGCCCAGCACTTCCAGTGTCCGCACGGCGAGCTTCTCGGCGGCCGCGGCCGTCTCGGCGGGAAGGTTCGCCGGTGCGAGCAGCATGTCGAGCACATTCTCGCCGGGACGAAAACACATCTCCACCACGGGATAACTCCGGCAGTCGCCATCCAGCCCCCGCGCCACCAGCACGGCCAGTTCCTTCGCGGCCGGGACGAAGCGTTCGACCAGGGAGGGAACCGGCAGGTGCTGCCGATAGTCCGCGGGCGTGTGCATGATCGCCACCCCGCGCCCGTCATAGCCGCCGCGACGCGCCTTCTGCACCAGCGGATAGCCGAAGTCGGCAAAGGCTTCGGGGTTGGGCTCCGGCATGGGGATGAAGGGCGCGGTGGGGATTCCGGCCTCCGCCAGCGCCTGTTTTTGAGTCAGCTTGTCCTGGATCAGCGCCAGTACCTTGGGCGAGGGATGGACATTGTGACCTTCGCGGACGAGCTGGATCAGGGTGTCGGTGTCGATATCCTCGATATCGAAGGTGGTGACATCGCAGGATTCGGCCAGTTCGCGCAGTTTCGCCGGGTCATGATAGTGACCGACGATCTGATGCCCGGCGACCTGCCCGGCCGGCGAGCCGGGAGTCGGATCGAGCACCACGCAGGTACAGCCGAGTCGTTTCGCGGCCTTGGCCATCATGCGGCCAAGTTGACCGCCGCCAATAATGCCGATACGGGCAAGGGGGAGTGGGAATGCGTCCATGACGCAATCTTCTGCCTTCTCGGTAAAAATGGAAAGCCCTTGGCGCGCGGATGATTCAGGTTTGGGCGTAGTCCGTCTTCGAGCCGGTCAGATCCCAGGCAAAGGTGCAATCCAGATGGGACAGTACCGAGATCATGCCGCTCTCGCCATCCTCTACCATCACCGACACCGGCGCGCGCTGCCCAAAGCGCTTGTTCGCCCGCTTGACCCACAGATGACGCATCTCCGGATTGCGGGGAAAAAAGGTGTGCAAGGCCTCCTCGATCCGGGAAAGATAGTCGATCCGACGGTTCACCAGAGGATCGTCGGGGAATGGCTCGCCATCGCAAAAGCGGCCAATATGACGGGCCTTGACGGTCTCCGGGAGTTGCAGGATCACGGCAATCTCGCGGGCGCCTAACCCCCAGCCCTGCAGGAGATCCATGGTGCGCCGGGTCGCGGAAAGACGCTCGTCGCGTGAGATTTCATTCATGGGGGATCACCCTTCAACAACGCCAGCGCGGGATGCGCCAGTGGCCTTATCGGCCTGTAGTTGGCGTCGCGGCATCTTGGTTGCAACCGTTAACCGTGGCGGCTCCAACCCGCGTGGATCGATACAATCCCCAGCGATCGCAACGTCCTGGACCAGGATGGGCGGTTCAGGAGCGCGCGACGCGCACAATCCGGGTGATCAGCGGGATTTGCCGCAGGCGGCGCATGATGCGGGCAAGGTGGGCGCGGCTGTGGACCAGGATCAGAAACTCCAGATCGGTCGTCATGCCGTCCTTTTCTTTTGAGAGAACGTTCTCGATATTCGAGCCCTGTTCGGCGATCGCCCCGGCAACCACGGCTAGGGCGCCGCGGCGATTGCCGATCTCGACCCGAATCTCGGTGGGGTATTCGCCCTCGGGATGGTCCGACCATTGCACGTCGAGACGCTTGTCGCGCTTGCCGTCCAGACTGCCCAGGTTGCGGCACTCGGCGCGGTGGACCACGATGCCGCGGCCCGGACTGAAGAGCGCGGTGATGTCATCGCCGGGGATGGGGCGACAGCAGCGGGCGAAGCTGACCACCATGCCCTCGGTCCCCCGGATGGCAAGCCGGTGGGGGTGGAGATCCCGATCCTGACGCGTCTCGCCAGCGGCTTCGTCGCCCTCGACCCCAACCAAACGACGGGCCACGAGAGTGGCCAGACGATTGCCGAGACCGATCTCGCCGAACAGATCCTCGATGCCGCGCAGATGGCCATTCTCCAGATAGGCCGCAAGGCGTAGCGGATCGACTCGATCGACGTCGGTCTTGAAGGCGGCGAGTTCGGCGCTCAACAGGCGTCGCCCAAAGTTCTGCGCTTCGAGATGCCGGATATTTTTGAGATAGCCGCGGATATTGACCCGCGCCTTGGCCGTCACCACGAAATTGAGCCAGCCGGGATTCGGTCGCGCGCCAGGCGCGGTGATGATTTCCACGGTCTGGCCATTGCGCAGGGTCGTGTTCAGGTGCGCCATCCGCCGGTCGATCCGCGCGGCCACGCAGCTATTACCCACGTCGGAGTGAATCGCATAGGCGAAATCGACCACGGTGGCGCCGCGTTTGAGGCTGAGGATGTGTCCCTTGGGGGTAAAAATATACACCTCGCCCGGAAAGAGGTCGACCTTGACATGCTCCAGGAACTCGACCGAATTGCCCGCTTCGCGCTGCATTTCCAGCAAATTCTGCAACCAGTCAGCGGCCAGCGTGGCGGGGTTGGCGGCCGCCTGGCCACCGGACTTATACATCCAGTGTGCCGCGATGCCCGACTCCGCGACCCGCTGCATGTCCTCGGTGCGAATCTGAATCTCGATCTGGATGCCTTGTGGACCGACCAGCGCGGTGTGCAACGATTGATAGCCGTTGGCCTTGGGGATCGCGATATAGTCCTTGAAACGCCCTGGCACCGGCTTGTACATGTTGTGCACAAGACCGAGCACCCGGTAGCAGGTATCCACCCGATCCACCGTGACCCGGAAGGCGAACACGTCGACGACTTGGGAGAAGTCGCGCGACTTGTCGCGCATCTTGCGGTAGATGCCGAAGAGATGCTTGCGTCGCCCCTCGACCGCGCCTTGAATGTCCTCCTGTTGCAAGGCGCGTTTCAGCGCGGTCTCCACGGTGCCGACCATCTCGATGCGCGCGCCGCTGGTCTTGAGCAACGCGCGCTGGATGACCCGGCGACGCCAGGGCCAGTAATGCGCGAAGCCGAGTTCCTCCAGTTCCACCCGCACCCGATTGATCCCGAGCCGGTTGGCGATCGGGGCGAAGATGTCGAGAGTTTCGCGGGAGATGCGCCGACAGGCCTCCGGGCTCATGGAGTCGAGCGTGCGCATGTTGTGCAGACGATCCGCGAGTTTAATCAGGATGACCCGGATATCCCGCGTCATCGCCAGCAGCATTTTCTGCAGGCTGGCCGCCTGGGCCTCGGCCCGCGATTTAAAATCGATCTGAGTCAGCTTGCTGACGCCATCGACCAATTCGGCGACATCCTCGCCGAAGAGTTCGGCCACCCGCTCCTTGGCGATCTCGGTGTCCTCGATGACATCGTGCAGAAAGGCCGCGATCAGACATTTATAGTCCATCCGCATCTCGGCGAGGATGCGCGCCACCGCCAACGGGTGATAGATATAGGGTTCGCCGGATTTGCGTGTCTGTCCGGCGTGCGCCTCGGCCCCGAACATATAGGCGCGATAACACTCCCTGACCTGCTCGGGCGGCAGGTAAGCGTCGAGATAGGTGCAAAGGTCGCTGATCAGATAGCGTTGCGCGGTCGGCGCCGGCGATTCGCTGTCAGCCGCCTGGTCGGGCGTCAAGTCGGCCCTGACATCGGGCGCCGCGACCGCTTGCATGGGTCGCGAACCGGCTGCGATCAGGGCGCTCGCGCTGTGCGGCGGCGGCGTGGTGGAAAAGGGGTCGGCACCCTTTGCATCGATGTGTCCCTGCGAGGCGGGCACGTCATTCACTCAGTCGAGGGCATTTCCCGACGGCTCCGGTTCCGAGGGATCGACGCTAAAGCCTTCCGCGATGGCCTGTTCCAGGGCCGCCGCCGTCTCGTCCATCTCCCGCTGGGCCGCCTGAACCATGGCATTGGAGATATGGCCGGCGGCAATCTCGCGCAGCGCCATCACGGTGGGTTTATCGTTCGACCAGGGCAGAATGGGCTCGACGCCATTCGCCAGTTGTCGCGCGCGCTTGGTGGCGAGCAGGACGAGATCGAAGCGGTTATCGACATGGTCGAGACAATCCTCGACGGTAATTCTTGCCATTGTGTTCTCCTGTGAATTCAGTCCAGGCGATCCAGCAGATCGCTCAAACGCGGTCGCTGGCGGGCCAGACGATGCCGCTCGGCGGTGGCGATCGCCGCGAGCGCGTCGAGCGCGGTCTCGAAACGATCGTTGACCACCAGATAATCGTATTCGGCATAATGCGCCATCTCGTCGCGCGCCTGGGTCATGCGACGCGCGATGACCGCATCGCTGTCCGTGCCCCGGCCCCGCAGCCGGCGCTCCAGTTCCGCGATGGTCGGCGGCAGCACGAAAATCCCCACCGCCGCCGGAAAGCGCTCCCGGACCTGACGCGCGCCCTGCCAGTCGATTTCCAGGATCAGATCCCGGCCAGCGGACAAACAGGCACGCACGTCCAGTTCACGGGTTCCGTAGAGGTTGCCGAAGACCTCCGCGGACTCCAGAAAGGCGCCCTCGGCAAGCGCTTGGCGAAACCGGGCCTGATCGAGAAAATGATAGTGGATCCCGTCCTCCTCGCCCGCGCGCGCGGGCCGCGTGGTACAGGAGACCGACAGCGACAGACCGGGGTCGCGCGTCAGCAGCGCCTTGACCAGACTGGTCTTGCCGGCGCCCGAGGGGGCCGAGACAATGAAAAGGACTCCGTCGTTCATGCTGCTCTCCACGCGCGGTTGCCGGCGTTTATTCCAGATTCTGGATCTGTTCGCGCATCTGCTCGATCAGCACCTTCATCTCCACCGCCTCGCGCGTCACCGCCACGTCCGCGGATTTCGAGCCCAGGGTATTGGCCTCGCGGTTGAGTTCCTGCATCAGGAAATCCAGCCGTCGACCGACTGGCTCGTCGCGGGTCAGGACATCCCGAACCTCGGCCGCGTGGGCCTCCAGCCGGTCCATCTCTTCGTCCACGTCGAGTTTTGCGGCCAGGAGCGAGATTTCCTGTTCCAGACGCGCTGGATCCAGCTCGGCCCGCAATTCGGCGAGCCGCTCGGCGAGTCGCTCGCGCACTCCGCCAAGAACATCCGGCATGCGCGCACGCACCCTCGTCACGCTTTCCAGCAGACGGTCGCAGCGATCGCGCAGCAGAACCTCCAGCCGCGCGCCCTCGCGCTCGCGGGTCGCGAGCAGGGCGTCGAGCGTGACCTCCAGCAGTTCCAGGGCCGCGGTCGTCAGCCGATCCAGATCCGGCTCCTGCTCCTGAATGACCCCCGGCCAGCGCAGGAGTTCGAAAGGGGATGGCTCGACGCCGCACCCGATCAGTTGTCCCACTTCCTGCCCGGCCGCCAGCAGCTGCTCGACGAACGGGCGGTTGATCCGCAGACGGCCCACGGCGCCGACCGCCGGGACATAACGCAGTCCGCAATCGACCTTGCCCCGCTGCAGGCGGGCCGCCAGACGCGTCCGCACGGTGACATCGAGCGCGCGCAGTTCCTCGGGCAGGCGGAGATAGGATTCCAGATAGCGATGGTTGACGGAGCGTATTTCCCAGGTCAACTCGCCGAAGTCTCCGCCGCTGGACTCGCGGGCGAAGGCTGTCATACTTTTAATCATAGTGAGGAGTGTCTCTCGGGTCGGTCAGGGCGCAAAAAAACGCAACGGCGGCATCTCCGCGCGCGATGGGTCTATTATACCGGTTGAATCCAATCAACGTTTGCCCGGAAATCCGCACCCGCAATCATGGCCGCCGCCCGCGAGAGTCTCCCCCCTGGCACCCTGGTGGGCTGTTATCGAATCGTCAAACCGATCGCCAAGGGCGGTTTCAGCCTCATCTATCTGGCCAAGGACGAGGAGAGCGGCGAAGACGTGGTGATCAAGGAATACATGCCCAAGAAGATCGCGTGTCGCGACAGCGCGCGGCGGGTGGTGCCGATCAATCCCGACTATACCGAAAACCTCCACCACGGGAAGAAATTATTTTTCCAGGAAGTCAAGGCGCTGGCGGCGCTGAAGCATCCCAACATCGTGCGGGTGCTGGCCTTTATTCTGGCCTACGACACCGGCTATCTGGTGATGCCGAACGAGCGCGGCCGCAATCTTGGCGCCTATCTGCACGAACGCAAGGGCGGGCTCAGCGCCACCTTTATTCTGGAGGTCTTCGTGCCGATTCTGGATGCGCTGGCGTTGCTGCATCGCTGCGCCATGCTGCACCTGGACGTGAAGCCGGGCAACATCCATCTGCGTCATGGCAATCAGCCGTTGCTGCTCGATCTGGGCGCGGTCCATCCGCTCAATCGCGGCCGGACACGCGGCGGCCAGGTGATTACGGCCGGTTATTCTCCAGTGGAGCAATACTTCCGGGCCGGTCAGGTCGGTCCCTGGACCGATGTCTACGCGGTTGGCGCCAGTATTCGCACCTGTATGGAAGGTCGCACCCCCCAGCCCGCGCCCGAGCGCCAAAAGGAGGATACACTCGTCCCCGCCACCGTCGCGCTGAAGGATCGCTATCCGGCGTTTCTGCTGGAGGCTGTCGACTGGTCGCTCCGCATGGATCCCGCGGAGCGACCCCAGGATGCCGCGCAACTCCTGACCGTGCTGTCCTCGCACCTCGACGAGACTCAGCTTGCCCGACTCACGGAAACGGCCCCGGCGGCATCGGTCGACAGCCACGGAATTCAATCATCAAGGTGATTTCCTGAAAACCATCTACCCACGGAGAGGCGGTTAATGGACAGGATTAACAGGATTTTTCAAGATTAACAGGATTAAAAAACAGTGTTTTATGAAATCCTGTCCATCCTGTCCATCCTGTCCATCCTGGGCGATCCTGTTAATCCTGTCCATTTAAAGTATTGATTTTGATGTATATTTTCCTGGAAATTGCCTAGCCCACATCACTGAACACAGAGACATCATGAGACCATCGCAACGACGCCCCGACGAACTCCGCCCGCTCCGTTTCACTCGCGGTTTCACACGCCACGCCGAGGGTTCGGTGCTGGTCGAATGCGGCGACACTCGCGTGCTCTGCACGGCCAGCGTCGAGGCGCGCGTACCGCCCTTCCTTAAAGGCCAGGGCAAGGGCTGGATCACGGCCGAATACGGGATGCTGCCGCGCGCCACCGATCAACGGACCCAGCGCGAGGCGACCAAGGGCAAACAGGGCGGACGCACCCTGGAAATTCAACGCCTGATCGGTCGCTCGTTGCGCGCGGCTGTCGATCTGAAGGCGCTCGGAGAACGCTCGATCACCCTGGATTGCGACGTGCTGCAAGCCGATGGCGGCACCCGCACCGCCTCCATCACCGGCGCCTGGGTCGCGCTGCGCGACGCTATCGACGGGCTGCTCGCGCGCGGCGAACTGGCGGCCAGCCCCATCCATTCGCAGGTCGCAGCGGTTTCGGTCGGCATCTACAACGGCGTCCCCGTGCTCGATCTGGACTATGCCGAGGATAGCGCCGCCGAGACCGACATGAATCTGATTATGGACGGCGAGGGTCGCTTTATCGAGGTCCAGGGCACCGCCGAAGGCGCGCCCTTCAGCCGCGAGGAACTCGACGCCCTGCTGGCGCTGGGTGCGGCGGGCATCCGCCAGATCCAGACCGCGCAGCGCGCGGCGCTGGTCGGTTGAGACATTTTCCTGGGAGCATTCGATGAGCCAATCGCATATCGGAGAGTCGATCGTCCTGGCCAGCAACAACCCGGGAAAGGTGCGGGAGATCGGCCAACTGCTCGCGGACGCGCGCATCCGGGTCGTGCCGCAGAACGAGTATGGCGTCCCCGAGGTCGCGGAAACCGGCTTGACCTTTGTCGAGAATGCGATCCTCAAGGCCCGTCATGCCGCGCAATACAGCGGACTCGCGGCCATCGCCGACGATTCGGGGCTGGAGGTCGACGCGCTACAGGGCGCGCCTGGCATCTACTCGGCCCGTTACGCGGGCGTCGGCGCCTCCGACGAGGACAATCTTGTCAAGTTGCTGAAGGATCTTGAAGGTCTGCCCGAAGCCGAACGGACGGCTCGTTTTCAGTGCGTGCTGGTCTATCTGCGCCATGCCTTCGACCCGACGCCGCTCATCTGCCAGGGAACCTGGGAGGGCGTGATTTTGACCGATGTGCGCGGTGCGAATGGTTTCGGCTACGATCCGATCTTTTTCGTCCCGACGCACGGTTGCAGTTCCGCCGAACTCGACCCCGAGACCAAGAACCGGCTCAGTCACCGGGGTCAGGCGCTGCGGCAACTGCACGATCTGCTGGACGTGCAACGGCTTCGCGCTTGAAACCTCATGATCGCTGCAAACATTGAATCCCATCTGCAACAGGTGCGCGCGCGCATCCAGGCCGCCTGCGCGCGCGCGGGTCGCCCTCCCGAGCAAGTCGCACTGATCGCGGTGAGCAAAAAGCAACCCGCCGAGGCCATCCGCGCCGCTTATCGGTTTGGGCAGCGCGCCTTCGGCGAAAGCTATGTCCAGGAGGCGCTCGACAAGATGGCCCTGCTTGCCGACCTGGACATCGAATGGCATTTTATCGGCCGCGTGCAGGCCAACAAGACCCGTCAGATCGCCACCCATTTCGACTGGGTGCACAGCCTGGCGGATCCCGCGCATGCGCGTCGCCTGAGCGAGCAGCGCCCCGCCGACGCCCCGCCGCTGAAGGTCTGTCTTGAGGTCAATCTGAGCGGCGAGTCCAGCAAGGACGGCATTGATCCGGCGGCGGTTGCCGATCTGCTCGACGTCTGCGAGACTTTGCCCGGTCTGCGCGTGCGCGGACTTATGACCCTGCCTGCCCCAGCCGAGGATGAAGCGGTGCGGCGTCAACCCTTCGAGGCGCTGCGCAACCTGCGCGATCGACTCGCCACGCCGGCGCGGCCGCTCTCCGACCTGTCCATGGGGATGTCCGACGATCTGGAGGCCGCGATTCTGGAAGGGGCGACCTTCGTTCGCATCGGCACGGCGATCTTCGGGCCGCGCCCGTATAATTGAGCATCAGGCGTCGATCAAGCATCGTGCCGCCCATTCCGTTTCACGTTTCCGGGGTTGATATGACCACAGCCAGAATCGCCTTCATCGGTGGCGGCAACATGGCCGCCGGCCTGATCGCCGGCCTGATCGCCGACGGCCACGCGCCAGATACCATCCAGGTCGCCGATCCGAGTCAGGAGCGGCGCGAGACGCTTCAGGCCAGCTTCGGTGTGCGTGCCTTCGCCAATAACGCCGAGGCCATCGCCAACGCGGACACGCTCGTACTCTGCGTCAAGCCGCAGATGGCCGCCGCGGTCTGTACCGACATCGCCGCGGCGGTGGTTGCCGCCAGACCACTGATCATCTCGGTGATGGCCGGCGTCCCCGAGCAGGCCATGCAGCGCTGGTTTGGCGCCCCGCTGCCGGTGGTGCGCGCCATGCCGAACACCCCGGCGATGGTGCAGACCGGCGCCATCGGACTGCACGCCAGTCCGGAGGTTGACGCCGAGGGCCGCAATCGCGCCGAGACCATCCTGCGTGCCGTCGGACTCGTTCGCTGGGTCGAGGACGAGGCCCGCATCGATGCGGTGACCGCCATTTCCGGCAGCGGTCCCGCCTATTTCTTTCTCTTCATGGAAGCGCTGGAAGAGGCCGGTATCGAGCTTGGACTCGACCCGCAGACCGCGCGTCTGCTAACCATCCAGACCGCCCTGGGCGCGGCCAAGATGGCGATGGAAAGCGCCGCTCCGCCGTCCCGGTTGCGCGAACAGGTCACCTCGCCGGGGGGTACCACCGAGCGCGCGCTCGCGGTCTTTCAGGAAGCCGATCTGCACGCGCTCGTGGCACGCGCCGCTAGGGCCGCGCGCGATCGGGCCGCCGAAATCTCACAGACCCTCTCGGAGCAACCATGACCGGTTCCTATCTGCTCGACCCGCTTGTCTTCCTGATCCAGACCCTGTTCGGGCTCTATACCGCCGTGGTGGCGATCCGGTTTCTGCTGCAATGGGCGCGGGCGGATTTCTACAATCCCATCTCGCAGTTCGTGGTCAAGGTCACCACGCCCGTGCTGCGTCCGCTGCGTCAGATCATCCCCGGTTATGGCGGGATGGATCTGGCCGCGCTGGTGCTCGTCTGGCTGCTCGCGACCGTCGAGCTGGGGATTCTGGCGCTGTTGCTCGGCATTGATCGCTCGCCCTTGATGGCCTTCGGTTGGGCGATCCCAAGCGTCGTCGAACTCTTCATCAATCTTTTTCTGTTCGCGATCCTGATCCGGGTCATCCTGAGCTGGGTCAGTCCCGATCCTTACAACCCGGCGGTCGCGCTGCTGAACCGGCTCACCGATCCCGTGATGCAACCGGCGCAACGCTTGATCAAACCCATTGGCGGGATCGACCTCTCGCCCATGCTGGTCATCATCGGTCTGACCCTGCTCAACATGCTGCTGATTCCGCCGCTCAAATGGATCGTCGGCAGTCCCTTCTGAGGGCTGAATGGGATGTCCTGGTATCGCTGGAACGGTGAGGATCTGGAACTGTCGCTGCGCGTGCAGCCGCGCGCCCCTCGGGATGGTTTTGTCGGACCCGACCCGGGCGGCGACTATTATCGGGTCCGCATCCAGTCGCCGCCGGTCGATGGCAAGGGAACGGAGTCGTTGAAGCGCTTCATCGCCGCAGCCTTTGGCGTGCCGCCCTCGCGGGTGACGATCCTCAGTGGCGAGCATGCTCGCTATAAGCGGCTGCGGATTGAGAGCCCAAGGCGGTTTCCGATCCCGGTGGACGCGGCTTGACGTTGTTCGCGCGCCCTCGCAACCCGGTCCCCGCAGCCAGCTCCTGCCGCCCGTCCGGGCGATCACCTGAATCTGCGTGCCGATTCGCTCCTTGAGCGCGGGGACGTGCGAGATGATGCCGATGAGCTTGCCGTCCGCCGAGCCGATGAGATCATGCAGCCGCTCCCAGCGCGCGCATTCGCGCCCCCTCACGCTCGATTGCCTGGGCGCGGTCCGCCTGTTGCAGGCGCCGCGTCGCGTTGTCGGTCAGGGTCTGGCGGAGGCCGCCGGTCTCCTGCTGGAGATCACCGTGTCGCGCGGTCAGTTCGCTCAGCGTCTCCGCCAGCAGGGCGCGCGGCTGATCGGTGATCGCCTTCTGCCGCTCGGTGGCAAACTGGTCGGCGGTTTCGCGCGTCTGGGTCGCGAGCGCGATCTGCTCCTGGTCGAGCTGTCGGGCGAGTCGCGTCAGACGCCTGCGGTCATCTTCCGGGAGACAGGCGGCCAGATAGCCGGTCTCGTCGGCGAAATGGCAGGCGTCGAGCCGTGCCGCGCCAGAAAGGCGGCTTCCTCGCGCTGCAATTGCGTTGCTCGCGCCTCGATCGCAGCTCACGTTCCAGCGCCGCCTGCCCCGCGAGACCGAGCCTGAGTTGCTCGGCCAGTGCCTGTTCCAGCCGCGTCAGTTCGAGATGGCCGGAGCGGAGCGCGGCAAGTGTGCCGGTCGCCTCGCGGTGTGACCGATGCGCTTCGCCAACCGTCTCCAGCGGTGGGCGGTCTCGGCCAAGATCGCGGCCGTCTCCCTGGCGTCCTGCTGAGATCCGAGCAGCCGCAAAGCATCGAACTGACCGCGAATCCCCACAAGCTGTTCGACCAGTGCCGCATCGGGCTTGGGCGCGTCGAGGGCAGATGGCGGATCGGCCAGCGGCATGCCCTGGTGGGCTATGATACCGAGCATAGGCAGTTTTATCTGGCAATTCCCGACACTCGCAACCGCCATGGATCGTTCGCACAATTGGATCATCGAGGATGCGCTTCGACACTCTGTCGAGGCGCAGGCATGGCAGGTCGAGACCTTGCAGATTCTCCGCGTCTACTACTCCGCCAGAGAATGGTCGGAGTCCTTCGCATGATCCCCTTCAGCGTCCAGACCGCGACCCTCAGTCACCCCGGCGCGCGCGCGAACAACGAGGATGTCTGCGGCCAGCGCGACGGCTGCTGGGTGGTCGCCGACGGTTTGGGCGGACACGGCGGCGGCGAGGTTGCGGCCCAACTCGCGGTGGACAGCCTGCTCGCGACCGTCGATCCGACTGCGCCCCTGTCCACCGAAGCCCTGATGCAGGCACTGACGACGGCCACCCAGGCCATTCACGCGCGCCAGCGGACCGAGCCGCGTCTGGCCGGGATGCGCACCACGGTGGTGATGCTCGTCAGCGACGGAAAGCAGGCGCTCTGGGCGCATCTGGGCGACAGCCGGCTATACGGGTTTCGCGCGGGTCGGATCGTCGTGCAGACCGCCGATCACAGCGTCCCGCAAGCGCTGGTTCGGGCCGGCGAACTGGCGCCCGAGGCGATCCGTTTCCATGAAGACCGCAACCGCCTGCTACGGGCCCTGGGCGACGATAAACCGCTACGTCCCACCCTCGCCGAAACGCCTTGGCAGCTCCAGGCGGGCGATGCCTTTCTATTGTGTACCGATGGCTTCTGGGAGTCGGTCACCGAGGCCGAAATGGAGATCGCGCTCGCCAAGTCCGCCGATCCCGCGCACTGGCTGGCGCTTTTGGAACGCAGCCTGCAACGTCAGGCCCGTGCCGATCAGGACAACTACAGCGCCATCGCCCTGTTCGTCGAGTCCGACGAGTCCGAAGAGTCCGCGCCATGAGGCGGCGGAGTCGCGAGATCAACGTCTTCAATCTTTCGATGCTCGATGTCATCGCCGGGGCGATGGCCGCCTTCCTCATCGTCATGGTCATTCTGCTGCCCTATTACGACAAGGATGCCATCGACCAGCAGGCCGTCATCGCCGAACTGCGCCAGACCCTCGCCCAACAACAGGCGGCGCTCCAGGCGGCGCAAATCGAGGCGGATGCCGCCCGCGCGCAGGCCCAAGCGTCCGCCGCCGAAACCGCGCGTCAGCGCCAACGCGCCGACGCGCTGGCCCAGCAACTCGCCCGGACCTTTCTGGTGCTCTATGTGCGTTGGGATACCTTTGACGATGTCGATCTGCATGTCATCGATCCCAGCGGGGCCGAATTCTGGTGGAATGAACACAAGACCCTTCCAGGACGCCCCGGCGAATTGAGCGAGCCATCATCGGCCCCGCCAACGAAGTCTGGGAGATTCGCGACGCCCCGCCGGGCGAGTATCGGATCGAGGTCGAGCTGTTCGCGATCAAGGATGCGCGCAAGCCGGTGGTGGTCAAGGGTCGCCTCTTTCATCGCGACGGCAGCGACGCCTTTGGCGAGATCCGGCTTGAGCGTCTCAAGCAACGCGCACGCATCGCGACCATTCGGGTGGATGAGACGGGGCGGGTGAGGGTTCGTTGAGGCGGTTTGCAGGAAAAAATCGACCGATTTTCCGTTCGCCCTGAGCTTGTCGAAGGGTGAGCGGAAAATCGTGACCGCCTGAAATTTCATCCGTTCATGGTTCGACAAGGCTCTCCTGAGCGAAGCCGAAGGGCTCACCACGAACGGATGAAATTTGAATAATCGTGGTTTAAATGCTTGTTGCGGGTGAATCGCACTGAAGTTCAGGAGAAACTGATGAGCATGGTGTCTTGTGGAAACGGTCATTTTTTCAACGACGAAGAGCACTCAAGCTGTCCCTTTTGCGGCGTGGGTCTGGAACTGCACGCCACCCGTCCGCTGGCGGGGGAGGGTGGCAGCCCGCGACCACTCGCCGACAGCGGTCACACCCGCGCCGCCGGGACGCCGCCGCCCGCCGGACTGGGACGGGACGCCGGCGAGACCCGTCCTGTCTGGGCCAAGCGCATGGGCGGCGTCGATCCGGTGGTGGGCTGGCTGGTGTGCGTCGAAGGCTCCGAGCGCGGTCGCGATTATCGGCTGCACACAGAACGCAACTTCATCGGTCGCTCGCCGACGATGGATGTCGCCATCACCAGCGACGCCAGCATCAGCCGCGAGAATCACGCCGTCATCAGCTACAACCCCAAGCGTCACACCTTTCGGTTCGCCCCCGGCGACAGTCGCGGGCTGGCCTATCTGAACGACGAGGAAGTCATCGCCCCGGTCGAACTGGCCCCCTATGACCTGATCGAGCTGGGCGAAACCAAACTGCTGTTCGTGCCCTTCTGCGGCGAGCGGTTTGTCTGGCCGGTGGACGCTCCCGCCTCCCCGGATCAGCACGGGACTCGTTGATCGAGGCGGCGAGAGATGCCTAAACTCTATGAATACTTTGGCTTGATCATCATGTTCTATGCCAACGAGCATGAGCCGATCCATGTCCATGGCAAATCTCAGGGGCGCGAATCGCGGGCCGAGATCATTCTGATCGATGGCATCGTCAGCGACATTCGCTATTCAGGAACGGCTGGGCGCCTGCCGCTGGAGCCGATGGAAATGCGCCGCTTCAAGGAAGTCGTGACGGCTAGAGCCGATGACATCGTTGCGAAATGGATCGATTTCTTCGTGTTGAACAAGTCGATCAAGCCTGAACGCATCGTCAGGAGACTCAAATGACCCCATCCATCATCAATCTCACCCATGCTGAGCAGATTGGCGACTTCAAGCTCCGCCTCGTGTTCGATGACGGCCGCGAGCAGATCATCGACTTCAAGCCGTTCCTGTCGCGCTCACGACATCCTGATCTCCGCGCCTATCTCGATCCGGCGCGCTTTGCAGCGTTCCGCGTCGAGCATGGGGAACTGATCTGGGGCGATCATGAGTTGTGCTTCCCGATCCTGGATCTCTATCGAAACACGCTCGACCATCAAATGCCGATTCCGGCGGTGGCCTGATGCCACCGACGCGGCCGCGCGCCTGATCCGTCCAATCATCCTGTGTGCTACAGTCTCGGCGCCGACCGATTCGAGTCTTCGCGGAGTACGCTTCATGGACGCCCACGCCGAGCCCCACTGTCCCTCCTGTTTCAGTGCAACCACCACCACACCCTGCGCGATCTGTGGCTGGCAACCCGGCGCAGACAATCCGCCCCCGGCGCTCGCGCTCGGCACGCAACTCGACGGACGCTATCGCCTTGGGCGGGTGCTCGGGCACGGCGGATTCGGCATCACCTATCTCGCCTGGGACGAGAATCTGCAACTGCGCCTGGCGATCAAGGAATATCTGCCGCGCGACAGCGCCAGCCGCGCACCGGATGGGGTGAGCCTGGCGGTGTACTCCGGCGCGGCGGGCGAGCAATTTGCCTACGGTCTGGACCGGTTTTTGGACGAGGCGCGAGCGTTGGCGCGGTTCGATCAGCATCCCGGCATCGTCACCGTCAAGAGCTTTTTCCGCGCCCACGGCACCGGCTACAGCGTGATGGATTACGTCGAGGGACTGACGCTCAAGCAGTATCTGGCCGCGCAGCCGGGCGGACGGCTGCCGTTCGAGTCGGCGCTGACGTTGCTGCTGCCGATCATGGACGCCCTGCGCGCGGTCCACCAAGAAGGTTTGCTGCATCGGGACATTGCCCCAGACAACATCTATGTCAGCGCCAACGGGCGGATCAAACTGCTCGACTTCGGCGCGGCGCGCTTTGCCGCCGGGGAGCATAGCAAGAGCCTGTCAGTCATCCTCAAGCCCGGTTATGCCCCCGAAGAGCAATACCGCACCAAGGGTAAACAGGGCGCTTGGACGGATGTCTACAGCCTGGCCGCGACCCTGTATCGCGCCATCACCGGCGTGCTGCCGCCCGAGGCGCTGGATCGGGTGGAACTGGATGAGTTGATTCCGCCCTCGCGGTTGGGGATTGCGATCATGCCGGCGCAGGAGGCGGTGCTGCTCAAGGCGCTGGCGGTGCGGGCGACGGATCGGTATCCGAGCATGGCGGCGTTGCAGGAGGCGTGGCGGGAAGCATCCATGCCTACACGACCAGAGGCATCGGGCGCTGATGTTCCCGCCGCGCCGAAACCGGTTCCGATGGTGCCGCGTAAAGCGTCCGAGGTAAGGAAGTGGATATCAGCGACGCTGGCGCTGCTCTTGGTCGGTACGGTACTGGGCGGCGGCTCGCTTTTCTATCTGCGGGGGCAACAGCAGGCCAGGCAGGCGGATCTGGAACTTCAGCGACAACAGCAGGAAGAGACCATGCATGCGGCGGAAGTGCGACGGTTGGCGGAACTGACTGAGCAGCGCAAGGCCGAAGAAGCGCGGTTGGCAGAGCTTCAGCAACACCGTGCGGCTGTCGAGGCAGCAGCCCGTGAGGCTGAGCGCGTGCGATTGGAGGAACTTGAGTCACAGGTAAAAACACCGTCCGCCGCCGTGAACACAGTCGCTCAGGACTTACCCCAAACGCAAGCCGCGCCTGGGGTCAAGGTGCCGCTTTACTTCGCCGCTGACTTGGCGCCAACGGAGAACATTCCTCGCGAAGCACCGCTTTGTTACAAGTTCATGGTGGATGGGCCGGAAGCGCAGTTGTCGAGGCTCAAAGCCAAATACGCGGACTTGTATGACGACAAAGTTCTGAACAACGACGATGGGTGGTGCCTTTCGATAATGTATCCTAACAGGGCCGAGCACCAAACTGATCGATCTTGTCCCAGAACTGCGTCCAGCGCCCCGTGGATTGCACGAGCGCGCGCAGGCTCAAGACAATCTTGGCGCCCTGGTGTTTCCAGC
>NZ_CAIPNF010000036.1 GCF_903866365.1 uncultured Thiocystis sp.
ACCATGGAGCCGGTCGCGCCGTCGAGTTCCGGGATCGCGACCATCATGGTCGCCTCGACCGGGAGCAGGCCCTGATTGGAGCCTTCCCACTGGTCGAGGGTCTGAAACTCCACCGCCAGGGTCGAGAGATAAGGCACGTCGAGACGAGCAAGAATCTCCTCGGCGGCCTTGGAATCGTTATAGGCGGGGCCGCCGACCAGCGAGAAACCGGTCAGCGAGACGACCGTATCCACGGTCGCCTGTCCGTCCTTCATGAAGAATTTTTCGATCGCCGGGCGCGCGTCCAGGCCGCTGGCGAAGGCCGGCACCACTTGCAGCCCGCGCGCTTCGAGCGACTCGATCACGCCATTGTAATGACCCGCGTTGCCCGCGAGCACATAGGAACGCATCAGCAGCAGGCCGACCCGCCCCTTGGGCTTGGCGTTCACGACCGGAAGCTGGGCGAGTTTGTCGGAGATATGGCCCTTCATGCGCGGGTGATAGATCCCGACCTCGGGATATTCGACCGGGGCGTCAACCTTCAGGGTGCCGCGCAGATGGCGGCGCGGACCGTCGGCATAGCGATCCACCAGGAAACGGACCATGTTGCCGAGGTTTTCGTCGGAACCGGCGAGCCAGTATTGCAGGGTCAGGAAATAGGCACGGACATCCTGGGCGGTGCCGGGGATGAAGCGCAGCAGCTTGGGGATGCGCCGCAGCATGGACATCTGCTGGGCGCCCGTGCTCTGCTTGCGCTCCTTGTTGCCGCGCAGCCGCTTGAGCAGGGCCATGGGGCCGCCCGGCGTGCCATCCATCGCGAACCCGCCCAGACGGGTCATCTTCATCAGCTCGGAGGCCGACATGCAGGCGATCATGGCGTCGCAGTGATCGCGACGGGCCGCCATCGCGGACAGGATCGGCTTGAAGTGATCTTCCATGACCAGCATGGTGGTCATGACGATGTCGCCCTCGGCGATATCGGCCAGACAGCGCTCCAGCGATTCGGGCGATTCGGCCCATTCGGTGGCGGCGTGCAGATTCAGGCGCAGACCCGGCAACTCGCGCTGCAGCGACGGCAGCGCGCGCTGCGTCGTCCCCGAGAGATGCCCGTCGAGATTGACGATGACGACGCGCACCGGCGTCGCATCGGAAGATTTGGCACGCATCTCAGCGACCGAAGTGCGCTTTGGCATCGTAGAGCGTCTCCACGGTAATGGTTAGGATCCCTCGTTCCTGGGCGAATCGCTCGGTGTTGCGACGCGCCTTCCCGCGCACGAAGAAGGGGATCTTTTTCAGTTCCTGCTCGGCTTCCGATGTCCAAGCCATGATGTTTTCGTCGGTCCCGACGGCCGTCTCCGCCGCTGCGGACCCGGTGTCCCGCGAGGGTTCCTGACTGGCCTGACCCGCCCTGGCGCCCGGCCCCAGATGTGATGGCGTCGCGCCATCGTGAAACTCGAAATCCTCCCGGAACATGGTGATCAGGTGCTCTTCAAGCCCCATCATCAAGGGATGGACCCAGGTATCGAAGATGACGTTCGCACCCTCGAACCCCATCTGCGGCGCATAGCGGGCCGGGAAGTCCTGAATATGCACCGGCGCCGAAATGACCGCGCAGGGAATGCCGAGCCGCTTGGCGATATGGCGCTCCATCTGGGTGCCCAGCACCAGCTCGGGGTGCGCCTCGGCGACCTTTGCCTCGACCTCCAGATAATCGTCGGTAATCAGCGGCTCCACGCCATAGCGCTTGGCCGCCTCACGCACCTCGCGGGCGAATTCGCGGGCATAGGTTCCCAGCCCCACGACCGTAAACCCGAGTTCCTCGGTCGCGATTCGCGCCGCGGCCACCGCGTGGGTCGCGTCGCCAAAGATAAACACGCGCTTGCCGGTCAGATAGGTCGAATCGACCGAGCGCGAGTACCAGGGCATTCTAGACCAGATCGGCTCCCGCGTGGCACTGACATCGATGTCGGCAACACGCCCGACCTCCGCGATGAAATCACGGGTCGCGCCAATCCCGATCGGCACCGTCTTGACCGTCCGTTGGCCGAACATGCGCTCCAACCAGAGACAGGCTTGATCGGCCAGTTCGGGATAGAGACAGACATTGAAGTCAGCCTCGGGAAGACGCAGCAGATCCTCCGGGGTCGCGCCGAGCGGGGCCACGACATTCACCTCGACGCCGAGCGAATCCAGCAGCCGGGTGACCTCCACGACATCGTCGCGACAGCGGAACCCTAGCGCCGACGGTCCGAGCAAATTCGCCAGCGGACGCGCGCCCGTCTTCCGCAGCTCGCGCTCGGCGCCCGGCGCGGGCACCCGACTCTTGAGCAAGCCGCGAACCAATTGATAGAAGGTCTCGTTGGCACCCCAGTTTTCCTTGCGCGCATAGGCCGGCAATTCCAGCGACAGGACCGGCACCGGTAACCCCATCCCCTGTGCGAGCGCACCCGGCTGATCCTGGATCAGTTCCGCCGTGCAGGACTCGCCGATCAAGATCACGCGGGGCGCGAAGCGATCAAAGGCCGCCTGGATCGTGCTCTTCACCAACCCGGCGGTATCGCCGCCCAATTCGCGCGCCTGAAAGCTGGTGTAACTGACCGGTGGGCGCTGTCCGCGCCGCTCGATCATGGTGAAGAGCAGATCGGCGTAGGTGTCGCCCTGAGGCGCGTGCAGGACGAGGTGGACCCCTTCCATCGAGGCGGCGATGCGCATCGCGCCGATATGCGGTGGTCCTTCATAGCTCCAGAGCGTCAACTGCATGAGATCAAACCCGCAACAAGGCGCCGCGCGCCAGCGGACGCGCGAAAAGTTCAGCCAGATCCGCCGCCTGATCGAAACCATGCACCGGCGTGAAGACCAGCTCGATCGACCATTTGGTCCGCAATCCCTCCGCTTCCAGCGGGTTGGCCAGACCGAGCCCGCAAACAGTGATGTCGGGTCGATCGGCCCGTACCCGGTCGAGCTGAAGATCGACATCCTGCCCCTCGGTCAGACGCACCCCAGCCGGTAACAGCGCAAGCTCGGACTCCATGAGCTGCCGGTCCAGGAAGGGCGTCGCCACTTCCACAAGCTCCATGCCGCATTCGCGGCTCAGGAAACGCGCGATCGGGATCTCAAGCTGCGAGTCCGGCAGGAAGGTGATCCGCTTGCCGGTCAGCGCCTCGCGTTGACGCACCAGACTGAGTTCGGCGCGGGCGACCGCCGGAGCGGTGACGGTTTCCAGCCGGGCTGCCGGAATCCCCCAGGCATCCGCCGCCGCCCGCAGCCAACCGAGCGTCCCCTCGATGCCGAAGGGATAGGGCGCGGTCAACAGGGTCGCGCCACGCCCCTGGAGCGCGCGCGCCGTCTCGCCCAGAAACGGCTGGGCCAGCAGGAGACGGGTTCCGCGACCCACGGGCGGGAATTCGCTCGCCCGGCGCGGCGGCAGGAAATGCACCGGGCCGATGCCGAGTTCGGCGAACAGTCGCAGGAACTGATCCTCGACCACGTCGGGCAGGGTTCCCACCACTAGCAGCGAGCGCTCGGTGTCCGCGAGCGCCGGGAGTTCAGGCACCAGCGACTTCAGACAGGCATCCTCGCCTTGGGTAAAGGTCGTCTCCAACCCGCTTGCGGAATAATCGAGCACCCGCACCCGGCCCCGATAGGCATCGGACAGACGCTCGGCGGCCTTGGCGAGGTCCAGCTTGATGACCTCGGACGGACAGGAACCGACGAGAAAGAGCGTTTTGATGTCGGGACGCCGCTCCAGAATCTCGGCGGCCACGCGATCCAGCTCCTGATTGCAATCGGCCAGACCGGCCAGATCGCGTTCCTGGAGAATGGCCGTGGCGAACCGCGGCTCGGCGAAGATCATGACGCCCGCCGCCGACTGCAACAGATGGGCGCAGGTGCGCGAACCGACGACCAGAAAGAAGGCGTCCTGGATCTTGCGATGCAGCCAGACGATCCCGGCCAGTCCGCAGAAAACCTGACGCTGACCGCGCTCGCGGGTGACCATGGACGCATCGCAGCCCTCGGTCGGTGTGCGTGGGGAGATGTCGGCGCCCATCATTCCGTCGCCTCGGCAAAAACGCCATCGCGGCGCGCCGCATCCAGCCGCGCGGCGCGCAGTTTGATCAGGAACTGACCCGCGTTGATCACATAGGTCGCATAGGCCGCCAGCGCCAGGAGCATCTGCCCCTGCACGTCGACCATCTGGGTGATCAGCGCCACCAGATAGGCCGTATGCAGCGCCAGCACCAGCATGCTGAAAACGTCCTCCCAGAAAAACGCCGGAGCAAACAGATAGCGACCGAAAACGACTTTTTCCCAGATCGAGCCCGTGATCATGATGGTGTACAGCACCAAGGTCTTGATCACGACCGAAATCGTGGCGATCCCTTCGCCCTCGCCGGTCACCAGGTAGCGAATCACCAGATAGAGGCTGACCAGAAAAACGATAAACTGGATCGGCGCCAGAATCCCCTGGACCAATGTCCATGGCGATTCGTCCCGCCGCCGACGCTCTTCTGGGGTGTAGAGTGGCTGGCGCGGGGTTGATTGAGGTTGGTGATGGGTCATCTCTAGGCCGGACTCGCTGGACATCCTTTAAATCTTCACTGAACCGTATGCAGAAATCTAGTCTGCTTTCAGGCATGCGTCAACCAAGCTTTACGTAAACCTGACTTGACAACTCCGCGCAAGCCATCACAATAGGCTATACGAAACTGATCACGGAGGTAATGCTCTCTTGTCGACGGCGGCCTGTCTCCGTTCTGGTTGGGCAGGCGAAACCGAAGTGAACAACTCGATGACGCGATACGGCCGCTCTGACAACAAGAGTCCGTTTCCAAGTTAGTTGGGTTTTTTTTAGGATTAATCCGGCAAATCTGCCGCTGCTGTCCCTGAGCTTGGGTCCACAGGGCACGCCTAGAGGCACTGGAGGGTCTGGTCGTCGTGAGTCCGTTCAGAGCCCCAAAGGAATCGATCGGCGTCCTTGACGCCGACACGGCGGCGGCCTTGGTCGAAGGCACGGCCGACATTGCCGTGATTGTCGATCATAAAGGCATTGTCAGCGATATTGCCTTTGGCAGCGACGACTTGTTGTCGGACATCAACGTGGACTGGGTTGGGCAGCCCTGGCTCTCCACCGTCTTGCCAGAAAGCCGTGCAAATCTTGAAGCGCTCCTCGAAGAATCCAATCATCAAAGCGTGACACGTTGGCGGCAGGTCAACCATCCGTCGTTGCGAGGAACCGATATCCCCGTTCAGTACCGAGCGCTACGCCTCGGGAAAAAAGGTTCCGTCGTGGCAGTGGGCAGGAATTTGCAAGGCATGGCGGCCCTTCAGCAGCAACTGGTCGACGCCCAGCAGGCGCTGGAACGCGACTATTGGCGCTTCCGTCAGGTCGAAACCCGTTACCGACTCCTGTTCCGGATGGTCTCGGAGGCTATCCTCATCATCGACGCACCCACGCAGCGCGTCGTTGAAGCGAATCCAGCCGCGGGGCAGCTCCTCGGCGAAACGCCCACCCGCGTGATCGGCCGGCCATTTCCCGAAGGATTCGATACCGAAAGCACGCAAGCCATCAATAGCCTGCTGGCGGGCGTTCGTGCCGCCGGTCGCGCCGACGATGTCAGGGCGCGCCTGATCGACAGCTTGCAGGAATTTCTGGTCTCGGCCTCTTTGCTGCGTCAGGAAAACGTGACTTTTCTGCTGGTGCGACTCTCGCCGCTGCTGGCCGACACGGCGTCAACCGCCATGCCCGAAGCCAAGGCCCGCTATCTGCGGGTGCTCGAAAACGCGCCCGATTGCGTGGTCATCACCGACGCGGACGGTCGGATTCTGACCGCCAACAGCACCTTTCTGAGCCTGGCTGAAATCGCCACCGAGCAACAGGCCAGGGGCGAATCGCTCGACCGCTGGCTGGGTCGGCCAGGAGTTGACCTTAACGTGCTGATGGCCAACCTGCGCCAGCACTCGACCGTGCGACTCTTCGCGACCATGCTCCGCGGAGAGTATGGATCCACGACCGAGGTCGAGATCTCCGCCGCCGCGGTCCGCAATGGCGAACGCCCCTACTTCGGCTTCTTCATCCGCGACGTGGGACGGCGCCTGAGCACCGAGCAGCCCCCAAGCCCCGAGCAGACCCGCTGGCTGGACCAGTTGACCGATCGGGTCGGACGGGTGCCGCTGAAAGAGCTGGTCCGCGAATCCACCGACACCATCGAGCGACTCTGTATCGAAGCGGCGCTGAAATTGACCGGCGACAATCGCGCCTCGGCCGCCGAGCTGCTGGGCTTGAGTCGGCAAAGCCTCTACGTCAAAATCGACCGCTATGGCATAGCGGCCGACCACACGACCGAGCTGCACGCGCCCGACAAAAAAATCGCGCACAAATCGCGTCCAGAGTGACATGCGCTACTGCGCATGTCACTCAGCCTCGTGGTGACTCACGGCGATCGGCGAGACGCGGTTTAACGGTTCAAAATAACCGATTGAAGCCGTGTCGGCTTAGACCCTGGTTGGATCGATTGCAACCGATCCGATGGATAAACAACGCAGACCGCGCCGGGCGCGGTTTAACAGGCTCCCGCATGAATCGACCGACGCCCGCAGTAACCGCCAGCTACCCGGCTCCATCGGCGATCTTCGAGGTGCTCCATCCCATCACCTGGTTTCCGCCCATGTGGGCCTTCAGTTGCGGCGTGGTCTCTTCCGGCCAGCCCATCCTGGCGCAGTGGCTGGTCGTCATCGCCGGCATCGTCCTCGCGGGGCCATTGATGTGCGCTACCAGTCAGGTCGTCAACGACTGGTACGACCGCGATGTCGACGCCATCAACGAACCGCATCGTCCGATCCCCTCGGGGCGCATCCCCGGACGCTGGGGGCTGTATCTCTCGCTGATCTGGACCACGGTCTCGCTGCTGCTCGCCTACGCCCTTGGCCCCTGGGTGTTCGGCATGGCCCTGATCGGCATGGCCATCGCCTGGGGCTACAGCGCCCCGCCCTTCCGCTTCAAGGGTAACGGCTGGTGGGGCAACCTGGCGGCTGGCATCTCCTACGAGGGACTGGCCTGGATCACCGGCGCGGCGGTCATGATCGGCGGCGCGCTGCCTGACGGGGAGATCCTCGCGCTCGCCCTGCTCTACAGCCTCGGCGCCCACGGCATCATGACCCTCAACGATTTCAAGGCGATCGAGGGCGACACCCAGATGAATGTCCGCTCGCTGCCGGTTCAGCTCGGCGTCGACGGCGCCGCCCGCGTGGCCTGTCTGGTGATGGGCCTGCCGCAGGCCGTGGTCATTGCCCTGCTCTACTCCTGGGACAAACCGGCCCACGCCATCGCCGTCGGCGTGGTGCTGCTGATCCAGATCGGACTCATGATCCGCTTTCTCGGCAGCCCCCGCGAACGGGCGACCTGGTTCAGCGGACTGGGCGTCAGCGTCTATGTCACCGGCATGATGATCAGCGCCTTTGCCGTGCGTTCGCTGGGCTAGACCATCATCCTGAATGACGATTTGAACCGCAAAGAACGCGAAGGCATCTCGGCAAGACCAACCGCATGGGCGAACCAATCGAGCTATCCGCCATGTTCACTCTTTGCGTCCTTTGCGCCTTTGCGGTTCCCAATATTCACTGTCGGTTTTCGCATCAACGCGCACATCTCTTCACCAACGGGATCTTCCATGGCAAACCTCGAAACCTTTGATGCCGTCGTGATTGGCGGCGGGCCGTCCGGCGCGACCGCGGCGACCGACCTGGCCAAACTCGGCCGTTCCGTGCTCCTGCTCGATCGCGCCGGACGCATCAAGCCCTGCGGCGGAGCCATCCCGCCACAGGCCATGCGGGATTTCGACATCCCCGAATCCATGCTGGCGAATCAGGTGAATTCGGCCCGCATGGTCTCGCCCACCGACCGCACTGTCGACATGCCCATCCACGGCGGCTATGTCGGCATGGTGGATCGCGAACACTTCGACGAATGGCTCCGGGAGCGCGCTGCCGCGGCCGGGGCCGTGCGCCGCGTCGGCACCTTCGAGCGCATCGAGCGCGACAGCGACGGCACCGCGCTGGTCTGTTATCGCCCCGGCCAGGGACGCAGCGACAGCCCCGCCGAACAGGTGCGCGCCCGTGCCGTGGTTGGCGCAGACGGGGCGCATTCGGCGGTCGCCAAGCAATGCATTCCCGGCTCGGAGGGCATGAAATTCGTCTCCGCCTACCACGAAATCGTTCGCACCCCGCCCAACGGCGGCGCGGCCGACTTCGACGGCACGCGCTGCGATGTCTACTATCAGGGCGACATCTCGCCGGACTTCTACGGCTGGGTCTTCCCGCACGGCGACACCACCAGCGTGGGCGTCGGCACCGCGGTCGAGGGCTTCTCGCTGCGCTCGGCCTGCACCGAACTGCGCCGTCGCGCAGGACTTGCCGAGGCCGAGACACTCCGTCGCGAAGGCGCGCCGATTCCGCTCGAACCGCTGCGCCGATGGGACAATGGACGCGACATCGTGCTGGCCGGCGACGCCTCGGGCGTGGTCGCCCCCGCCTCCGGCGAAGGCATTTATTACGCGCTGGTCGGCGGGCGCCTGGCCGCCGAAGCGGTCGCCGAGTTCCTGACCACCGGCAAGGCCAGCGCGCTCAAGAACGCCCGCAAACGCTTCATGAAGGCGCACGGCAAGGTGTTCTGGGTGTTGGGCATCCTGCAGCGTTTCTGGTACGCCAGCGACAAGCGGCGCGAGCGTTTCGTGAGCCTCTGCGCGGACCCGGATATCCAGTACCTGACCTGGGAGGCGTACATGAACAAGCGCCTGGTCAAGGCCCGGCCTGGCGCGCATCTGCGCATCTTCTTCAAGGACATGGCGCACCTGCTCGGCATCGTCTCGCCGATCTCCAGCCAGCCGTCCAAGAACGCCGCGCGCCATGGCTGAGTTCTTCGCCAGCGGCCGGGTGATCGATCTCATCCTGGTCCTGCTGCTGATCGAGGGTGCCGCGCTCGCCATCCTTCACCACCGAACCGGCCGCGGCATCGCGCCCGCCGATCTGGCGGGTTTCCTGCTCTCCGGATTCTTTCTGATGCTCGCGGTGCGCGCCGCGCTGGTCGGTGCCTGGTGGGGCTGGGTCAGCCTCTGTCTCACCGCCGCGCTCCTGACCCATCTAGCCGATCTTCGACATCGCTGGAAGCGGCCAGATTAGGCGATTACCAAGAAACGTCATCCCATTGACGTGTCTTGGGCGACCTCGCGTTTAACTGGAAAATCACCTTGCTTTCATCTGCCCCGCATACCACACGAGATGTTCCAGCAACTCGGTCGCCCGCGAGACCGAGGTCTGGACCCCATCGACCATCGCCGGCACACGGGCCGGATCGACGCCATCCGTGACTTCCAGCGCCGCAAGTTGGGCGTTGTTCACGAGGGCGGAGAGCAGGTTGCGATACACGGGATCGGCGGTCGAGTTCAAGGGCGTGCGCAGGATCTTCTGCTGCTCCAGGATGCCCGCCTGAAACCGTTGCCGCGCCGCTTCCGCCGCCTTGCGGGCGGTCAGATCGGTGAGCAGAAACACGAATCCCAACACCCGGCCGGGCGAGGAGAACACCGGATCGGCCCGCAGCAAAAACCGCTGCTCGCCCTGATCGCGGGTCGCCAGACAGACCTCGCCGCGCCAGGGACGATGGTGATGCAGCAGATCGCTGACCCGCTGCTCCCGGTCGAGCGGCTCCGTCAGGCGCTTTAACAGATCGTCGAGACAATCGGGCGGCGCCCGCTCCGACCCCAGAAGCCGCTCCAGCGACTCGGTCGCCAGCAGAATCACCCCATCGGGCGCGGCGATCAGAATCGGCTGATCCGCGACCCGGATCTGCGAACGGACCTGGGCAAGCTGCGCCTGGGCGATCAGCACCCGCACCGACCGAAACTGCTGGATGACATCCGCGACCGACTCGCCGATCAGACGCGCCGCGGTTCGATTGGCCGAGGTCCAGGGGCTGGAGGTGCCCTCGACCACCTGATGCCATTGGCTGAAGGAACGCCGGGGGGACAATTCGGCCGGATCGTCCCCGATGGCAAGCGGCTTGAACGGATTTCCCGCCCAGGTCACGGTGCGGATGCGCTCGGGACGGAACCAGAGCAGATACTCGCCGGGGCATGTCGAGATCGGGATGGCCAGCACCCCGCTCGCCACCGACTTCACGGCGGCCAGCCGCGGCGCCTCCCGCCCCAGCGCGGCCGTCGCCATCACCGGCGCGCTCGGCTGTCCATCCAGCCAGGCCGCGATCTCGCGCAGTTCCAGCGTCCCCGGCACCTCGCCGGTGGTGAGTACCCGGCCATCGTAGAAGAGCGCGGCGCCGGCGGCCTCCACCGGTTGCAGCAGCGACTGCGGATGATCGAAGAGGGCCGAGGTCCAATCGCCCTCGCGCGCAATCCCCTCGATCATGCGCTGTTCCAGACGCCGCACCGAGAGTTCGGCCTGCGCCTGGACGAAACTCTCCAAGGCCGCGATCCGGGTCGCAACCGCCTCCGCGAGCAACTCGCACGCGGCGCGGATCTCGTATTGCACGGTCCGGGACGTCCGGTGATGACAGGCCACCATCCCCCATAGCCGCCCCCCGACCAGCAGCGAAGCGACCAGGGTCGCCTTCACACCCATGTTGCGAAGGTATTGAAGATGGATCGGCGACAGACTGCGCAGCGCGCACAGCGACAGATCCAGATCCTCGCCCGTCAGGGGCGAGAGCCTCGGCAGGAGCGGAATCGGGGCGTCGTCTACATCAACCAGGAGACGGATGCGATTGCGCTCGTAGAGACGGCGCGCGATCTGGGGAATATCCGAGTCCGGATAGCGGTTCCCGAGATACGGCTCCTGCTCGGGCTCGCAGCATTCGGCAAAGACCTCGCCATGACCCTCATCGTCGAACCGATAGACCATGACCCGATCGTAACCGGCGATCTCCTTGAAGATCCGCGCGGTCTCGTCGCAGAGCGCGGGCAGCGTGGGGGCGTCCATGATGGTCTGCAACGCCGCCTGCACCGGTCCGAACAACGCCACCGCCGGCCCGGCGGGCTCGAACTCGACCACCAGTCCGCCGGTCGGCGGGCGATGCAGCAAAATGTCGAACGCCTGTCGCGAGCGCCCGACAACACCGCGCAACACCAAGGGAATGACGTTGAGCGGATCGTTGAGGTGCGGGCGGATGCGCTGTTCCAAACCGCCGCCCAGATCGTCGAGGGACCAGCCGAGCAGACTCTCCCCGACACCGAACGCCTCGCCCGCATTGGCGCTCGTCTGCACGATGTCCAGCCTGGGCTCGCGCACCACCAGCAACACGCCCCGCGGCTGGATGGAGGCGGCATGCTGAATCTGTTCGCGCTCGCAAGTCGACAGGCTGGCCTGCCCGAAGGCGGGAGAAGACGCGACACCGGGGTTCAAGTGGACTGGGCTCCCATCATGCGGCATTGCCATGCGCGGCGCGCGCGGATTCGGTATCCAACCCGTAACGGTTCAGCTTGACATAGAGGCTTTGACGGCTCAATCCAAGCAGTTCGGCGGTGGCGGTCCGGTTGCCTCGGGTCGCTTCCAGCGCCTCCTCGATATAGTAACGCTCCACCACGCCCACGGTCTCCTCCACCAGCGTGCGCAGCGAATGCTTGCCGATCTGCCCGGTCAACGCGCCCAGACGATCGCTCAGGCGATCGGCGTGGCGCGGCGGCGACAGCCGGCGGCCCACCGCGCGGATCAGGACGACGACGAACTCCGGATCGGTTTCCCGATTCCCCGCCGCGGAAATCTCGACATCCGTCTCCGTGCCCAGTTCGCCATGCAGGACGGTCGCGAACATCCGCACCGCGCCCAGGCGCTGCACATTCGCCATCAGCACCGTCAGATCGGCGCCCGGATGGCCGAGCCAGCGCCCGAGCGTCTCATGGATCACCGAACTCTCGGTCGGCATCTGCAGCAGATCGAGACAGCCTTGATTCGCGCGCTGGATCAAGCCCAGCCGATCGGTGATCGCGAAGCCATCCGGCAGGCGCTCCAGCAACTCCTCCAGCGGCAGCGTCCGCGCCAGTGTGACGCGCGCCTCCGCTACGCCCGCGACCGCCTCGGTCGGAGACAACTGCAAGAGATACACGGCACCGGACTCCGACGACAAAAGCGAGGCACGCACCATCCAGGCCACACGCGGCGTCCCGAGCTGAAGCAGAACCCCTGGCGCCTGCCCCTGCTCCGCCACCCGATTCAACATCGCTTGCAAGGCATCCCGCTCGGCGGGCAGCAGCGCCGCCAGAAACTCCTGCCCGGCGGCGGTCACTGGCGGCGTCAGGCCCAAGGCCGCGGCGGCGACCGGATTCGCCTCGACGATCCCGAGCGTACTGGCGCGCAGCAGCAACACGGCATCGGTCGAGGAGCGAAACAGCAGCCGATAGCGCGTCTCGACCTCGCGCAGCTTCCAGTAATCGCGCTCCATCGTCTGTTGCGCCTCGACGAGTCGCGACTGAAGCTCGGTCACGGCCTGCAGGCTGCGGCCGATCGCCACCAGACCGGCCTGCCCGCCGAGACGCACTGCGGTATATTCGATCGGCAACGCGCGCCCGCTCGGAAAGCGCTGCGTCACCTGGCGAAAGGCCGACACCCCGCTGACCGCGGCATCCTCGACCAATTGGCGCAGGCTCTCGCCGCCACCCGGCTCGACGGTCTCGGACCAGTGACGCCCCACCCAGGCATCCAATCCCTCGTCGGGGAAGCTCGTCGACAGCGCGGCGCGACGAATCACCCCCGCGCGATCAAGGAACAGCGTCACGTCAGGTTGCGGCAGGTTTCGGATCGTCATGGTCTCTCAAGGCTCGGCGTCAATGGATTGGATGGTGCGACGCACCAAATACCCTGACCGCTTGGAGTCGAACCCTGCCCAAATCGTTCACTCCGCAACGAATTTTATCGACTATCAATTCCGGTCGGGACATAGCCCTTGAGGACCGCCTGCGATAAACTGTCAATTCCAGGGTTCGACAGCGACCCAGGATCTTGTCACAACGCCCTCGTAGCTCAGTTGGATAGAGCGATCGCCTCCTAAGCGGTAGGTCACAGGTTCAATTCCTGTCGAGGGCACCAAATACCCATTCCAAGACGCTTCCAAGGCCGGCCTAAGTGCCGGTTTTTTCTTGCTTGTTTGTTTCATGGCGTCCAACGTTGTCGATTGACAGCCAAGACCAACTAAGCACAACATCCCGGCCGATACCGTACACTCAATTGGACGGCAACCATGAAGACAGGATAATGAATGGCGCTCTCGCTCAACAAGCCCAAGCTCGACAATCTCGCGTCCGACATCTGGAAATCCGCCGAGCGGCTGCGCGGCAAGTTCAAATCCTACGAGTATCAGGGCGTCATCCTGCCCATCATCGTCATCCGCCGCCTGGAGTGCGTGCTCATTGACTGGCGGGCGCAGAAGTCCGCCGAGGTGTTGAAGAACCGGCCCCAGCTCACCGGGAAGGAACTCGCCAGGCTGGTCAAGGAACTGGAATTGAATCCCAGACAGTGTCCCTTTTCAAACATCACCGACTGGACGCTCCGCTCGGTCCACGAAGAAGACCATGCCCTGCTGGAGGAAAATTTCCGCGCCTACATCAACGGCTTCTCGAAGAACGTCGATGACATCATCGAGCACTTCAACTACCACGCCACCATCGGCCAGATGGTGAAGCTCAACCGGCTGGCCCCGATCCTCAACCAATACAAGGAGCTTGCGCTCGGCCCCGACCAGCTCTCCGGCCTGGAGATGGGCTACATCTACGAGGAACTGCTGCGGCGCTTCTCGGAACAAAGCGGTGACGAGGCTGGGGAGCACTTCACCCCGCGCGAAGTCATCCGTCTGATGGTCGAGTTGCTGGAGATCCCCATCCCGGACCGGCACCTCTCCATCTACGATCCCGCTAGCGGTACGGGTGGCATGTTGTCCGTGGCGAAGGAGCACCTGCTGGAGCGCGCCGAGACGCCGGAGGAAAGGGCGCGGGTCGAGCAATTCGTCACCGTTCACGGACAGGAACTGTCACCCACCAACTACGCCGTCTGCCAGGCCGACCTCCTCATCAAGAACGACCGGCAGGCGACCGGTCAGCTCGGTAACTCGCTCATCCCGCACGATCCGCACGGCAGGGAGCCCGGCGACCAGTGGCCGGAACCCAAATGGCGTTTCCACCGGATGCTGAGCAATCCGCCCTTCGGCGTCACCTGGGGCGGCAAGGACGGCTACGAGCGGGAGGCCCGCAAGCTGGAGCGGACCCGCTACCAGGCCGGGATGCCGCGCGTGAACGACGGCGCCCTGCTCTTTCTGCAAACCATGCTGGCCAAGATGGCGCCGGTCGAGCAGGGCGGCAGCCGCATCGCCATCATCTTCAATGGCTCGCCGCTCTCCAATGGCGACTGCGGCTCGGGCGAGAGCGAGATCCGCCGCTGGATTCTGGAGCACGACTGGCTCGACGCCATCGTCATGCTGCCCGATCAGCTCTTCTACAACACCGGCATCTTCACCTACATCTGGCTGCTGCGAAACGACAAGCCCGCCAGCCACCAGGGCCGCGTCATGCTCATCGACGCCCGCCAGCAGTTCGAGAAGGAGCCGAAATCCTTTGGCAACAAGCGCCACCGCATCAGCGATGCCCACCGCGCCTGGATCGAGGCGCGCTACACCCAGGGCTGGGCCGAGGGCGACGCCGACGAACAGGTCCGGATCTTCCGGTGCCAGGACTTTGCCTACCACAAGGTCAGCGTCGTTTTCTGGCAGACCGATGAGCACGACCAGCCCGCCATCGTCACCGAGCCTTACGAGAAGGCGTTCACCGCCGCAAATCTGAAGAAGGAGCAGGACTTCCATGCGAGCGATTTGAGCTTTCGCGTGCGGGTGAAGGCGAAGGGCGAGGAAAAGACCGTCGCCTTCACCCTCAAACCCAGTGACAACGCCGCCAGGATCTTCAAGGCGGCCTTGGCCGACGCCGACGAGACGCTCGCCGTCGAATGGACGCACCGGCATTACGTGCGGGACGACGAATACATCCCGCACGGCGAGGATATCGCCGCCTTCCTGGAGCGCGAAATCGCCAAGCCGATCATCCGCTGGGAGGAGACGAAGAGAGACGGCAAACCCGTCCTCGGCTACGAAATCCTGCCGAACAAATACTTCTACCGCTACCAGCCGCCCACGCCCGCGAAGGACTTGCTGGCGGAGTTCTGGCGGCTGGAGAAGGAGGCCGAGAAACTATTGGAGGGACTTGCCCGATGAAACAGCCCGCCACCACCGCCCTGGCCATCAGCGCCGATTACCGGCGGTTTGTCGAGGAACTGAAGGCCCGGGTGCAATCCGCCCGCCTATCAGCAGCTCGGGCCATTACCCACGAGGCCATCCTGCTTTACTGGGACATTGGCCGGGGGATTGTGGAAAAACAGCAAACCCATAGTTGGGGCGATTCCGTGGTGGAAATGGTCGCCGCCGATCTGCGGCGGGCCTTCCCTGGGATGAGGGGCTTCTCGGCCAATAATTTGTGGCTGATGCGCCAGTTCTATTCGGAGTATTCGGCCGCTGGATTTCTTGAACAGCTTGTTCAAGAAATTGCGGAAGATAACCGCCATGACCCTCGGCAGACCAAGCCCGTCACGCAGCCGGACGATCGCTCAAGCAGACTTCCACTGTCGGCTAGAGTTCTTGAACAGCTTGTTCAAGAAATTCTGCCCGCCGTCCCTTGGGGTCATCACGTCGAAATCGTCAAGAAGGTCAAGACCCCCGCAGCCCGCCTCTGGTATCTCCGGGCTACATCCCGTTTCGGTTGGTCGCGCAACGTCCTGCTCAACCAGATCAAGGCCGGGGCCTACGAGCGCGCCGTCACCGAGAAGAAGACCCACAACTTTCCGCTGGCCCTGCCGGAGTACCTCGCCGAGCAGGCGGACGAGATGCTCAAGAGTTCCTATAACCTGGAGTTTCTCGGCATCCGTCGCGAGGTGAAAGAGCGGGAGCTGGAGGACCGCCTGGTCTCCCGCCTGCAAGCCTTCCTGCTTGAACTCGGCTACGGCTTCTGCTTCGTCGGGCGCCAATACCGGCTGGCGCTGGGCGAAAAGGAATATTTCATCGACCTGCTCTTCTACCATCGTTTCATCAAGGCCCTGATTGCCTTCGAGCTGAAGGTCGGCCCCTTCGAGCCGGAACACGCGGGGAAAATGGATTTCTATCTCAACCTGCTCAACGACCGGGAACGCGGCCCCGACGATCAGCCGTCCATCGGGATCATCCTCTGCGCGGAAAAGGACGACGTGGAAGTCGAATATGCCCTACGCAGCAAAGCCAATCCCATCGGCGTCGCCTCCTATGAGTTGCAGTCGAAACTGCCGGGGGAATTGAAAGGGAAGCTGCCGACCGCCAAACAGCTTGCGGATGTGGTGCGGATTGAGATGGAGGGTGAGGTATGAACACCGCTCACGACAGTTTTCTGAACGATTTACCGCAAGGATGGAAATTTGACCGGTTCAAAGATATTGTCTCGCTTCGTAACGAAAAGACGGATGAAGCGAGTGCGGAAGAGGATTACCTCGAACTTGAAGACATGGATTCCGGCTCTGGCCGAATCCTGAGCCGCCGGAACACGCTTGAGGTTGGCAGCGCCGTCACGCGGTTCAAGACGGGTGACGTGCTTTTTGGAAAGCTGCGCCCCTACTTGGAAAAATACTGGGTCGCCGAGTTTGACGGCAAATGCACGGGCGAGATTTTGGCGTTCGAGCCGCAGCGGATTGCAAGTCGCTTCCTGTTTTACTGCCTTGGGTCGCGGTGGTTCATTGAGCGATGTAACGCGCTCGCCTACGGCGCCAAGATGCCTCGTGTCAGTTGGCCGACTCAACTGGCACAGTTCAACTTCCCGCTCCCGCCGCTCTCAGAGCAACAGCGCATCGCGGCTTATCTGGATGCGAGTTGCGCGGCGATTGATGCGGCGGTGACAGCCAAACGCCGCCAAATCGAAACCCTCGGCGCGGTGAGGGAAAGCATCATCGAGACGGCGGTTACGAGGGGCCTTGATAGCAATTCCAAATTCCGGGTGATCAATCATGACTGGTTAGGGTCACTTCCGGAGCATTGGGCAGCGGTTCGCATCAAGCGGGTAATTTCACATCTTGACTACGGCATTTCAGTCAGCAGTCAACCAGAAGGCAAATATCCAGTGCTCAAGATGGGCAATATCCAATCTGGTGAGATCGTTTTCTCGAAGATGGAGTTTGTGGATGAAGTTGCCGAGGAACTCTTGCTGGAAAAGAACGACCTGCTCTACAACCGCACCAACAGCCCTGATCAGGTGGGTAAAGCCGCTCTGTTCCTTGGCTGTAAAGGGGACGAGGTGACTTTCGCCTCCTATTTGGTCAGGCTGCGGGTCAATCACCGTATTATTCCCGAGTTCCTCAACTATGCGGTGAATTGTGCTGGCTTCCTTGCCTTTGCACGTCGCTTGGCCATCCCGTCGGTACAGCAGTCGAATCTGAACTCAACCCGTTACGCGAGGATGTTCATCCCGTTGCCGCCTATCTCTGAACAACGCTCCATCTGTCAGCACCTTCGGGAAAAAGTCGGCGAGATGAAGTGTGTGGTGAACACCATCGAATCCCAAATCGCCACCCTCACCGCCTACCGTAAATCCCTGATCCACGAATGCGTCACCGGCCAGCGGCGGATCACGGAGGCGGACATCAACCGGGTCAAGGCGCATGGCTAAACGGACGAAGCCCCCGGAACTGACCTTTCAGCAACACCTCGCGGAGTACCTCGTCCGCGAGCACCAGTATGGCGTGCTGGAACAGTCCGACATCACGGATACCGAGCATGGCATCGCCGAAGATCAGCTCTGGGCCTTTCTCAACGCCAGCCAGGCCGATACCCTGAAGACGCTGGCGGACGATTACGGCACGGACGCGCGCGAGGAAGTTTTCAAGGCGCTGCGCCAGGCGCTGGAGCATACGCCGCTCTGGCTGTTGTTCCGCCAGGGCTTGCCGGTGCGCGGGCTCAGGTTCCAGCTCTATTACCCCAAGCCGCGGTCGGCGGAGAGCGCCGGCGCCAAGGGCTATGCCGAGAACCGCATCACCTTCCGCCCGCACTTCTACTTCGGCGAGGCCAACCAGGAGATCGATTTCGTCATCTATCTCAACGGTCTGCCCATCGTGGCGCTGGAGTTGAAGCACGAGGCCAATCAGAACGTGCATGACGCGGTGGCGCAGTTCGCCCGGCGCGACCAGGCGCACCGGATTTTCCAGCATCCCTTCCTCTACCTCGCCGCCGACACCAGCGACGCGATGGCCGCCACCGACCCTTGCCGCGAGGAGAACTTCCGCTGGCACAACATGGGGCTGACCAACACCCCGACGAATCCCGACGAGTATCCGGTCGAGTTCCTGTACCGCGAGGTGCTGTCGCGGGATCAGCTGCTGGAGGCGCTGTCGTTCTTCCTCCTGCGCGTGCCCGCGCGTGACGCCGAGGACGACAAGCCGGCGCGCCCGGCCTTCACCCTCTTCCCGCGCTATCACCAAAGCCGCCTGGTGCGACGGGTGGCGGAGGACATCGCGGCCCACTTCGCCACGGCGGGCGATATCGGCAAGAAGTATCTGGCCAACCATTCCGCCGGCAGCGGCAAGACGCTCTCCATCTGCTGGCTGGCCGACCGTCTGCACAGCCTCTTCAGGCCCGGCAGCAATGAGAAGCTGGTGGACATCACCTTCATCCTCACCGACCGCAAATCGCTCGATACCAACATCCGCGAGGATATCGACAAGTTCACCCACATCAAGGACGTGGTCGGCATCGCCAGGAAGGCCGACGACCTGCCGCGTTTCCTCAGGGAGCGGCGGTCCATCATCGTCACCACCCAGCAAAAAATGGCCTGGGTGCTGGAGGAGATCCAGCGCAACCCGGCATTGAAGACGCTGCGGGTGGCCTTCCTGATCGATGAGGCCCACCGCTCGCAGGACGGCCAGATGGGCGCGGCCATCCGCCTGCCGTTTCGCAGGGAGGGCGAGCCGGACCAGGACGCGCCCGAGGAAGATCCCGAAGAACGGATCGCCAGGGTCATCCGCGAGCATGACCTGAATCAGTTGTTCGTCGCCTTCACCGCCACTCCGGCACCGGCCACGGTGTCGATGTTCGGCCAGCCGTTCGACAGCTACACCGAGGCGGAGGCCATCGCGGAGGGCTACATCGTCGATGTGGCGGCGAGCATCATCTCCTACAGGACGCTCTACCACCTGCATTGCCCCATCGTCCCGCAACCGGACGAGGAGCGGCTCTACCCCAAGGGTGTGGTGTCCAAGGCGCTCCAGAATGTGGCCTTTCAGGACGACGGGCTGATCCAGTACAAGGCCGAGGTGATGCTGCGTCTCTTCGAGAAGGACGTGAAGCCGCTCATCGGCGGTCGCGCCAAGGCGATGATCGTTACCTCGTCGCGCGTCGCCGGTCTGCGGTATTTCCACATCCTCAAGGAGAAGCTCAGGGAGCGCGGCGCCGGCGACAAGGTGCTCTATGCCTTCTCGGATTTCGTCCATCCCGAGACCAACGCCGCCATCAGCGAGCACGCGGTGAATGAACTGGCGACGGGCGAGTTGATCGAAGACCGCTTCGAGGGCGACGACTACCGGCTCATGGTGGTGGCGAACAAATTTCAGACCGGCTTCGACCAGCCCCTGCTCGCGGGCATGTTCCTCGACAAGCCGGTGCTGGATCGCAACGCGGTGCAGACGGTCTCGCGGCTGAATCGCTGTCACCCCGGCAAGCAGACGGTCGTGGTCGTGGACTTCACCAACAACGCCAGGCAAATCCTCAAAGCCTTCGCCAAATATCGGCAGGGCACGCCCTTCGAGCCGGAGGAACCGGATCGAGAGACCTGCCTGAAACTGCATGCGGAGATTCTCGCCGCGGGCGTCTTCACCCAGCAGGACGCCGCTGACCTGCTCGCGCTGATCGGGAGCGGGACGGATGCGCGGGTGCAATTCCAGGTAAACGCGCTGCGGGTGCGCTTTCAGGCCAAACTCTCCGATTGGGAAGGGCGCAAGGCGTTCGTGTCACTGCTGGCCCGCTTCGCGAAGCGCTTCCATTTCCTCAGCTGCTTTTTCACTTATTCGCCGGCGATCAAAGAGTTCGTCGCCTTTGCCGAATGGGTCGGCCCGCAGCTCATCAAGACCGGAACGGTGTCCGAGTTGATGCAACAGATTCGCGCCACCCTGGTCACCAAGGCGGCGGTGCAGTATCAGGGCGTGATGACCGGCGGCGGTCCGGTGAAGCTCCAGCCGGGCAAGGGAAAAGGCGGCACGGGTCCGGTGCCGGTCAAGGCATCCGTGCGGGACGTGATCGAGCAGATTCGCGCCACCTTCGACATCACGGACGAGGAGGCGCTCTACATCAAAGAGGTGACGGCAGAGAAGATCGCCGACCCGGCGATCCGCGCCACCGTCCAAACGCATCGCGACAATCGTCTTTACCTCGACGGACCCTATCGCGGACAAGTCAACGGAGACATTCAGACGACCTACGATACGCGCGGGCGCTACGACGAACTCGCGGACCCGAAGTACACCGACACCGGCGGTATCTTCGACATCATGGCGGTGACCGTCATCCAAACCCACCTGGCCGAAGCCGCCTGACCCATGGGCAAGACCATCCAGGACATGCCCGCCGCCGACCGACCGCGCGAGAAGCTCTTGCGCAAAGGTGCTGCCGCGCTGAGCGACCAGGAATTGCTCGCCGTGCTTCTCGGCAAGGGCACGCCGGGAATGGATGTCATGACGCTGGCCGCCAAGCTGGCACGGCTCATCGACGAGAAAGGACTGAACGTGACAGCCGAAGAACTCTCGCGGTTCGCGGGGGTCGGCGATGCCAAGGCGACGTTGATTCTTGCCGCCATCGAATTCGCCCGCCGCCGCATCAAACCGGAAGGCGCGAAGATCGTGACCCCCGCCGACCTGTTACCCCATGTCCGCCACTACGCCGACCGTAAGCAGGAGCATTTCCTCTGCGCCAGCCTGAACGGCGCGAACGAAATCCTGAACATCCGCGTGGTGTCCATTGGACTGATCGATCGCAGCTCCGTGCATCCACGCGAAGTCTTCGCCGATGCCCTGTCCGACCGCGCCTGTGCCGTCATCGTCGCCCACAATCACCCCAGCGGTGGCGTGGAACCGTCGCACAGCGACATCGACATCACCGCCCAACTCAAGGCGACGGGTGAAATCGTCGGCATCGAGCTGCTGGACCACATCATCTTCAACAGGACCGGATACTTCAGTTTCCTGGAAAACGGAAAGCTGTAGGTCGATGTTCTGCCGCGCCTCTCGAAAGGGGCTGATCGAGCGCTTTCATCCTGAAAATGTAGAGCGCATTGCAAGCCCTTGTTTTCTTGGCGCCCTTTGCGCCTTTGCGGTTCAACCGGATTTAGGATCAACGCTCAAGTCTCGTTTTCGGCCACCTGGAGCAAGCCGCGCAGCACCAGATCCGGAATTTCCTGAAACGGCCGATCGAGAGCCGACCGCAGCCGTTGCGCATCGCCGCCCGTCAACAGCAGGCGGGGAGTCGCGCCGGCCAGTTCGACCAGACGATCCAATAAGCGCCCCGCAAGCGCGGCAATTGCCTGGACACTGCCGGCGGCCACTGCGGTGCCAGTATCCTGTGCCCAGGGATCGCCGGCTGGCTCGGACTCGATACGTGGAATCTGAGTACCCGCCAGAAGACTGTTGCGCATCATCTCGATGCCCGGAAGGATCAGACCGCCCAGATGGCGGCCATCGGCCAGCAGCAGGTCGAAGGTGGCCGCGGTTCCAGCATCGAGGATCAGCGTGGCCTGCCGTGGCGCTGTCCCGACGCCTTCGAGCACCGGCGCGTGGGCCGCGATCAGCGTCAGCCAGCGATCGACCCCGAAACGCGCTGGCTCGGCATAGGCGATCCGCACCCCGCCGAAGTCGGCGCGGGTATTAACGAACTCCGGATCCAGACCCCAGTAGGCGCGGGCCACCCGCCGCAGCGATTCCGCCACCGCCGCTCCGCCGACATTGCTGACGAGGATGCGCGCGGGCGCCCCGATCGCTTCCCAGTCGGCAAGCAGATCCAGCGGCACGCCGCCGCCATGGCGCAGAATCCGCACCTCTCCAAGCCGTCCGGCCTCCTGGGTGGTCCAGCGCAGATTCGTGTTTCCAATATCCAGCAATAACATTTAGGCGATTTCCGGAAAACCTTTTTCCCATTGAGACGCAGCGAATGTCACGAAATCCACCATGAACAACACCGCCGATCATGCCGGACGTAAATTACATTCGCAAACTCACCTCGCCGGCCTGAAACCGTTTGAGTCCTTCGGCGGTTTCCAATTGCAGGGAGCCATCGCTGGCGATTCCGGCATGAATGCCCTCGATCCCCCGATTTGCGCCCGTCTCGGCCCCGATCAGCAACCGGACCGGTTGGCCCAGAAAGGCATCGAAGTCGCGCCACTGGTCGAGAAAGGGTTCCAGCCCCTCGCGGTCGAAGGTCTCCAAGGCCGCCAGCAATGTCTCCAGCAGCCGCGCCGCCAGTTCATTGCGGCCGAGTGGACGCCCATCCAGCACCTGACGCAAATCCGTCCAGGGTTGATCGATGTCGCTCCCCTGCGCCGGATCCATGCGCAGATTGATGCCGACCCCAACCACCAGATGGCTCGGTCCCTGCGACTCGCCCGCCACTTCCAGCAGCAGACCCGCGAGCTTGCGGCCATGCCAGAGTAAATCGTTCGGCCACTTCAGGGCCAGATCCCTGGCCCCAGCGGTCCGCAGGACATCCGCCACCACGGCGCCGGCGGCCAGACTCGCCCCGCCGAGCGCCGAAGGGGCCAGGGGCGTGCGCCACAGCAGGGAGAGATAGAGATTGACGCCAAACGGCGAGACCCAGACGCGGCCCCGCCGTCCGCGACCGGCGCTCTGGCGCTCGGCCAGACAGGCGGTGCCGGATGGCGCGCCAGCGGCCGCCTCGCGCATCAAAAACGCATTGGTGGAATCGATCTGGTCATGGATGTCCAGGCGCGCCAGTCCGGCGTGTCCCGCCAGCGACAGGGACGCCAGAATGCGCTCGGCATCCAGGAGTTCGAGTGGCGCGGGCAGACGGTAGCCCCGTCCGCGCACGGACTCCAGCGCAAGTCCGTAGTGCGCGGCGGACTTGCGCAAGGCTTTCCAGACCGCGACGCGGCTGATCCCCAAATGCCGGGCAATCGCCTCGCCGGAATGATACCGACCGTCGGCGAGCAGGCGAATGAGCGCGAGATGACGTTCCACGGCAGGCTCACGCAAGGCTGGCAAGCCAGGCGGCGCGGACCTGCGCGACCCTGTCGGACACGGGATCCAGCAGCGTCAGTTCGCAGGTATCGGCGCTCGCGGGCTGGGGATCGGCGGTCAGGGTCAGCAATTCGTCGCGCCGGAACAGATGCAGCGGGACGCCGCCGGGCTGTCCGGCGGCGCGCGCGACCAATCGCTCCAGGTTGTCGGCGGTCGCGCGCAGGCCGTCGACCGCGATCAGCAGATCGCCCGGCGCCAGACCGGCGCGTTCGCCCGCGCCGCCCGAGATGACGTGCTGGATCGCCGCCTCGGAGCCGTTCGGGCGCAGACGCACATCGAGCGTCGGGGTGGGGTCGATGGGGTCAAAGCGTTCGACGCAGCCGCCGGTATCCTTCGGCCCCTGAGTCGGACGCAGACGCATCCCGACCCCGACGGTCGCGAGCAGCCCCGCCAGGTCGATGTCCTCGGTGGAGTCCAGCGCCTGGGCGAAGAATCCATCCAGGTCGAGAACGGAGACGGCGCCGGCGAGCGCTTCCACGCCACGCTCCGGCACGCCGATGCCGGTGCGCCCGTGGCAGCGCCAGAGTTCGCGCATGACCTCGTCGAGCGAATGGACGCCGCCGGTCTCGTGACGGATGGTCAGATCCAGGGCCAGCGCGATCAGCGCACCCTTGGCGTAATAGCTGACCAGCGCATTGGGCGCGTTTTCGTCCGGCTTGTAGAACTTGGTCCAGGCATCGAAGCTGGCTTCCGCCAGGGTCTGGACATGACGCCCCGGACTGCGCATGACGCGGGTGATGGTCGCGGCGAGCAGGCCGAGATAGGTCTTGTGGTCGATACAGCCGCTGCGCGCCAGCGCCAGCTCGTCGTAATAGGAGGTAATGCCCTCGAAGGCCCAGAGCTGACGGGTATGAACCTCGCGATCCAGAGCGCCGTCGATGAACACCTGGGGCCGGATGCGCTTGACCTGCCAGAGGTGAAAATATTCATGGCTACAGAGTCCGAGCAGACGCTGGTAGCCCTCGGACGGCTGGTCGTCACCTGGCAGGGGCAGGTTGTCGCGCGGGCAGAGCAGGCTGGTGGAAAAGCGATGCTCCAGACCGCCATAACCTTCGCCGACCACGGTCAACAGAAACAGATAGCGATCGATCGGCAGTTCGCCGAAGAGCGCCGACTGCTGGGTACAGATCCGTGTCAGATCCTGGAGCAGGCGTGACTCGTCAAGCTGGCCCCGGCCGCTGATCGCGATCCGGTGCGGTACCTCCTGGACCCTGAAGGACAGCAGCCGGAAACGGCCCATCTCGACCGGATGATCGATCAGATCGGCATAATCGTCGGCCTGATAGCTCCCGAACCCCAGCGGCGCGGCGTCCAGCGGGCGCAGGCTGGTCGCTACCCGCCAGTCCTGACAGTCGACATCGTCCGGTGGCGACAGTTCGACCCGGCAGGGGCGGTCTTCCAGACCATGGACGCGCAGCAGCAGACTCGCCCCATTGAAGTAGGCGTGGGTGGTATCCAGATGCGCCGCGCGGACCGACAGTTCCCAGGCAAAGACCTGATACGCAACCGTCACGGCACCCGTCACGCTTTCACAGAACCAGGTCTGTTTGTCCAGCTTCTCCAGCGCCAGGGCCTGACCGTCCGCGGTCCTCGCGGTGACGCCAAGGAGGTTGCGCGCGAAGTCGCGGATCAGATAGCTGCCCGGAATCCAGGCCGGCATGGAGAGCGTCAGCCGCCCGGCCGGCGGACGCGCAATAAGGATCTCGACGCGAAAGAGATGGGCTCGCGGAGCATCCGGCCGAATGCGGTAGGTCAGGTCGAAGGACCGGGGCAGAGGATCGGGCATGGCGGACATCCGGCTTGAGGAACGAGCCGATACGGTAACAAAAAAATGCCGTCGGATGCGCGGACGCATCCGACGGCATTCTCCGGGGCGCGGCGCCCCGGGGCTTGAGTCGGCTTACCAGCGCGGCCCGCGTGACGGACGTTCCCCACGCGGTTTGGCTTGGTTCACCTTCAGGTTGCGGCCTTTCAGCGGGGTCTCGTTCAGACCCTTGATCGCGGCATCGGCCTCGGCGTTGTTCGGCATCTCGACAAAGCCGAATCCCTTGGAGTCACCGGTAAATTTATCGGTGATCAAGTTCACGCTGGAGATTTCGCCATACGCACCAAAGGCGTCACGCAGTTCCTCTTGGGTCACGCCGTAGGCCAGGTTGCCAACATAAATATTCATTATTCAGATTCCATTGGAAAGGGCATTGAAGAGAAAGAGAGAACGGTCGAAAAATCAATGCGCAACTGATTCGACAGTCTATGTCTCCAACCGCTGGAGACGAAGCTTGTAAGGATGATCGCAGCGGAGGCGCGCTCGCGCGTGAACCTCCCCGAGCCAGACAATACTTGAAAAACCTGGCTCACAATATCCGTATCTCTACGCTAACGCGAGGGCTTGGCCTGAGAAGCCGCATGGGGTCGAGCACGACGCCCCGGTTTCGGTCCCTGCCCTACCCGCGGAGTCGCGTGCGCCCGCACCACCGGCCGATTCTGTCGACGCGCCGCGCCATTGGCATCGGCGCCGCCACGCCGCCCCCCCGGACCCGGCTCGGGATCGCAGGGCGGGGGCGTCAAGGATGGCTCGAAGCCCGCCACTGGATTCAGCGTAATCTGACGCCCCAGCAGGCGCTGGATGCCTTTGAGCAAACCCATCTCGTCATGGCTCACCAGCGAGAGCGCCTGGCCGCCGGCGCCCGCCCGACCCGTGCGGCCGATTCGGTGGACATAGTCCTCGGCGACGTTGGGCAGCTCGAAATTCACGACCTGAGGCAGATGCGCGATATCCAGTCCGCGCGCGGCAATATCGGTGGCGACCAGTGCGCGCACGGCCCCGCGCTTGAACTCATCCAGGGCGCGGGTTCGCGCGGATTGGCTTTTATTGCCATGAATGGCGGTCGCGGTAATTCCTTCCCGACCCAGATGCTCCGCGAGCCGATTCGCGCCGGCCTTGGTGCGGGTAAACACGAGCACCTGGTTCCAGCCTTCGCGTTGAAAGAGATGTGCCAGCAGATCGCGTTTGCGTGACTTATCGACCGGGTGCGCGGCCTGCACCACGGTCTCGGCGGCCGTATTGCGGCGCGCGACTTCGATCAATTTGGGACGCGTGAGCAGATTCTCTGAAAAACGCCGCATGTCGTCGGAATAGGTCGCGGAAAAGAGCAGGTTTTGACGCCGTTCCGGAAGCAGATTGATGATGCGCTTGACGTCATGAATGAAGCCCATATCGAGCATGCGGTCGGCTTCATCGAGCACCAGGATTTCGATGCGGGATAAATCCAGCGTGCGCTGACCGGCATGATCGAGCAAGCGGCCGGGCGTCGCCACCAGGATATCGACGCCACGATGTAATTGATTGACTTGCGGCTGCATTCCAACACCGCCGAAAATAACGGTTGAACGCAGTGACAAGTGAATTCCGTAGGCATGCACGCGTTCGCCAATTTGAGCGGCAAGCTCACGGGTCGGCGTCAGGATCAACGCGCGCGGCTGGCGCTGCGGATGTCCTTTTTCGGCGAGCAATTGCAACAGCGGCAAAACGAATGCGGCGGTCTTTCCGGTTCCGGTTTGAGCGCCGGCGAGCAAATCATGACCCGCCAGAATCACGGGGATAGCTTGTGCCTGAATTGGCGTGGGGCGGCCATAACGCTGCGACGCGACAGCGCGCAGCAAATCGGCCCGAAGACCGAGTGAATCGAATGACATGAAAACTCCTGAAACCAGCCTAACCCATTCATTAGTCATGGGGCCGGTCTAGGCGAAAAAGAGGGGGCGTTCGAGGTGATGCCTGAGAGAACGAGAGGATTCAGCCGCGAGACGACGCATCGACCGGATGATGCGAAGCCGTCAGTGTAATCGCTCGCTGGATGAAAAGCTAGTTGCCTGATCGATATTTGTTCTTTAGTAAGGATCCGCAACGTTCAAGCGGTCCGGAGACATGACGAAAACGTAATGACCGACAAGCATTCAAGCAAATGAGATTGTCCGTTCACCCGTCGGCAAGCCTGGAGCGAACGGAAAACCCTTACACATGAAAACTTTACGTGACGGATACCACCGCAACATTCACTGGTATCGTAGAGATAACTAATGATGAAGCGGCGTTTCAGCACACGCAAATAACATTAGCCTTCAATGGCCTGAAGCGAATTTGCCTTGAATGCCACACGATCCGCCTTGGACCCTGGATCGTAACCTTGTTCCTGCATCTTCTGCTTCATCCAGCCGGGTAAAACACCGCGCACATAAATATTATCGGCATTATCCGGATCGACATAACGGGTATACTGACGATCGCTGACGAGCTTCCGCGCCGCCCCCATGCCACGTCGGCGCTTCGGCGCCACCAACGGTAATATTTCTTCGAATCGATAGCCGTTCTTTTCGATGATATTCCTGATCTGTTGAATAACATCGTCTTTACCCTCCTGGCGACGAACTTCCAGGATTCGATTCAGCTCCGCCTGCTTGGTCTCGGCTTCCTCAAGCTGGCGTCTGATCTCATCAACGCTAAGGTCAGCGTACTCCACGTGCGATACCTCCAATACTTGCGATAAATCATGTTTCAACTGTACGCCGGCAGAAATGACCGCGCGTATTTATAATTTATGCAATTCTTAATAAATGTCAAGAAGCCTATTTCAATATTTTGAAGTCACAGGATCTGCGCGCCGGCTTGAAAGCCGTTTAATGAGCCAGGATTTCTGCTTTGTCAAATTGGCGAGCCGCCCTTAATCGGGATTCCGTTGTGTGAGGAACATCGCATCCCCATAGCTAAAGAAGCGATAACGCTCGGCAACCGCATGACGATAGGCGCTCATCATCGGCTCATAACCTGCAAACGCGGCAACCAGCATTAATAAGGTCGACTCGGGCAGATGAAAATTCGTCACCAAGGCATCGACGACCCGAAAGCGGTAGCCAGGACGAATGAATAGCCTGCTGTCGCCCCGGTAGGGCTTGAGTTGACCGCTGGCGGCGGCCGTTTCCAGACTTCGAACGCTCGTCGTTCCCACTGCCACGATCCGTCCACCCAACTGACGCGCCAACTCGACCCGCTCGCATAGCGTCTCATCCACCTCCAGCCATTCGGCATGCATTTCATGGTGGTCCAGATCATCCACTCGAACCGGCTGAAAGGTTCCCGCGCCAACGTGAAGCGTGACTTCTGCCCGGCCGATGCCGATTTCGCCCAATCCTTGCAACATGGCGGCATCGAAATGCAGCCCCGCGGTCGGGGCCGCGACCGCCCCCTCGCGACTGGCATACAGCGTTTGATACCGCGCCTCGTCGGCGACATCGTCCGGGCGCTGAATGTAGGGCGGCAGGGGAATATGGCCATCCTTGGCCATGATCTCGGCAAAGGTTGCGTCGCGCGCGCGCAGCCGGAAAAGTTCGCCTTCGCGCAGCATAACCGTCAGGCATGCCCCGCCGGTCAATGTGATCGATGAACCAGGTTGCGGCGACTTGCTCGCGCGGACATGAGCCAGCGCCTCGTCAGGCTCCAGCAAACGCTCGACCAGGATTTCCACCTGCCCGCCGGTCGCCTTGCGCCCGAACAGTCGGGCGCGCATGACACGGGTATTGTTGAAAACGAGCAGGTCGTTTGGCCGCAGCAGACGTGGCAGATCGGCGAATCTCCGGTCACATGGCTCCCCCCCCTCCAGGGTCAACAGTCGCGCTCCGCCGCGCTCGGCGAGCGGACGCTGGGCAATCAACTCGGGTGGGAGGTCATAGCGAAAATCGGAACGGCGCATCGAATTAAACCGCGCCCAGCATGGCATTCATGATTGATGCATCTTGAAATCGCTGATAACTCTGGATATGAACCGCGGTGACGCCCGACCTGGCATGCGGCTTCGCGACTGATTTCAGACTATCATGCCTGGCCTGCCGCACGCCCCGACTGAGGTTCGTTCCCTATGATAAAACTCGGCATTGACCGCCTGCTGGAAATTCCTGATCTGCGTAAACCCCTTTGGGGCCAGCGCGTTGCATTCCTGGGCCATCCCGCCTCGGTGACCGGGTCGGGCATGCACAGTCTGGATGCGCTCATGACCTTGGGCGAACTGAAAATCGTGGCGGCTTTTGGCCCACAACACGGCATGCGCGGCGACAAACAGGACAACATGGTCGAAACCCCCGATGCGTTCGACCGGCGCCATGGCATTCCCGTCTACAGTCTCTACGGCCATGTACGGTATCCGACCGCGGACATGCTCGACAGTTTCGACGTACTCCTAGTCGATCTCCAGGACATCGGTACCCGTATCTATACCTATGTGACGACGCTGGGCTATCTTATCGCGGCCTGCGCCGCGGCGGGCAAGAGTCTTTGGGTGCTTGATCGCCCTAACCCGGCCGGGCGCCCGATCGAGGGCAGTATCCTCCAGCCGGGCTGGGAAAGCTTCGTTGGCGCGGGCCCGCTGATCATGCGCCATGGCCTGACGTTCGGCGAATTGGCCAAATGGTTCGTCGCCGCGCGCGGTCACACGCTCGATCTCCATCTGGTCGCGATGGAGGGTTATCGCCCCGCCGAGGCCCCCGGTTTTGGCTGGCCGGTTATGGAACTGTCCTGGATCAATCCCAGCCCCAACGCCTCCAGCCTGAACATGGCCCGCTGTTTTCCGGGTACCGTCCTCCTGGAAGGCACCACCCTCTCCGAAGGCCGCGGCACCACGACAGCGCTGGAACTCGCTGGCGCGCCCGACTTGGATTTCGAGCGGATTCTCCAGCGGATGCGGAACCTGTGGCCAGCCTGGACCGAAGGCGCCTTGATCCGCCCCTGCTGGTTCGAGCCGACCTTCCACAAACATGCCGGTCAGCTTTGCTCGGGGCTCCAGATCCATACCGACAACGCGGGCTATCGACACGAGCGATTCCGCCCCTATCGACTGATTGCGCTGCTGCTCAAGTGCCTGCGCCTGGAGTACCCGGATTATCCGCTCTGGCGCGACTTTCACTACGAATACGAGACCGAGCGGCTGGCCATCGACCTGCTCGCCGGCGGCACCTTTCTGCGCGAGTGGATCGATGACCCGGAAGGCGGACCGGGCGACCTGGAGCGACGCCTGCTTGCCGACGAGGAACGCTGGACCGCGATCAGCGCGCCGCTCAGGATCTACGCGGGGTAATTCGCCCGTCCATCGCGGCTTTTCCCAGACTGAAGCTCAGCGTTACCCGCAGACCGGGTTGATTGTCAGACAGATCGATGGTCGCGTGATGAAGCTGCGCCACGGCATGCACCAGACTCAGCCCGAGTCCGTTGCCCAGTGTCGAACGGCTCCCGTCGCCCCGAAAAAAACGGCGGAAGACCAACTGGCGTAGCTGACTCGGAATGCCCGGGCCATTGTCGGCCACGACGACCCGAGCGCGCAGAAAATCGGAGCCAACCGATAGGATGATGTCGCCACGGGAGTGCGTATATTTGATGGCGTTATCCACCAGATTCGTGAGCGCCTGAAACAACAGGTCACGGTCGCCAACGATCCATGCCGTTCCGAACGCCCGGTACTCCAGACGTTGTTCCCGCTCGCTGGCAACTGGCTCGTAGAGTTCCGCCACGTCACCCACCAGCGCGGTCAGATCGAGCGGCGCGAAGGCGGCGCGGCGGCTACCGGATTCGATGCGGGCGATCCGCAGCAGGGCGTTGAAGGTAGCGAGCATCTCGTCGGCATCGGCGAGGGCCTCTTCCGCGAGCGTGCGCGCGGCCCCCGCGTCCGGCAATTCCACGCCCAGGATTTCGAGCTTGTTGCGCATCCGGGTGAGTGGCGTGCGCAGATCATGGGCGATATTGTCCGAGACTTGCCGGACTCCTGCCATGAGCGTCTCGATACGCTCCAGCATCCGGTTAAGACTGATCGCCAGCTGATCGAAATCGTCCCCGCTGCCGTTTAAGCGAATCCGCCGCGAGAGGTCGCCCTCCATGATCTCCCGACTGGTCTGATTGATCGCCTCCAGCCGCCGCACCAGGCTGGCACTCATCAGCCAACTCCCCAGCAATGCCATGGCGGCGGTGATGGCGAGACCCCAGGACAGCGCATTGATGATGAGCGCGCGGGTGGCCTCCAGATCCCGGACATCGCGCCCGACGAGCAGACGCAACCCTCCGCGCAGCAGAAAAACCTGCGCGCGCGCCTCGTGCTCCTCGGTTTGGTCGGGACCGCGCTCGCGCAGACGAAAACGCATCCAGCCCTCGGCATCCGGAAGTTCGGAAGGCCAGCGGTCCAGATTACCCAGGATGCGCTCGAGTTTGTCGTCCACCAGCAGATAGACGCTGGAACCTGCTGGATCGAGCGCCACCTGTTTAGCAATCAGCGTGGTGAGACCGTTCAAACCACGCTGGTGGTACTGTTCGGCGAGACCACGGATCTCGGCGTCAATGGTGGCCGTCGCCTGGCGATCCATATATCCCGCCGTCGACCAGTAGATGAACCCGAGCAGGATCGCCACCGAGACCCCAAGCAGGAAGACATAGAGCAGGGCCAGCCGGAAGGTCGAGCTACGGAGTGGAGGGGCGCGTCTGCACAGTTCGGCCCAGGCTCCGGAACCCAGCCCGGCCCACTTCATGGCACGCCAAGCAGATAGCCCGCGCCACGCACGGTCTGCAACAGCGAGGGGTCGAAATCCCTGTCGATCTTGCCACGCAGACGACTGATATGGACATCGATGACGTTGGTCTGGGGATCGAAGCGATAATCCCAAACCTGTTCGAGCAACATGGTGCGGGTGACCACCTGCCCGGTGTTGCGCATCAGATATTCGAGCAGGCGGAATTCGCGGGGCTGAAGCTGAATCGACGTTCCCGCGCGACTGACCTCGCGCTTGAGCAGATCCATCTCCAGATCGGCGACGCGCAGACGGGTCTCGGGTGCCTCGGCGGACCCACGACGCAGGAGCGCCTCAAGGCGGGCGTGGAGTTCGGAGAAGGCAAAGGGTTTGATCAGATAATCGTCGCCGCCCGCGTGCAGACCCTCGACCCGATCTTCCACCTCGCCGAGTGCGCTCAGAAACAACACCGGAGTTCGATTGCCCGCGGCGCGCAGAGTGCGGACGATACCGAGCCCATCCAGGCCCGGCAGCATCCGATCGACGATGAGAATGTCATAGTCGATGCTTGCGGCGGCCAGCAGGCCCTCGCGGCCATCCACGAGATGATCGACCACGAAGGCCACTTCCACCAGCGCTTTGCGCAAATAGTCCGCCAGCTTACGGTCATCTTCGATCAATAGAATGCGCATCTGCGTCTGCAGTTCCTCCTACCTCACGCCGCCAATGGCACGACCACCAGAAACAAGAGTCTGTTGAGGACGCAATTCAGGCGTCAACGGAACCAGATAAATTTTAACTGAGGTTGACCGTCATCATAGTCAAGCTCCCGCGGGACGATTGACCGTCATCAGGCATCCGGTCAACTTCTCAGACAGTATCGGGTGGCAATCCTTGCCGGAGGATTAACGGATCCTTACCGATTTGTCAGGGATCTTTCCGTGTTGCAGCCCACCGCGACGCAGAGTACCTTGATAACGCCTCGCGACCACTTAAACCCGTTGCAACGGAAACTACAACATGAAACGAAGCACCTCTGGATTGCCCCTTGCCTGCATGATGCTCTGTGCATCCGCGACCCTCGCACCCGCCGCCTTTGCCGAAACGGAGATGATCCCGGTCACGGGCTCCCTGGTGACCAGCGAACTCACGGGGACCGTGACGGTCGTCGACCTGGAGCGGCGCATGCTCACCATCCGAACGCCGGAAGGGCCGTTCGAGGTCATCCATGTCCCGGATCAGGTCACGCGCCTCGATCAGGTCAAGATCGGGAATAAACTGACCGTCAGCCAAACGGAAGCCGTCGTGGTCGACCTGCAGAAAGGCCCGAGCGCCGGATCCGTGAGCGTCACCAAGGAGACCGTCACCGAACGCGATCCAGGCCGCAAGCCTGGCGGCACGATCATCGACACGATGACCCGATCCGGACGTGTCGAGGCGGTCGACAAGGTCAATTCCAAGGTCACCGTACGCGGTCCCACACAGACGCAAACGTTCTCCGTGCGCGATCCCGCGCTGCTCAAGGAGGTCGCGGTCGGCGACGGCGTGGTCTTGACCTACATGCGCGTCATCCGTGGCGAGGTCACATTCAAGTAGGGAGCGACTTGGCAAAGCGCTGGTCGACCACCAAGATCCAGGCGCGGGAGTGCAATACTCCCCCGCTTTATCGTTCACCTTCGAGACACATACAAGGCCCAAGCCGCTGACCACCTCCTCCACGTTTGATCGGCAATCCCCGCGATGGGCGCCGACACTGCTGATCTTGACCATGACTTTCACGGGTTGTCAGTCAGGCCAAAGCAAACCGCAAGCCCCGCCCTGCCCCCTGGCACTAGGAATGACCACGGAACAACTGGCATCCTGCGGTTGTTTCACAATCAGTAACCCCGGCAACTATTCGAACTCGTTGACCCAGAGCGATTCTCGCCAACAGGGCCAGAGCGTCATCATCGAGAATTATCTCTGTCCACGCGGCTCCGCCGGGCTTGCCAAAGTGGTCGTCATCAACGGCATTGCCAATGATGTTTTTGAATAGTGGAAACTGAAAAAACATCTCCTTGAACAGTGTCTTTGCTGTTCGGAAAGACGACGTCAACCACCGGCCTCAGCGCCTTTCCCCCTATCGCTCCCCGGGACTCGTCCGCTGACCCAGCTCATACGCTCCCTGCCCATCCCCCCTGCTGTCCCCAACGATGATCAATGTGTGAACTCGTTTCAAGATGAACCATCAAGGCGCGGCGCGGGTTCACCAAAAATGAGCTATAGCGCACGATTTTATCGGCCATTAGTCACTAGACTTTCTCCAACGACGCTTCTTGACCACCGAGATTCCGACACAGAAATTCTTGGTAAATAATTGAATTATAATATATTTCCATGACTCGCCATGAATGACAGCGATCTGAACGCCAAAGAATGATGACAAAACAGTATCGACGCACAAGATAAACGAGCCCAATATAAATAAAGAGGCCATCATGAAGACGCACACATCAGCCGCAGTCACCAGCATTGATCCCATCAGTCGTAATTATGGCCAGATGACCACCTATTTCGACCGTAAGCATGAACTTGTGTGGTGCTATTTCAATCCAGAGGCGCGCGCTTGCTTTACACCAGAACTCTTAAAACAACTCAATGATTGGCGAACAAGGATGCAACAGATCGCCGATGATGACGGCATCAAATATCATGTGATCGCTTCAAGGGTACCTGGCGTCTTCAACCTCGGCGGCGATCTGGATCTGTTTAGGCGCTTGGCCATCAGCGGAGACCGTGAAGGTCTCCTAGGCTATGGGAATACCTGCATCGATGTCCTATACGCCAACATCTCTCACTTCGACCGGGATGTCACAACGATCTCTTTAGTGCAAGGCGAAGCCCTCGGCGGCGGTTTCGAGTCTGCGCTCTCCAGCGAGATCATCATCGCCGAAAAGAGCGCCCGCATGGGTTTCCCCGAAATCCTGTTCAACCTGTTCCCGGGGATGGGCGCCTACAACCTGCTGGTGCGTAAGCTCAACCCGAAGCAGGCCGAGCGCATGATACTCAGCGGAAAAATCTACACGGCCCAGGAACTCTTCGACATGGGGCTGGTGGACATACTTGTCGAGGATGGCGAGGGCGAGGAGGCCGTCTACAACTACATCAAGCGCGAAAACCACTCCCGCAATGGCTACCGCGCACTCCGCAAGGCGCGCGACGACCTCAATCCTGTGACTTACGAGGATCTGCGACATGTAGTCGAGATCTGGGTCGATGCTGTTTTGAAGATCGACCAGCGCGATCTGCGCATGATGGAGCGGTTAGTCTCGCGCCAAAATCATCAAGCGGCGGAGGCCGCCTGAACCGAAGCAGCCATCGTGCGTGCCTAAGGCGCAAGAGCGCGCAAACAAGCAGCCCTTCGCAACGATCTAATTTGGAAAATTTAAGCGTTTCCTTGGGCTTTTAGGCAGCCGAGCGCCTTCACTCGGCGGTTGTTTCGCGGTCTCTGTGCTGGAAATCAGTGAGTAAAGATGCAGTTGCTGAATAGGCATGCTGCATTGTGTCGAGCATTTCAACCGCTCGGGGTGTACCGAGTTCAAAGGGCTTTAAGGTCCTGAGCGTGGCGCACAGTGCGACAAGATGAGTGGCGCCAAGCTCTGAAGCGCTACCGCGCAGGGCGTGGATGGCCTCGCGAAGCATCGGATAATCCCGATCCTGAAGCGCGGCGGCCATCTTTTGTAGCGATCGCCGACTGTCGCGAAGAAAGCCGGCGACTAGATCCTCGAAGAAACTGGAATCTCCACCAAGATCCAACAGAGCACGTAGCTTCGCGACGTCGACCAGACTATCGACATCAAAACTTGTCGTGTTGGCTTCTTGATTCGCCGGGGCAGTCTCCTCGGTCGCGCACTCGGCTCGTTTGCTGAGCTGAGCAATCGTCGCCAGCAGCCTGTGGGTCTCCACCGGCTTGGTCAGGTAGGCGTCAACCCCTGCTTCCTTACAGGCAAGCAGGGCTTCTGGGGTTGCATCCGCGCTGAGTATGATTCCGGGTATCGGATTGCGCGGAACCATAAAGCGATAGGCGCGAAAGACATCCAGACCACTCCGCCCGGGCATGTTCTTGTCCAGTATCATGAGGTCGAAGTGCTGATCGGGGGATTCCAGCGCATCCAGTGCCGCCTCGCCATCGCCCACGATTGTCACCCGGTGACCCGCGCGTTCAAGGATACCCTGGAGGACGATGCGGTTCGTCTCATTGTCCTCGGCAATGAGGATACTCAACCCCTGATGCGGGGCTGCCACCAAATGACTGTAATAGTCGGCCAACGAGACCACGTTATCGGGTACATCCTGTGCGCTGCGAGCGACGTGGATGGCATTGAGCAGCAGAGTCTTGTCCAGAGGCGCACTCAATACCGCAGAGAAATCGGTGTCGCGCAAAGCCGGTGCAGAACCGAGCGATGGTGACGCGTCAAGGAGTACGAGACTCGTCTCCTGGAGCACGGACTCGCCCCGAATTCCCGCCGCAAACTGATCGGGTCGCAGATCGAGGTCGCCAGCCACCGCAAGTACGCCACTGAAGCGGCGACCTTGAGCCGCCTCCCCCAGTAGCTCAGCAAAGGCACGGGCACAGGTGGTAACGTTCTGGGATTCAACCCGCCAGTCGTCGAGTATCCGGCGTAACTTGCCATAAGCGTTGTGACTACCCACGACCAGCACGCGGACGTTGCCGAGACTCTCCGCTGGGTCGACGGGGGCCGTGCGCGAGACGGACAAGGACAACTCGACCCAAAACAGAGTGCCGCGTCCAACCTCGCTCTCGAGCCCGATCTGACCGCCCAGCAGATGCGTGAGCTCGCGGGCAATCGCGGTACCAAGCCCGGTACCGCCGAAGCGGCGGGTGATGGAACTGTCGGCCTGTCGAAAGCTCTCAAAGATGCGCCCTTGCTCCGCGACGGGGATGCCAATACCCGTATCCTCGATTTCGAAACGTACTTTGATCCAGCCATGATCGGCACGCACCAATCCGAGACGCAGATCTACCCTTCCCTGCTCGGTGAACTTCACTGCGTTGCTCAGGAGGTTCGTGAGGATCTGCCGTAAATGCAACGAATCGCCCCGGAGTTGGAAGGGAATCCGCGGATCGATGATCAGACCCAGGCGCAAACCTTTACGCAGCGCCTGTGGCTTGAACATCTGCACGATGTCAGCCGTCAACTGGTGGAGATCGAAGTCGATCTCCTCGATGAGAATCCGACCCGCCTCGATCTTCGAGAAATCAAGGATGTTTTCAATGATGCCGAGGAGTGTCCCGGCCGAGTTCTGTATGGTCCTCGCGAGTCCCTGCTGGCGCGCGTCAAGACCAGAGTCCATCAGCAGGTCGCTCATGCCGATGACGCCGTTCAGTGGCGTGCGCAGTTCGTGGCTCATCTTGGCGAGAAAGCGACTCTTGGCCTCATTGGCCTCTTTGAGACGCTCCATCGTGTCGTTGAGCTTGTTGAGCAAGCCAGCGACGTACCCTGGAATCACGAGGAGCACGATCAGCAGACTGATGCTGATGCTCCCGTGCCGCGCCCAGAAATCGGACACAAAGATGACGCAGACGAAGCCTGCCACGCCAACGGCCGTGGCAATCACCAGGTATTTGACGCCATAGCGAAAACCATTGCCGACGATGACCCAGAGATAAACCGCGAGCAACGGGGTGCCATTTTCCCCAGCGAGAATCATCGACGCGGAGGTTGCGGCCATATCCGTTAAGATGCCGAGCCAACGACGGAGCGGAGACTCCCGCGGATCGGCGATGACCGCCAGGAAGAGCAACAGCGAGGCTGCCGTGAAGATCCCAACGCCCCAATAAATGGCAAGGGAGCGGACGGGTTGGTCGCTGGAAAAGTCCAGGGTTAATAAATAGATTGATATCAGCCCCCCCAGAATCAGACGAATCGTTGCCTGCTGGTGCTCACTGTCAGGACGCTGACGCATCCGCTCGATCAGTGAGATGAGCGCCTGCTTCCACCGCGTGAGGCAGGTCGGAGCATCCATGATCAGCGGCGCTGGGAGGCCAACGTATCCGTCACCTCAATATCTTCTGTGATCAAAGAGATACGTGAGCGCTGCGCGTCTTGGAGATCCTCACCAACATAGCGGATGTCGTCGATTCGCTGGATAAAGGTATCGACGCAACGCGGATCGAAATGGGTACCGGACAGGTCGCGCAGATAGTCGATCGATTCCCGCACCGACCAGGATGGCTTGTAGGGTCGCTCCGAAACCAGTGCGTCGAAGACGTCAGCGACCGCGACGATGCGTGCCTCGATCGGTATATCATCGCCCTGCTGGCCCCGTGGATAGCCGGTACCATCGAACTTCTCGTGATGCGACAGGGCGATGGTTGCACCGAGCTGCAGGAAGTGGGACGGGCTATCCTTGAGTATCTCGTAACCGATACGTGGGTGCCCACGGATGACCGCGAACTCCGCGTCCGTCAGCCTGGCGGGCTTGAGCAGGATACTGTCGGGTATGCCAACCTTGCCGATGTCGTGCATCGGCGCGGCCAGCTCGATGTCCTCGCAATGCGCCAGCGGCAGACCCATGGTCTCGGCCATGATGCGGCAGTAGCGGGCGATGCGCAGAACGTGGTTACCGGTCCCCTCGTCCCGATACTCGCCCGCCTTGGCAAGCCGCAGCAGGGTTTCGCGCTCCCGCGCCAGTATCTCCTGCGTTGCAAGCGCCACTTGGTTTTCCAACAAGCGCGCGCGATCCTGAATGAGCTTTTGCTGGTGGCGCATGATCAGCAGGTTGCGGCAGCGCGCCCGGCACTCGTACTGATCGATCGGGCGGTTCAGGAAGTCAGTGGCCCCAGCGTCAAAAGCCTCGTAGCGAATTTGCCGATCCTCCACGACGGTGACGACCACGAGAGGAACATCCGCACAGGCAGGTATGTTGCGGACATGCTGGGTGAAGATGACACCGTCCATGCCCGGCATCATGTAGTCGGTCAGTATCAGGTCCGGCGTTTGGGCATTGATGCGCTGCAAGGCCGACACGGGATCGTCGAAGACGGCAATCTCCACCTCCAGACCGATGCTACGGATCACCTGTTCAAGGATCTTGCGTCCCGCGCTCTGGTCGTCGACGATGATGACCTGAGAGGTCTCTCCACCAAGTGTTGAGGCAATCACTCGGGATCTATCCTCTCGGGTTCAGCCCAGCTTGAAACAGACGAAAGTCGCGACGTCGAAAGGACGAGGCAACTCGAAGATTCCTTGCCGATAGGATGACATGTAAAAACACATGGGTACAACCAGTCTTTGGCCGTTCCTGGCAGATTCGAGGCAGAGTGAAACCCCCTCTCGCAGTCACCCACAGGGGTCCATGAAACGCGGTATCATCGGATTGATACGGGAATCTGGCTGTCCGACGCGGGCGGATGACCTCCCCCGGAGGCATTCATCTCCCGCAGCACCTGATAGATCGCCGCCGAATCCAGATCGCCAAGCCCCTGCTCAACCAGCGTGTTCAGATATTGAGAGACCAGGGCTGTCGACGGAAGGGCGAGACCCAGTGCTTGAGAGTTCTCGGTCACGATGCGCAAATCCTTTTGATGCAGTCGCACCTTGAATCCGGGCCTGAAATCCTCGTCGATCATCCGCTGACCATGGATTTCCAAGACGCGACTCCTGGCGAAACCGCCGAGCAGTGCCTCGCGTACCTTTGCGGGATCCACCCCGGATGACTTGGCCAGCAACAGGGCCTCAGCCACCCCGGCAATCGTGGCACCCACCAGTATCTGATTACAGCATTTACAAACCTGACCGGCTCCGTTCTCGCCGATGCGAACGATGTTCGTGCCCATCATCTCCAGCATGGGCAGCACCCGCGCGAAGGCCGAGACCGAACCGCCCACCATAATGGACAAGGTGCCGTTGATCGCACCCACTTCGCCTCCCGAGACCGGTGCATCCAGCATCTCGACACCCTGCCCAGCCAACCGTTTCGCGATGACGCGGGAGGCCAAGGGCGAAATGGTGCTCATATCCACCACCACCGCACCCGCTCGCGCACCCTCGACAAGACCGTTTGCACCCAGGATCACTGCCTCGACATCCGGAGTGTCAGACACCATCGTGAAGATCACATCCGTTTGACGGGCGACCTCCGCCGGGCTCGCGCAGGTCACGGCACCCGCCTCTGAGAGTGGCCGCATGGACTCTACCCGACGGGCATGCACCACCAGATCGACGCCTGCCCGTTGTAGGTTCAGAGCCATCGGGCGGCCCATGATCCCCAAGCCGATAAAGCCGACTCTGTCCGTCATGCGATTCCCGCCTCCTGTCGATCCAGTAACTCCAGCCAATGCACCACGGGGGTCGGCGTTCCCGCCTCCAGATGGAGCTGGCAGCCGATATTGGCGGTCGCGATCACCTCGGGCGTCTCGGACTCCAGCGCGGCGATCTTGTTGCGCCGCAACTGTTCGGACAACGCCGGCTGGGTAATGGAATAGGTACCAGCGGACCCGCAGCACAGATGGCCGTCCGGAACGCCGGTCAGGGTAAACCCGAGCCGCGTCAGAATCGGCTCGACCACCTGCTTGAGCTGCTGACCGTGTTGCAGGGTACAGGGCGAGTGGAAAGCGACCCGACGCCCCTGCCCCGGCGCGCCGAGGACCGACAGATCCTCCTGGCCCAGAATCTCGGCGGGATCGCGCGCCAACTCGGCGATCCGCGCCGCCTTCGCGGCATAGTCCGGGTCATGGGCGAGCGCCTCGCCATACTCCTTGACCATGGCGCCGCAACCGCTGGCGGCGATCAGAATCGCCTCGCAGCCGAACTCGATCTCGGGCCACCAGGCGTCGATGTTCCGGCGCATGGCGGCCAGCCCAGCCTCACGGGCGCTGAGATGATAGGCCGCCGCGCCGCAGCAGCCCGCCTCGGGCGTCACCCGCAGATCGATCCCGAGACGCGCCAGAATCCGCGCGGCGGCGGCATTGGTCAGCGGCGTGGACACCGACTGCACGCAGCCGGCGAGCGCCAGCATGCGCCGGCGACCGACCGGCACGGGCCAGTCGCCCGGCGGGCGCGGCGTCGCGATCTTGGCCCTGAGGGTCGCCGGCAGCAACGGCGCGACCAGACGCGCGAGCCGCATCAACGGACCGAACCGCGCCGGATAGGGGACGATGCCAATCAGCGCCTGACGCAACAGGCGCTCGGCGAAGGGCCGCTGGACCCGCTCCTCGACCAGATGCCGGCCGATCTCCGCCAGTCGCGCATAACGCACCCCCGAGGGACAGGTGGTCTCGCAGGCGCGGCAGGTCAGACAACGATCGAGATGCCGCTGGGTCACGCGGGTTGGCGTCTGACCTTCCAGCACCAGCTTGATCTGATAAATGCGTCCGCGCGGCCCGTCCAGTTCGTCGCCCAGCAATTGATAGGTCGGACAGGTCGCGGTGCAGAATCCGCAGTGAACGCAGCTCCGCAGGATGGCGTCGGCCTCGCGCCCCTCCGGGGTGCGCAGGAATTCGGGCAGGATCTCGGTTTGCATGGCGGAGTCTCACAGCCCCGCGTACAGCCGTCCGGGGTTCAGAATGCCCCCCGGATCGAAGGACTGTTTGAGTTGACGATGCAGCCGCATCAGCCCATCCGGCAGCGGGTGAAAGACCTCGCCGGTCCGATCCCCGCCCCGAAACAGGGTGGCGTGTCCGCCGACCGCCGCGACGCGCTCGCGGAGGGTTGCGCCGTCCGCCGCGTCGCCGCGCAGCCAGCGTTGCGACCCGCCCCATTCGATCATCTGCCGGCCCGGCAATGCCAGGTCTGGCGTCGCCGGGGGGAGCGAAAGCCGCCACAGCGGCCGCTCTCCCGCGAAAAAAGAATGCCCCTGCTCGCGCACCCGGTCGCGCCAGAAGGCGTCGGCCAGGGCGTCATCCATTTGTTCGCCGCCGAGGCGACCCGCCGCCTCGTCGACGCCCTGAGCGGTGCCGGACAGACGCACCCACAGCCGTTCGCCATCGCAGCAGGTCGCCGTGATCGGCAGCGGTTTCAAGGCCCAGGCAGTCATCCGGGCCAGAGCCTCCGCCAGCGAGCCGTCATGGACCAAGGTCCGCGTCGCGGGCGGCACCGGCATGACCTTGATGCTCACATCCAGCAGGATGCCGAGCGTCCCCAATGCGCCGACCATCAGCCGCGAGACATCGTAACCGGCGACGTTTTTCATCACCTCGCCACCGAAACGCAGCACCTCGCCGCGTCCGGTCAACACCCGCGCGCCCAGCACCAGATCCCGCGCCGCGCCCCCGCTGGGCCGCGCCGGGCCGGACAGACCGCAGGCGACGGTGCCGCCCAGGGTGGCGTCGCGTCCGTCGGTCGCGAAGTGTGGCGGCTCGAAGGGCAACGCCTGTCCGTGCTCGGCCAGCGCGGCTTCGATCTCGACGAGCGGCGTCCCGCCGCGCGCCGTGATGACCAGCTCTTGAGGTTGATAATTCAGGATGCCGGCATGGTCGGACAGCGCCAGCGGTTCTCCCGTACCGACGCGACCGAAAAATGATTTGGTGCCATGGCCAATCAGCGCCAGCCGCGTCCCGGCCGCCAGCGCGGCATGCACGCGGTCCTGTAATTCAGTCGTCAGATCGTGATTCACCGAGTGTCCTCAAAGCCGCCATGCGCCATGCGCCGATCAGAGAGGCTTAAGCTGCGATCCGCTGCGGGAAGATTCAAGCCGATATCGATTTAGCAATCAGCCTACTTGTTTTACGATGATCAGTCGGTTTTGTTTGATACCGTCGGCAAAAGCGACGCAGGCACATCGGTGAAAGCGAGTGCCGGCAGGTCCGTGCGAGGAAAATCCTCTCCTTTGTACAACAAAGGCTGTTCACGCACGGTTGCCAGGGCATAGGAACAGCAATCTCCCAGATTGAGTCCCGCGCGATGCACTCCCTTGCCGAAGCGCTCATACGCCGTCCGGGCGACACGGGACTGATTGGCATCGAAGGGAACGATCTCCACCCCGAGATCCGCCAGCATGTCATCCAACTCTTGAACCGCCTCGGCGCCCTTGCGCCGAAAGAGGACGACGGACGTTTCCAGCAAGGAAAAGGTGCTCATGCAACGGATCGGATTGGCGGCCAGGGCAGCGGTCAAGGCATCGGCCTCGGGCTCGTCAAACAGAATGGCGATCAACGCCGAGCTGTCGATCACCATAGGTCAAAGGTTCCGTCCGGTCCATAGCCCAGGATCGCGTCGACGGAATCCGTGTTGCGGTCCGGTAGCCGAGCACAGGATTGCCTGGCCCGCCGAATCCGGGCGATCGCTTGAACTTCGGCACGCGGCGTTTGAATGCGACGGGCACGTTCCCGCAAGGCTTCGAGGATGATCCGAGGGATGGGCTCGCCGGTTTGGCGCGCCAGTTCGTGAGCGAGTTGCTCGACCTCGTCGTTGACGATCATCAGGGTCATGGTTTGCAACCACTCCAGTCTGGTTGGCGTTGACAGCATCGTAACGCAATCAGGGATGGCATTACACAGAGGCGTGAGGTCGGATGCCTGACTCCAACCATCACACGCGTAACCGCCGCGATCAGGATTCACGCCAGTCCGGTCTGGCCGCCAGCAGGGCGTCGAGTGTCTGGAGCGCGGTTTCAAAGTCGAAGTCATCGATCCGCCGTTCCAACTCCGCGGCGGCCGGGCCGAGCCTGTGGTGCAGCAGATCGGCGTGGGCGCGCGCGACCTGGGTCGCGCGCGTGTTATTTTCGGCGCACAGTTCCCTGAGCTCGGACAGCACGGCACGCAGCCGATCCCCATCGGGCGCACTCTCGGCGGGCGGCGCGAGCCGCGCGAGATGACGCCGGATGCCATCCACCAGGACGGTGAGCGCGGTCTCCAGCGCCGCGATCGACGGCTCCAGATCCGCGCTCGGCGCGCCATCCCGAAGCGCGGTCTCCAGCGCCGCGGCCAGTGCCTGAACGCCGGTCGCGCCCAGGGTGCCGGAGACGCCCTTGAGGGTATGCGCGAGACGCCGCGCGGTTGCGCGGTCGCCGTTGGCGAGACCGGCACGCAGCTCGGCCATGTCGCCGCCGTGATGGTCCGCGAAGGTCGCCAGCAGACGGCGATAAATCTCCACCTTGCCGCGCACACCGCGCAGACCGCTCGCGGTCTCCAGACCGGGGATGGCGGCCAGATCGGCGAGAGCCAGCGCTGGCGATGTCGCCTGGCCGGGCGTCGCGCCGGCGGCTGGCTCGGACGGAGCAACCGGGGAGGCGCTGGAGCCGGCCGGAGGCAACCATTTCAGCAGCGCGGCGAACAGCGCGTCCGGTTCCACCGGTTTTCCGACATGGTCGTTCATGCCCGCCGCCAGACATTGCTCGCGATCCTCGGCGAAGGCGTTGGCGGTCATGGCGAGAATCGGGGTCTCGCTCCGGCCCGGCAGTTGGCGGATGGCGCGCGTGGCCTCCAGCCCGTCCATCGCCGGCATCTGCACGTCCATCAGGATCAGGTTATAGTCCCGGGCGCGCGCCATCTCGACCGCCCGCGCGCCGTCATCCGCCAGATCGACCTGGAGTCCGACCGCGCGCAGCAGTTCCAGGGCCACCTCCTGGTTGATCCGGTTGTCCTCGGCCAGCAGCAGCCGCGCCCCCCGGTGAGCGGCGGCCAGCGCGCGCTCGACCGCGGACGGCTGCGTCGACGCACCCGTGTCCGCCGCGACGCGCGACCCGCGCGGTCCGGCATTGAAGGCGTCCAGCGCCCGCATCAGTGCGTCGTTCAGGGCCGAGGGGGTCACGGGTTTCGCCAGACAGACGCGCACCCCGGCGGCCCGCGCCGCCGCGCACCGCGCGGCATCGTCGGCCTGCCGGTCGACCAGCAGCAGGGCCGGCGGCTGGATCAGCGGCAGATCGCGCAGACGGCGCGCGGTCTCCAGTCCATCCGGATCCGGTATGTCCCCATCCAGCAGCGCCAGCGCGAACGGATCCTGCGCCGCGTCGGCCTCGGCGACCGTCGCCAGCGCGGCCAGACCGTCCTCGACCGCCGTCACCCGCAGACCGAGATGGATCAGCATCTCGCGCAGTGCCGCGCGCGTCTCGGGTTGATGTTCGACCAGCAGCACGGACCTCCCGCGCAGGCGCATGACATCGGGCCGTTGCCTGGACGGATGCGCCTTGCCGAAACGGGCAGTGAACCAGAAGGTACTGCCCGCGCCGGGTTGGCTCTCGACGCCCACGTCCCCCCCCATCATCCGAGCCAGGCGCCGGTTGATGGCGAGCCCGAGCCCGGTTCCGCCGTAACGGCGGGTGGTCGAATTGTCGGCCTGACCGAACGCCTCGAACAACCGCGACCGATCCTCCTCGGCGATGCCGATCCCGCTATCCCGGACCTCGAACCGCAACCGCCAGTCGTCGCCCTCCTCCGCCTCGACCCAACCGCGCAGCGTCACCGCGCCGCGCTCGGTGAACTTCACCGCGTTGCCCAGATAGTTGAGCAGCATTTGGGTCAGACGGGTCGGGTCGCCGTGCAGGACGGGCGCGCCGGAGAGTCGTTCGTCGAGATCCAGGACCAGTTCCAGCCCCTTGGCCCGCGCCTGCTCGCCGACCAGGGCGCAGACCCGGTCCAGCACCTCGTCCAGTTCGAAATCGATCCGCTCCAGAGACAGTTTGCCGGCCTCGATCTTGGAGAAATCCAGGATGTCGTTGATGATCGCGAGCAGATGATCCGCCGCGGTCATCAGCTTGCCGAGCTTGTTGCGTTGTTCGGGATCCCGGATCTCGCGTTGCAGCAGATAGGCCAGCCCGACGATGGCATTCATCGGGGTGCGAATCTCGTGGCTCATGTTGGCCAGGAAGACGCTCTTGATCTGGGTCAGACGCTCGGCCAGCGCGCGCGCATCCTCCAGTCGCCGGTAGAGGCCCAGGTTGTCCAGCCCAACCGCCGTGGCATCGGCCAGCGCCTGTTGCAGCCCGAGTTCCTCCGCGCTGATCCGATAGGGCCGCGCCCAGTAACAGCCCAGGGCGCCCAACGGGTCGTGACGGCCGACGGGCACCAGACTGAGCCCCCTGACGAAGCCGCCAGGAGCGATCTTCGTCGGTGCGCCCGACCGCCCGCCCGCCTGGGCCGCCCCATCGCTCCGGCAATCTTCCATGACGAGCGGCTCTGCCTGCCGGATCGTCCAGCCCGAGACGCAGTCGGCCAGCGGGCCCTTCCAGAGCGGAGCGATGGCGTCCTCGTCGAGATAGTGGCATTCCTCCCCGTCGCGCAGCGCCAGGGTCGCCCCATCGGCCCCGGTCAACTGGCGCGCGGCGGCGCAAACGAGGGCCGCGAGACTGGCCAGGTCACGGACGCCGGCGATCCCCGCGACCGCCTCGGCCAGCCGTCGCAACTTCTCTTCCAGGCGTTTGCGCTCGGCGATATCCAGAAAGCTCACCACCGCGCCGACGATGCCGCCATCCCGCCGCATCGGTCGGATGGAATAGATCACCGGAATCGGTCGGTCGTTGGCGTTCCAGAACACTTCGTCGTCCACCGTGGCCGAGCGGCCCTCGCGCAGGGTCGCGCAGACGGGGCAATTCTCCGGCGGATAGGGGCTGCCGTCGGGTCGCCGGTTGTGGAACAGGGCGTGGCTATTGCGACCCAGGAGTCGGTCGGCGGGATAACCCAGCAGATCACAAGTGGCGGGGTTGACGAAGGTGATCCGCCCTTCCAAGTCCAGTCCATAAAGTCCGCCCGCGCTGGTTTCCAGGATCAGACGCAGGAATTCCTCCGAATCCCGTAGCTCGGCGGTGCGCCGCTCCACCGTTTTTTCGAGCCCGATTTTGTATTGCTCCAGCGCGAGTTGGGCGGCGTGCGTCTCGGTGATATCGCGCGCCGTGCAGATCATCCCGGCGAAGGTGTCCCGCTCGCTCGTCGGGATCAGCCAGCCGGCCTGCCAGCCATCCCGACCCGCGGGCGTCATCACCCGAATCTCGTAGGGGAGCGGCTGGCAGGACGCCAGCGCCTGCCGATAGAGCGGGCGAAACTCGTGCAGGGTCTCCTCCGGAAACTCCTCCAGCACGCACCGGCCGCGGATTTCCTCGACCGCAAGACCGGAGATTCTGGCGATGCCCGCATTCGCGTAACGGATGCGGTGCCCCTCATCCGTGACGAAGATGCCATCCTGAACCTTCTCCAGAATGCTCTCGTAGAAGCTGCGTTGCGTGGCGATCCGCTCCAGGGTTTCCCGCAAGGTCCGCGCCCGATCCAGATTGTCGAGCGCATAGGAAATATCCGACGCCATCTCGTGGAGCAGGCCCATGATTTCGTCATCGAAATAGCCGGTCTCGGTCGAACCGATCTCCAGCACCCCAACGGTCCGGTCGTGCCGGCACAGGGGCAAGCAGACGATGGCCGACAAGCCCTCCTTGAAGGGCAGGCGGCGCCCACGTTCATGTTCGCCGAAGGCGTGACAGTCGTTGCACAGAATCACCGTGCCGTCGCGGAAACAGTCCGCCGCGAGCGTCTGTCCTTCCGGGGCGTCGGGATCGAGCGAGAGTTCGAACCGCAGCAGAATCTCCGCGTCCTGGCCCTTGGCCGCTCGCGGGAGCAGTCGATTTCGAGCGGGATCGTGCAGCCCGATCCAGACCAGCCGAAAGCCGGCCAATTGCTGAACCAGGGCGCAGATCCGCTCGAACAGTTCGCCCTCGTCGGCGATGTGGACGATCGCCTGATTGGTATCGCTCAGGGTTTGATAGAGACGCGCCAGCCGCGCCAGCCGTTCCTCGGCTCGCTTCCGCTCGGTCAGATCCAGCATCGCGCCGATCATCCGCACCGGCTGCCCCTGGGCATCGCGCAGGATATAGCTGCGATCGAGGACCGGGGCGTAGTCGCCATCCTGGCGCCGCAAGCGGTATTCGTCCTGCCAGTGATCGCAGTCCGCATTCTCGACCACGGCATAAAACCCCGCGGCGATGCGTTGCAAGTCATCCGGATGGACGCGCTCCAGCCACCAGTCGGCGCTAACGGGATGCGCGACCGGCTCGGTCCAGCCGAACACCTGCGTCCCCGCCTCGCTCCAGCGTTGCTCGTCCCGAGGGATATCCCAGTCCCAGATGACATCGTTGGTCGCGCGGGTCGCCAGCCGCAGCCGCTCCTCGCTCTCGCGCAGCGCGTCGACGGCGGTCTTCTGTTCCGTCACATCATCGAAGGTGGCATAGACCTGATAGGGTCGCGCGTCGCCCGGCTGGAATTGAGGCGTCGCGTGGAGCCTTATCCAGCGGTAGTCCTTGCGCTCTGAATTGAAGACCCCCATGAGGACGCCGGAGACCTCCTGTCCGGTGCGCAGCGCCACCATGGCGGGGTGATCCACGCCGGGGAAGTCCGAACCGTCTTCCCGCACCGCGCGCCATTGCGGATCGAGCGAGGTCCGACCCTGCATTTGGTCCAGGGTCAGCCCAAGGATGCGCTGTGCCGCCGGGTTCGCCGACAGGATGTGGCCGTCGGCGGCCTGATAGACCACCCCCTGGGCCATGGTCTCGAAGAGGTTGCGATAGCGCGACTCGCTCGCGCGCAAGGACGCCTCGGCGCGGCGGGCGCGGAGCAGCGCGCCCCCCAGCACCAGCACCACGAACGCCAGGAGCAACAGTGCCGCCAGACTTCCCCACACCAGCCCCCGATTCAGGCTGTAAAAGGAAAGCGGGAGGTTGATGACCACGCTGCCGGGAAGCAGGGCGTCCTTGCCCAATCCAAAACGCTGGAGTTGCTCCGCATCGAAGGCGGGAAGCCCCCGGCTTTGCTCCACGGGAATTTGGTTGGGCTCCTCCCCCGCCAGCACCCGCAGGGCGAGCGCCGCCACCTGGGCGCCATGTTGACGGCCATCGAGCAGCAGACCGCCCACGATGCCGTGACCCAGGCGGATCTCGTGCATGGCATACACCGGCGCCGGGCTGGCCACGCTGATCCGGCGAGTGCTTTCCTCGCGACTGAAGACCTGACCGGCGCGATCGGTGACATAGGTGAGCAGTAGCACGATCCGGTCGGGCGGAAGGGCCGCGAGTTGCCGCGCCAGATCGGCAAAGGGAACATCCGCCGAGAATTCGATCCGCAGACGATCCTGGAAGGCGGAAAGCACGGACTCCATTTCACGGCGCACCGCAAGACCCGAGGCGGTGTAGTCGTGGATCACCAGCACCCCGGTGGTTCCGGGATGCAGGCGCAGCGCCAGTTCCAGCGTGCCCGCCATGTCCTGGACCTCCGCCACGCCGGTCACCCGGTCGCGCTCGCCCAGCAGCTCGGGCCGATAGCCGTTGATTCCGCCAAAGACGACCGGGACGCCCGCGAACAGTTCATCGGGATAGGCGCGCAACAGATCCAGCGCGGGATTGTCGAGCGCGATCACCAGATCGACGGGGCGGTCACGGTATTTGCGGACCAGAAAATCTTTGAGCAAAAGCAGATGCTCGGGAGCGGGGAAACGCTTGGCATCGAGGTATTCGATCGACGGCGGCCGTTCCGGGTAGACCTGCCGGAAGGCTTGCAGCAGACCGGCCAGTTCGTTATCGGACCAGCCTTCGCCGGGGTGGTAGGAGTTGAGGATCACCACCTCGGGGGGGGGATCCTGGACGGCGCGAGCGATCGGGACAGGCAGGGCCAGCACGAGCATCAGGAATGCAAGGAGCGGGCGACGCCAACCGCAGCCTAAATGCGCCATCCTCTCGCCCGACCGACGCAGCGACGCGGTCCGGTCCTCATACAGCCACTTCACGAACACGTTCATCGCCACCTCAGGCAGCGGCATCCCATCCGGGTTTCGATGGATCCTTGCGGATCCCATCGGTTTCTCGCCAGCGCAACGCCCTGCTCAAAGAGTAGACGCTTTCCAAGGCTCCGCCCGGCGCGCTCAGGCCGGATTGATCGACCGCAGGGCGGTGCGGATGATCTCCTCGGAGGTTCTGGCACCATCGTCGGCGGCGCGCGCCATGCGGCTGGCGTCCGGTGGCCGATAGCCGAGCGCCTCCAGCGCGCTCACCGCATCCGCGAGCGTCCGATCCCGCGCGTTGCCCGGCGTCGGAGCGGAACTGCCGGGAATCCTGACGACACCGCCGGCCAGACCGTCGAGCCGGTCGCGCATCTCGATCACCAGACGCTGGGCGGTCTTCTTGCCGATGCCGGGAATGCGCATCAGGGCATCGCTGTCATCCTGCTCGACGCATTGAGCGAAGCGCGCGGCATCCATCCCGGAGAGGATCGCCAGCGCCATACGCGCGCCCACCCCGGTGACCTTGAGCAGGGAGCGAAAGAGCGCGCGGTCGCGTTCATGGAGAAAGCCGTAGAGGATCTGCGCATCCTCGCGCACCACAAAATGGGTGATGAGCGTCACCGTCTCGCCCACCGCCGGCAGGTCGTAGAAGGTGGTCATGGGGGCGTCGACCTCATAGCCAACCCCGCCCACCTCCAGCAGCAATTGTGGGGGGTGCTTGGAGAGGATCACACCACGGAGTTGGCCGATCATTTTTCAGTTCTCAGTTGATAGGTGTCAGGTGTCAGGTGTCAGTTGGCAGTTGGCAGTTGCTGAAAACTGAAAACTTCTTCGTTAAGGCCGCCAGTCGCGCCAGGAGGCGGCGGCACGCTTGCGCGACGG
>NZ_CAIPNF010000037.1 GCF_903866365.1 uncultured Thiocystis sp.
CCTGGGCCGACAAGAACCCACACCCGCGTTGCGCTATCGTGCGGCGGAGGTCTGCGCCTGCGGCGCGTAGCGCAGATCGATCGATAAAGTCAAACCTTAAAAACTCGAAGATCGAGTTACACGTATTTTTTAGATCATAAAATGCGGCGTTTGTCAATGCGTAAGTCCTGTGGTTGGAATCGCCGCAGAGCAGGAAGGCGCGCGGGTCGCGCAGGGCACGCAGGATCAGCAGCAACTGGACGTTGGTCAGATCCTGAATTTCATCCACCACGACAAAATCGTAGCGGGGCGTGACCTTGTCCAGCCAGGCGTGACTGACGAGATTGGCATCAAACCAGCCCTGTTCGTCGAGAAACGACCGGTAGCGCTCGAACTGGTCGTAGACCGCTTCGCGCAGTGCGGGACCGTAGATGGACTGGCGGACCCCGAGCGCCAGATAGTCGGTGCGACTCAGATAGGCGCACTGTTCGTCGGCACCGGTGATGGCGCCCTGGAATTCCTCGAACAGCCGGTGGGTGTCTTGCAGTTCGCGGTGGCGCTGCTGGCGTCCGGCCCAGGCATGGAAGGCGGCGGGCGTGATCTCGCGGCCCGCCGGCACCTGGATGCTCTCCAGATACTCGCGGAAGGAGAGAAAATCGAGATTCTGTTCCGGGTTGTCGTAGCCGTGGCTGTAATAGAGTTCGCGGGCGTTCTGGACCAGATAGGGCGAGCGGGTGACATAGAGGATGTCGCCTGCGGCCTCCTTCATCTTCTCCAGGGTCAGCGCGGTCTTGCCGCTGCCGGCCGAGCCGATGACGATCAAGGGGGGCGGCTGACGATAGATCGCTTCCTGGTCGTCGTCGAACGACAGGATCTTGTCGAGCAGATGGAAGCGGTGCGCCTGGGGGTTCAGGTACGGCAGTGGCGGGGCCTCGTCCGCGACCGCCGCCGTCACCTCCGGGATCCTGTCCTCCTCGATCACGGCCCCGCGCGCGAGGAAGCGTGACTTTTCGTAGGCATGCTGATGGATGCACTCCAGCAGCAGCGCATAGGGTTCCGCGCCGTGGCGATAGAGCGAGAAGAGGAGGCGATTGCTGCGATCGAGCCGTGCCCGGTAGAGATTCTCGCCGATCTTCTTGACCTCGGCAGAGCGGAAATCATCGGCGGCGAGATAGCCGATCAATTTGTCGTAGCCCGGGATGGATGAGGTATCGAGACCCTGGTAGAGCAGGATGTTCATGGCTCTACCAAGCAATCGGCTTGCCATCTCGAAAGAACCCGCCGCTCGGTCCATCGTCCGGCAGGGTCGCGGCCCAGACGATCCCCCGCGCGCCTTCTTCCACCGTCAGCTCGGCGTTGGCGCCGCCCATATCCGTCCGCACCCAACCGGGACAGACCGAGTTGACCTTAATAGCGGTGCCGATCAGCTCATCGGCGAGGATCCGGGTCAGGGCGTTGAGTGCGACCTTGGACAGCCGATAGCCGGGACAGCACCCGTTCATCTCGTCGAGCTGACCCATACCCGACGAGACGTTGACCACCCGCCCGCGCCCCGCCATCAACGGAATCAGGGACTGACAGAGCCGCAGCGGTCCCAGGGTATGGGTCTCGAACGACTCCCGGATCGGCGCGATCTCGGCCCGGAAGACGCTGGCCTCCGGGGTGCCCGGAGCGGGGTCGGCGAACATCCCGGCGTTGTTGATGAGCACGTCGAGCCGGCTAATGCCACGCAATGTTTCCGCCAGGGCGTTAATCGATGCGGCGTTGGTGACATCCAGCGGATGAAACGAGACCGGCAGTCCCAAGACCGCCAGCCGTTCTGCAGCGATGCGGCCCTCAGACTCACGCCGGGCGGTGAGGAGCACCCGATAGCCCCGGGCGGCGAGTTGACGACTGGTTTCAAAACCCAGGCCACGGTTGGCCCCGGTGATCACGGCAACAGGCAATTCGGACATGGTCATCTCCGGTGGATGGATGGATGGTGGTGTGACGCCGACGTCAAGACGCCGAACAGGGCAGCGTAATCTGACGACCGGGCTGGAGCTGATTCAGCTCAGGGTCTTTCCGCCAAGGCGTGCGCATGGTAAGCCAAATGCTCGCCGATGAAGGTGGCGATGAAGTGGTAGCTGTGGTCGTAGCCGGGCTGCATCCGTAGTGTCAGTGGAACGTCGCGTTCGGCGCAGATCTGCGACAGCGCCTCGGGTCTGAGCTGACCCTCGGCGAGAAACTCGTCATCGGTGCCCTGGTCGATCAGTAACGGGACCGGTGTGGCCCCCGCGCGGATCAACTCGGTCGCGTCCCACTCCTTCCAGGCCGCCGGGTCATCGCCCAGATAGGCACCCAGGCAGCCTTGGCCCCAGCCGCAGGCCACCGGGTGGCAGATCGGCGCGAAGGCCGATACTGAACGATAAAGCCCCGGATTTCTCAGCGCGCTGATCAGGGCGCCGTGGCCGCCCATGGAATGCCCGGTGATGGACCGCCGTCCCGGCATGAGCGGCAGCGACCGCTCCACCAGGGCCGGCAGTTCCAGGTTCACATAATTGAACATGCGATAGTGCTCAGCCCAGGGCGGGCGGCTGGCGTTGACGTAGAAGCCGGCGCCCTGACCCAGATCATACCGGTCCGGTGCGTCGGGCACCGTCTCGCCGCGCGGGCTGGTATCCGGCATGACCAGTGCCAGCCCCAGCTCGGCGGCGTAACGCTGGGCGCCGGCCTTGACCCGCACGTTGTCGTCGGTACAGGTCAGCCCGGAGAGAAAATAGACGGCGGGCACCGGAGCGGATTCGGCCTGTGGCGGCAGATAGACCGAGAAGGTCATCGGGCAGCGGCAGGTCTCGGAGTCGTGGCGGTAGCGCTCCAGCCAGCCGCCGAATGCGCGGATACGTTCGATGCGTTCCATGGTCATCTCCTCAAAACACGATCACGGAACGGATGCTCTCGCCGCTGTGCATCAGGTCGAAGGCGCGGTTGATGTCCTCCAGCGGCAGGGTGTGGGTCACCATCCGGTCCACCTCGATTTCGCCGGCCAGGTAGCGCTCGACATACCCCGGCAGTTGGCTGCGGCCCTTGACGCCACCGAAGGCGGTGCCCTTCCAGGTGCGGCCGGTCACCAGTTGGAAGGGGCGGGCGCGGATCTCCTGCCCGGCGCCGGCCACGCCGATGATGGTCGCAACGCCCCAGCCCAGGTGACAGCATTCCAGGGCCTCGCGCATCACGTCCACGTTGCCGATGCACTCGAAGGAATAATCGACGCCGCCGTTGGTCATCTCGACGATGGCATCGGTCATGCTGCCGGTCAGCTCCCTCGGGTTGACGCAATCGGTGGCACCGAGCTGACGGGCCATTTCGAACTTGGCCGGATTCAGGTCGATAACGATGATGCGCGACGCCTTCGCCATCACCGCGCCCTGCACGACCGACAGACCGATCCCGCCGAGACCGAAGACCGCCACCGTTGAGCCTGGCTCAACCTTGGCGGTGTTCAGCACCGCGCCGATGCCGGTGGTGATACCACAGCCGAGCAGGCAGACCTTGTCCAGCGGTGCCGCCGGGTTGATCCTCGCCAGCGCGATCTCGGGCACGACGGTGTATTCGGAGAAGGTCGAGCAGCCCATGTAATGGAAGATCGGCTGACCGTTCTGGGAGAAGCGGCGCGTGCCGTCCGGCAGGTAGCCCGTCCAGACCGTGGCGGCGATGGACTGGCAGAGATTGGTCTTGGTGGAGTGGCAATAGGCACACTCGCCGCACTCCGGGATGTAGAGCGGGATGACGTGGTCGCCGGGTTTCAGATTCCTGACGCCTGGTCCGCACTCCACGACCTCGCAACCGCCCTCGTGACCGAGCACGCAGGGAAAGGCGCCTTCCGGATCCTGTCCGGAGAGCGTGAAGGCATCGGTATGGCAGACCCCGGAGGCCACCACCTTGAGCAGCACTTCGCCCGTCTTCGGGCCTTCGACATCGATTTCTTCGATGGAGAGGGGCTTGGCGGGCTCCCAGGCAACGGCGGCTCTGGCTTTCATGGGTCTCTCCGGTGGAAGATGAGGAGATGCATCGACGTGTCGCGAAGCGCAACGCACGCGAGTTCAGGAAAATCGGTCCGCGTGAGCATGATCACAATGGCACCGGTCGGTCGCTCCAGGCGCGATGCGAGGGCGACAGGTTTTGGCTGAACTGGAGCGCCTCGCCAGCCGGGAGACCTCATCAGGCCCGGCAAACGACGGTTCATGCTCAAACCGGCAGACTTGAACCGTCCGCTACGTCTTGTTTTTCGCTTCCTCATCCAGCCGTTTGAGACACGCCATTTTCTCCGCGATCTTGATCTCCATGCCTCTTGGCACCGGTTGATACCAGTGCGGTTCAGGCATGCCGTCGGGAAGATAGGTTTCGCCGGCGGCATAGCCATGGAGTTCGTCATGCGGATAACGATAGGTCTGTCTGTGACCCAATTTCTTCATCAGCCGTGTCGGGGCATTGCGCAGATGCACGGGCACCTCACGGCTCTTGTCCTGTTTCACGAAGGCGCGCGCGGCATTGTAAGCCTTGTAACCGGCGTTGCTTTTGGCCGTGATCGCCAGGTAAATGACGGCTTGTCCAAGGGCTAACTCGCCCTCTGGCGAGCCCAGCCGCTCATAGGTCAGCGCCGCCTCATTGGCGATCTGCATGGCTCTTGGGTCGGCCAGGCCGATGTCTTCCCAGGCCATGCGCACGATCCGTCTTGACAGGTAGTGGGGATCCGCCCCGCCGTCCAGCATCCGGGTCAGCCAGTAGAGCGCGGCATCCGGATTTGAGCCCCTGACTGACTTGTGAAGCGCGGAAATCTGGTCATAAAAATAATCGCCGCCCTGATCGAATCGCCGGGCGTTGAGGGTCAGGGCGTTCTGGATGAAGTCGGCGTCAATCCGATCCACTCCAGCCGCCCCGGCGGCGGTGCTGCACTGTTCCAGCAGATTCAGGCACCGTCTGGGATCGCCGTCGGCATAGCCGATGAGGGTGTCAACCGCCGCGTCATCGAACTGAAGATGACGCAGCACCTGATCCCTGGCCCTCGCCAGCCCTGATTTGGGTCGCAGATCCACGTCACACCCTGGACAGGCAGTACTGGCTTGTGGGTGCCGACTGGGACGGCGACGACAAGACCCAGACCTTCGTCAGCGAGGGCCACTGGGAGACTGGGTGTTAGGCGTCCCGTCGAGGCGGCGGCGGCGAGGCAGTTCTCCGCTCGGGGGCGCGTCCGTCGCCTCGCCGGCGCGAATGCCGGCCAGGGTTCCGATGACCACGCCGTGGTCGAGGTGCGCCGCGTTCCGGCCATCGCCCGCGTAATAACTGACATTCGAGGAATCCTTCGGCAACCCGGCCCAGATTTTCGCGAGATTGAACGCGAAGGCGTGGTCGTCGACGCGACCGGCGATCCAGCCGTTGACACCCGCCTCGCTGACCAGGGCCAACGCCAGGCGATCCTGAAGCGCGGGGGTAAAGCGTTCGTTGCCGCTCAGTTGCAGACGCTCGGTCAGTGTCGCGAAGGTCTCGGGAACGATCTGATAGCGTCCGATGGCCGAGCCGCCGTTGCCGTCGGCCAGCAACTGTTGCTGAAACGCCTTGACCTCATCGACCGTCAGCGCCGACAGATCGACCTGCTGCTGATCGGCGTGACCGTACCAGGCGTTGTCATTGCCGTGCGACTCCGGTGCCGAGATCAGATCCAGCACGCGCCCAAGGCCGCCCCCGGTCGCGCTGGCGTGGATCAGGGCGAGTCCGTCAGACATCCTGGCGTTTTTTTTTGGCTCTCTAGTTCTACTTTGTTAGCTTGACATAAGCTTATGATTTGCCAATATTATTTTCAGGGCAAAATTATATTTGGAAATAGCAG
>NZ_CAIPNF010000038.1 GCF_903866365.1 uncultured Thiocystis sp.
GCTTGGTCAAGTGAATGGAGTGGGTGGTCGACGAGTACCCAGACCGCCTCGCCGCCGTTCGGGCTGGATCCAGAGCCGCCCACCGCCTGACCGGCTGAGTCCCTGACAATGAGTGTCAACGTCGTGCGGTCGGCGCAATCGTCACGGCAGAAGTTCCACACGCTTAACCAATGGCTCATGTCGGCCAGCCTATTGAAGAGATCGGAATTCTCAGTGGAGTGGTTGTTTCACAACCTCATCGGAGATCATTGACCCAGGAAAACCGGAAGATTTCGAGCAGCATGCCCGCAAGACCGCCCCCGATCAATCCGCCCAGAATGGTCTGTGGCATGGTGTGATACATCGCCAAACTGGCGGCTTGCCACAATGGATCCCCCAGGGTCAGCAGGGGGCCATTGATCATCCAGACGCTGCCGGCAGCCACCGCCGCGAGGAGTGCCATGATCGCGGTCGCCAGCAGCGCGCGGGCGGGAGATGCCTGGCGTCTCCGGCAGATCCCGTCCACCCATCCCCGTACCGTCGCCACATAGAGCACCCCACTGACGCTCACCAGGAACGCGAGCGCCGCCACCCGAGACAGGGGTGTCGCCAGCAGCAACTCGGTACTGATCAGTCCCACTCCGCCCACCGCACCGGCCATCAGTCCGGCCACGGCCTTGCCCGGCACCTGACAGGAATCGCGTTCCGGGAATGGAACGGTTAGGCCCACGACCCCCGCCAACGCGGCAGCCATGCACACGACCGCGCCAACGCTCACCTGGTCGGGTAGCACGATCAGTAAAACGACCCCGACGCTCACCCCCAATCCGGTACTGATCAGGGCGAGTGCCCGTGATCCGTAGAGGACCGCACACGCCAGTCCCGCAATACCGGCGGCCATCACGTTAGCGAAGACGCCGCCGCCTACTCGGATCAAGAGTTCCATGAGCCCGGCGAACAGGGGAGCATAAATGAGTCCCACCAGACTCCAGACGATGCCCCGCAACAACACCAGTCGCCACCGGATAACGGCGTTTAGTACGGGCGGATGCAATCCGAGGTCAGCGGCAGGAACAGTCAGCGTCAGGATCGCGCGCAGGGGTGACACGGGCATCGATGCGGTTTCGTTGAGTGCGGACTCAAATGGTAACGGGGTGGCTGACATCGGTGGACGCCTTTGTGACTGACGCGGTTGGCCGTGACATGAACGTGGCATGTTCCAGTCTATGCAGAGAGCCGTCAGTCATGAGAGACCGCCGTCACATCTTTCTATTGGGATAGGTGAAGCGCGTCAGGCATTTTTCACGAGGCGTTGAGCGGATCACCGGCAGGCAAGACGGGGCGTTGATTGTCGGGTCAATCGGCACAAATGGACACTAACGTACCTCAAAATCAGATAAGGACATCGTCCGTGCCATGTCGATTGTCGATGAATCGCATTCAATTTCAACCGGGTTTTGTCGCTGTTGGTTCAGGAGAGGGGCGAATCACCACAGACATCTAAATCCGGCAGTTGACGCAGGCATCGGTGCAAATTGATTCGCATAATCAGCACCTTCGGTGCGCATGCCGTCGCGCTTACAGTCTAAATCTGTGCGCAACCGATTGATCAAAATTGATTTTTGAGAACCACCGCGAATCTAGGAGTCTAGGAGAACGCGCACAGACCATGCTAGACGCGGTTTAACAGAGCTGAAGTCGACGAGCGGGAGTCGCGCTTCCGGAAACCTCCCGCCTTGAACTCCAGCATCCGCATCGTCCCCATCAACAACCAACGGAGATTCGGGAATGGTCGAAATCAAACATCACGAGACGGGGCAAATCCTGGAGATCGTCGAAAGTGACTCGCTCGTCGGCGCTGACCTGCGCGATATGCAATTGAACGGCGCGGATCTGCGTGAAGCCGATCTCACTGGGGCGAATCTTTCTTCCAGCGATCTGATCGGGGCGCTCCTCTGCGGCGCACGCCTGGTCGACGCCACTCTCATCGGTGCCAATCTGAAAGATGCCGATCTGAGTTCCGCAAATCTGACTCGCGCCCGCCTGGGTGCCGAGCACGCTTCACGGGCCGCGATGCTGAACGGTGCGAACCTGTCTCACGCACAGCTTGTTTGCGCGGATCTGCGCCGAGTGGAGAGTCGTTTCGCCAACCTGCGGAGTGCCAACTTGACCCATGCTGACCTGTGCGACACCGATTTCCACGGCAGCGACCTCTCGCATGTGATCGCGCTGAAGGCGCTCTTCATCAAGGCCAATCTGCGCGAGGCGGAACTCTGTTGCGCCGATCTGCGCGACTGCCACCTGAACGATGCCAATCTGGTCCGGGCGAGCCTACACCATGCCGATCTCACCAGTTCCTTTCCGGATGGATTCACGGTGATCAATCTGGCCAATCTGGAAGGCGCCGACCTGCGTGGCGCCAAACTCCGCAACGTCTCTGCTCAGGACACCAATTTCCGCCATGCCAACCTGACCGATGTCGATTTCACCAATGCTATCCTAGGCGGGGCAATCTTGCAGCGTGCCGATGTGACGAACGCGGATTTCTCGGGTGTCGAACTGGCCACCGTGACCATGGAGTTCGCAAACTTCTCCAAAGCGCGCAACGCGGTGATACCAACCTATAAGAAGCACCTGCGGTGAGCGGGTTGCGGGAGTGCTGCCCGTGAGGTTCATTTCCAAGGCCACCCGCCGTCGATCTCCCCGTGCTCGAAGAAGGTGCGGCAGCGCTGGCACAGATAGAGCACCGGCGCTCCCATGTGTGGGATCGTCAGCACCCGCGATTGGCCAACGCAGCGCGGACAGGCATGAATGCGCCGATGCAGCCAATACGCTAGCACGAGGACCGGGATGACGACCCAGAATAGGCGGTCATTGAGGCCCCACGCGGCTAGCAGTGGGATGCCGGGGAAAGTTCCGAGCAGGACGACGGTCAGCCAAAGGCGAAAGCGGCGGCGGGCAATGAGGGAAAAAGGCCGCTCGCGATATGCGATTCCCGCCACCTTGGCGACGGTGCCATCCTCCGAAAAGAGGACTCCTGGATACTGGTAGCCGCTGCGACGGTCGACCCATGGCATCGTCAAGCCTCCAACTTTCGCTTGGGAGAATCATCGTGATGGCATTGATGGTCGGTTCAATCTGCGCCAACGGACGCCAATTCTCATCGAGGTCGGGCATGGTCGTTTTGTACCCGGACGCCATGTTCAGGGCAGAAACGGGATCAGCCCACGCCGAAACGCTTCTTCCTGAATTTCACGGGGGGCGTGCCGGGCATCGATGAGAAAACCGTTGACCTGAATCATCCAAGCCATGGGGTTGTTCGCCAGCCGGCTCGGAAGGGTCCAATGCGGATCCATTTGCCCCGATTTCAACAGATCGAGGATCGCCTTCGATTTCGCCGAGCCGGTGCTTGTGCTGAGGCCGAAGTGGGCGCACAGCGCATCCGCGCGCAGGGAGGGGGTTTGACTGGGATCGAACAGGAAATTGACCCGTCCTAGCGCATATACGATGCCGCAAGCCCAGGTCTTGGCCTGACCCGTGACCAGCGGTGAAGGCCGCTTGCGGCACAGCTTGGCCGTCAGGCGTCGGCAGAGATCCCGATATTCCTCGGTCAAATGTGCCTGACAGCAGGCATCGGTGAGCGCGACGATGGCGTCATTAGCGCTCTTGGAGTGCTGCCGGCACTCGCTCGGATCCACCCTCCCCTGCTGTGGTCATGGTCGCTTGCCTGCTAGTGTTGCGGTTGACGGGTGCATCACGGCGTTGATTCAACCAAACGAATACCCGCGTTCCACCCAGTAATGCCAGTCTTCGACCGCTTCTAAGGTGCCCTCGTCGGCCTCTATCGCGTCGAGTTGCGCCAAGGGAAGCCCCAGCGAACGCCCTTGCCAGGTCGTTAGCACGAACATCTCGTGCAAACAGTCGTCCGCCTGTGCCAGGCTGTCAACGACGATTTCCTCGCCGGTGCGTAGAGGTGACAGCGAACGTTCCTGGATGCAGCGTGCCTTGAAGGGGAACGTCAGCGTGTCGTCGAGGTAGGAATACCACCCCATCGCTTGTTCTTCCGCGTCGTAGGCGTCGACGACCGCTTCCGTCGCAATGCGATGTTCACGGGCTTCATCTTCTTCTCGGTTCGTCATGGGAGAGTACCTGCCGTGAGAGACTGATTCGTGTGTCAGGTGCGGGGTCCGAAAGGTACAATTTACCTCAACGCAAAAGGCCGGGCACTCGCCCGGCCTTCTTTACGCTCGTGCGACAGCTTCCGCTTACGCCGCTTTTGCGAACGCCGTTTCAGTCGTGCTGTGCGCAATGGCGCGGTCCGCGTCGGCGCCCCGGACCTCAATCCGGCGTGGCTTCATCGCCTCCGGCACTTCGCGCACCAGATTGATGTGCAACAAGCCGTTTTCCAGGCGCGCGTCGATCACTTTCACGTAGTCGGCAAGCTGAAACTTGCGCTCGAAGCTACGATTGGCGATGCCGCGATAGAGGAAGTTACCCTCCGCCTCGGTGGCTTGGCGCTGGCCCGCTACGGTCAGCAGGTTTTCCTTGGCTTCTAGCTCCAGTTCCTGTTCCGAGAAGCCGGCCACCGCCAAGGTGATGCAGTACCGATTCTCGTCCTGGACTTCGACGTTATAGGGCGGATAACCACCGGGTTCCGCGCGATAGGCGGTCTCCATCGTGCTGGCCAGTCGGTCGAAGCCGATCATGGAGCGAAACAGCGGTGAGAAGTCGAGCGTGGTCATGACATATCCTCCAAGGAGCAATATGAACAGCGAAATGGCGTTCGGGTGAACCGCCGGTGTCACCGTCCCCCGCAGGGCGACGGCTATGTTATGTAAAGTAGGTCCGGATTAGCACTCTGTCAAGGGGAGTGCTAATGGTTGCGTTGCCGGGTGCTTCACCGTTCGCGAATGAGGCTCAGATGGCCTGTGGTTGGCCATTCTGAGTGTTATTCCAGGCTTTTCACGCTCAGGCGCCGCAAACGCGGAATTCGGTTTCGGGCAGGGTGTGATGTCAAAAGGGAATCGGATCGTCGAAGTCCGGTGCCCCCTCCCCGTCCGGCGGCAAGAATGGATCGTCGTCCGGATGGGTTTCCTCCTCCCCTGGGCCATGGCGCTTCTTGTGGCGTCCTTCAGGAGGGAGTGCCGAGGTCGTGGTGACCACCGACTCGGCCAGCAAGGTCCAGTTCTCGCGGACCTCGCCCGTCTCGGGGTGGGTGTAGTCGTGGCGGGTAAGCTTGCCGATGGCGGCAACCATTTCACCTTTGCGAGCACGCAATAAGACGTCGGCTTGAACGCCAAAGCAGAGCAGGGACACCCACAAGGTGTCTGGCTCCTCGGCCTGCCAAGCGGTGACATCGACCGCGACCGACGCGGTGGCCATGGCATGGCCGTTCTTGGTCAAGCGCGCCACGGGATCGGCGCCCAGGCGTCCGTAGAGGTTGCCGATCAGCATGGTTGCATCCCTCTATCCTGGACTCGGAAATGGACTTTCATCATCCGCAAAACTGACCTGCCTGCCTAGCTACTGGTGCATTTTTAATTACCCGTCTCTACACAAAACAACAAATGTGGGTATGTGGTAATGTTTATTCAAGCTTACCCACTAATGTGGTAGTGTGGGCTTATGGTTATCTCCCTTCGTCTCTACATAAAACAAAAAAAGTGGGTATGTGTGTATGTGGGTTTTATGGGTATGTGGAAATTTTACTAAAGCTTATAAATTAATGTGATATTTTGGTTGTCTTCCTTCGTCTCTGCATAAAATAACAAATGTGGGTATGTGGTAATGTTTATTCAAGCTTACCCACTAATGTGGTAGTGTGGGCTTATGGTTATCTCCTTCCTCAATCAGAAAGGTGGGGTCGGCAAGACGACGCTGTCCGTCAATGTTGCCGCCGCGCTAGTCTCTCAAGGTCACAAAGTTCTTCTCATCGACGCCGACAAGCAGGGCTCGGCCAGCACATGGGCAGCCCTGCGCGAGGAGCCGAATTTCGATGTCGTCAGCATGGCGCGTGAGAACATGGCGAAGGAGGCGCTTAGGCTCGCCTCAGACTTTGCGTTTACCATCATTGATGGACCGCCCCATGCCGAACAGATTGCCCGATCATGCATCATTGCCTCTGATTTCGTTGCTCTTCCTATCGAACCATCCGGACTGTCTACTTGGGCATCCGACTTGACCGTTCGCCAAGTCCGTGAGGCACAGGATTACAAACAAACCCTTAAATGTGGGTTTGTGGTTTCGCGTAAAATACGGAATACAGTCATCGGTCGCGACATCCGCGTCATGGCAGCCGAGGCAGGCATCCGATCCTCAATGCAGAGATCGAGCAGCGCGTATCCTTCGCCGAAAGCATGACGATGGGCAAAACGATCTTCGAATGGAGTCCGCGCGGCCCTGCCGTCAGAGAGATCGAAACATTAACCAATGAAATATTGAGCTATGTCTAGGAAGACCTTCGCAGCAGCGCCAAAGCCAAGACAGCCATCGGCTGAGACCATTGACGCTTTCGAAAGAGGCGGGGTAGGGCATGACCGTTCACCCGTGCCAGCCACCGTTTCACCGCTATCAACTCCTGCCGAGCCGACCAAGCGCCTTAGTCTTGATCTGCCAGCCAGCACTCATACGCGATTCAAGACCGCTTGCAGCGCCACGGGGCGCAAAATGGTCGGCGAGATTCAAGAGTTCATAGAACGTCGGATCGCCGAACTCGAAACAGAAGCAGGTATTACCCGTAAATGATTAAAACCACAAAACCACATTTGTGGTTTTAGATCCCGCTACCTGCCAATGACAGCGAATAGTAAGTTGCTGATTGCCTTCTTTGGGAGCCCATTGATGCAAGGCTAAACCTGATTAGCAAGATTCCTCAGCCAGGCGGATCCAGCGCGCGCCGGGCACGGCCCCACGGCAATCGCCGCGACGAGCAGTCGGCTGGGAAGGGTATCGAGATGAAACCGCCGGTTGAAGCGGTAGGCGAAGGCGCCAAGGTAGCGCTCGCCATATTTGGCGAAGTCGAAGGCGTGATA
>NZ_CAIPNF010000039.1 GCF_903866365.1 uncultured Thiocystis sp.
GACGAACACTGGGACGCCTGCCTCGACGTGCTCAAGGAACGTCCGCGCCGCCGTCGCTTGCAAACCGTTCCGGCCAGGGTCATGCAGATGATGAACTCACAAGTGCGTCAACGGTGCGGTTAAGTTGGCGCTTATGGGTGATCCGCCCCCCTCGCCTGGCGGTCATGACAATCGCGGTTTCGTCCCGCATCCCATCAGATTGGACATCTATGTCCTGTTCGATTTCGATCAGGACCAACCCAATACCGATGGCCGAATCCAGGTGGAGGAACTGGCCAAGGCGCTCCAGAGCGGAGAGGCGGGGCAGCGTTATCGCCTCACCGGTCACACGGACTCCAAGGGGCCGGCGGACTACAATCAGAAGCTCTCCGAGCGTCGGGCCGATAGCGTGCGGAGCCTGGTGGTGTCCCATTATCCCGCGCTATCGGGGCACATTCTCATCGCAGGCCGCGGAAAATCCGAGCTGAAATACCCGGACAACACGGAAGAGGATCATCGGCTCAATCGACGGGTGGAGTTGGAAGTCATCGGTAACCCCTGATTTCGATCCGCCACACCAACCCGTGTCGTCGGTCTGCCCAATTTCACCCGTGCTCAAACTGGTGCAGGTCTTTGATGAGCAAATAGAGGTGCAACGGATCCGTCGGCGCTGGCACGAATCCGAAATGCGCATAGAAACGTCGTGCCAGCGCGTCCTTGGCGTGGACCGCAAAGGCGCGGATGCCCCCGATGTCGGCCGCTTTGAGCGTTCGGCGCATGGCGTCCTTCAGAAGCCCCGCACCGATTCCTCTGCCCTGCCAGGCGGTACTGACCGCCAGACGTGCCAGGAGCATGATGGGCACGGGATGATGAGCCAAGCCCTTGGTCAGCCGTTCCGGCGCATCATCGTAAGCGACCTCGCCGACCACAAGGCTGTAGAAACCGATGATCTCGTCATGATGCAGACCGAGATAACTCTGCGAGGCGTTGGCCTGCTGGTTGGGCAAGGCATAGCGCAATAAGAAGCGGTCGAGTTCCTCCCGCCCGCAGGTGAAACCCTCAACGGGGTGATCTCGCCGGAGTTTCTCGATGTGAAATCCCGATGTCATGCGGACGCGTGGGTCTCAAATGGCGTTGGCTCGCGAAACAGGCGCTCAAGACGCGGCAGCACGCGCGGCGGTGCGTCGAGGGCAGACAGGAAGTCCGTCCAGCGATCGGCATCGAGAGCGAAACGCGGCCTCCCAGCAAGTGTCTCGTCGGCACGGTCAAGCGCGCTCGTGAGGACGAATTGACTGAGCGACTGGTGCCTTTCTTGTGCGGCCGCATTCAGCCGTGCCTTTGCCTCGGGCGACAGCCTTAGATCGAGCTTCGTCGTGCGGCTGTGATGGGTTGGCATGAAAGCCTCCGTTCAGAAAGCGGACGCACAAGCGTCCAGACAATGTCATGACAACAATCGTATCACGGACGCCGCTTTGCGTCCTCTATGACTTGACGGCTCCAATTTCCCGAATGTTGAGGCTGGCGGCAGCCTCTCACTTCACGACCGCGATCGGATAATCGACGATGGTCACCGGCTTGGCGGTGCTCGGCGTCTGGCGGTTACCGGTGAGGGTCTTGACCCGCTCGCTCAGATAGAGGTCGAGCTTATTGATGGTGATCTTGCTACGCTGGATTGCCCCTTGAATCTTTAATGAAATCTGATAATTTGGCAGCGATAGGCGATGGAACTCTCGGGGGCAACGCCGGAACATGATTGCAAGAGGCATGGGGATCGGTGACTTGGCGCTGTTCGCGGCGCTGATGCTGGCTGCGGTGCTACCGGCCTTCGCTGGCGGGAGTCGGCTCGCACTCGTCATCGGCAACGGCAACGGCAACGGCAACGGCGACTATGCCAGCGGCGCGCTGGCCAATCCCGCCAACGATGCCAACGACATCGCCGCGAAGATCCGTGCGCTCGGATTCCAGACGGACCTCTTGCTCAATGCAAATCAGCAGGCGATGGAGCAAGCCATCGAGCGTTTTACCAGCGCCCTGGAGGGCGAAGGAAACGTGGGTTTCTTCTACTTTGCCGGGCATGGGATCGAATACGAGGGCAACAACTATCTGATCCCGATTGGGGCAACGATCAATGGCCAGGCGGATCTGCGCTACCAGGCCGTCGATGCGGGATGGGTGCGCGATGGGATGACCGAAGCCGGTAACGGGCTGAATCTGATCGTGCTCGACGCCTGTCGCGACAACCCTTTCTCCAGCGATGTGCGCTCATCGAGTCGGGGGCTGGCACAGATGCACCCGGCCACGGGCGTCTTTGTCCTCTATGCCACTCAGCCCGGCGCGGTGGCGCGCGATGGGAACGGACGCAATGGCGTGTTCACGAAACATCTCCTGGCATCGATCGATACGCCGGGCATGGAGGTCGAACAGGTTGCCAAAAGGACCGCGCAGGCCGTAGCCCGCGAGACCGGTCGTGCCCAGATGCCTTGGAGCGAAGGGATGGTGCTGGGAGAATTTGCGTTTGTTCCCTCCCTCGTGCCAAAACCCCCGCCAGATTTCGGTCAACTCCAAGTCTTCAACGATACCAATAAGGCCGAAATCTGGCTGGACGGGCAAAGCGCCGGCTGCGCCGCCCCGGGTCAACCGCTCGACCTTTCCGATCTAACGGTGGGTGAGCACTGGGTCATGATTCGCGCCAAGGGCGGGCCGCTCGTCAAGCAGGTCCGGGTCGAGCCTGGAAGCCGGTCTCAAGTCACTCTGTCGCCTCCGCCAAATTCCCTCGCGGCGGCCGATCTGGAGGCAAAGTGTCAGGCCGCTGTAATAGCCGCCGAGAAGGACGCGAAACGGCGTGCGGAGGAGGCGCGTCATGCGGAAGCACGGCGCCAGCTCGAGTTGGATGCATTGCGCCGAGAGGAAGCCATCCGGCGACAGGCCGCGCAGGAGATAGCGCGTGCGGAGGATCGCCGGAAACAGGCCGAACAGGACAGGCAAAAGGCGGAGGAGGAGGCTACAGGTCGGGTGGCAGACGCTACGCGTGCCGTCAAGGAAGCCTGGGATGTCGTGGTAAAAATCCGTAATCAGACCGGAGGGGAGCCAAAGCATCCGGCGGTTCCTCAATCAGTGACTATCCCGCAGATCAATGTTGAAGATAGCTACATCTATGAAACCAAGGATTTGGAGCATCCGGAATCGAGCATTATTACGAAACGAACCGTTGCTTCCGTGGATAATACGATTCTATTCTCCGCGATAAATCTTGGTAACAAAAAAGGCAAGAAACGTTACCTTCACTTCGATCGCCAATGGAATTTAATCCGCACCCGCAACGCTGACGACAGCGGCCTCGATTTTTCTCCGCCCTTGAAATATTACGATTTTCCACTGTTTCCCGGCAAGACATGGCAGGAAAATTCGACCGAGACCAACATCAAGACCGGGGCGATCAAGAATCATATCGTTTCTGGAACCGTTGGGGACTGGGAAGATATTTCGGTTCCTGCGGGTAAATTCCGCGCCATCAAAGTCTATTTGAAAACCGAATTATTAGATCCGAGTACAGGGGAAAGAATCAATGGCACGGATATTTCGTGGTATGTCCCCGAAGTGCATCGTAGTGTCAAATCGATAACCACCGGCAAGAATGGGAGGGGAAATCTAATCCAGTTAATATCATATGAAATCAAGTAAATGGGAATCGACAGGGTGGCCGAAACGACGATTAAGGCCGATCATCGTCATGGTTCATCCAGCGCCCTACCACATCGGCGACCTGTCCTGTACCCTCTTCGCATTGTTGCTGTTGCTTTTGACGGCGAACGTCATTGCTGGCGAGCGGCTCGCGCTCGTGATCGGCAACGCTGGCTATCGGCACCTCAACCCCCTACCCAACCCGCCCAACGATGCCTCGGCCGTGGCCGCGAACCTGGCGGCGATGGGCGTCATACTCATCGGCGGCGACGGCCAGCCGACAACCCGTCCGGTGTTGGATCTGGACAAAGCCGCTTTATCCAAGGCCGTGAACGCCTTCGCCCAGCGTGCCCAGGGCGCCGAGATCGCCCTGCTCTTCTATGCCGGTCATGGCATGCAGATCGCGGGGCAGCCCTATCTACTCCCAGTTGACGTGCCTAACGACCTGGATCAGTTGCCGCATCGCAGTCTCCGTCTGGAAGATGACATCCTCGTCCGGCTGGACGGCAAGGCGGACCTCACCGTCGCCATCTTCGACGCCTGCCGCGCGATCCCGGAATTGAACGCCGCCGCGAGCCGTGCCAGCGGCTACGATCCGAAGGATTATCAAGGGTTGGCCCGGGTGCAGAGTCAGGGGCGGAGCCGCATCGTCGCCTACGCCGGTGCCGCTGGCCAGTTCGTGCCCGACGGCAACGGCCAGCACAGCCCTTACAGTACCCTGCTGCTGGAACATCTCGTGCAGCCGCAGCCGGTCGAAACCCTGCTTCAGCGTGTCGCTGCTGAACTTAGCCAGCGTCTCGGCGGTCAGTCCCCCGAGATCCTGATCCAGGGCGCGGTGCAGCCTGGGCGCTTCTATCTCACGCTACCCATTGGGCGAGCCACCCCCCCCGCCACCCCGGCCCTGGGTTATATTCAGGTCATCAACGTCACCACTACGGACGAAGTGTGGCTGGACGGCCAGGTCGCGGGGCACGCCGGCCCAGGCCAGCCGCTCGACCTGTCCAATCTGCCGGTGGGCCTGCACTGGATCATGATCCGAGCGAAAGGCAAACCACTCGTCGAACAGGTCCGGGTCGAGGCTGGGCGCTGGGCGCAAGTTACTCTGTCGCCTCCGCTTGATCCTGAGGAAGCATACGCCAGGGCTGATGCTGAGCGTCAGCAAAGAATCGCACAAGAGGCGGAGCGCCTGGCTGCCGAGGAGGAGCGGCGACTTGCCGAGGAGGTCGCTCGGCGATCCGCCGAAAAACACCAGCGGGACCGTGAGGAGAATCTGCTCTCTGTCTTAGCCACAGAGCAACTATCACGCAAGGCGCATCTCTATATCCCGGAGATCCGCGACCGGATCCGTCAGTTCTGGGTGCGCCCGCCCGCGACGGATAAGGATCTAGTCGCAACTGTCTCGGTGCAGCTAATCCCTGGCGGCGATGTAGTACCAAACAGTGTTCGTGTACTCAAAAGCAGTGGCAATACCTCATTCGATAAATCCGTGATGGCCGCTGTGATTAACGCCTCGCCGCTGCCGGTGCCAGTCGGTTCATCATTTGAAAATTTCCGGGATTTTAATATGACCTTTTCGCCGCAATGAGGCGCGAAGATCTACTTGAATTTCGCGGCGCCGCAGCACAACCCTTCAAGGGTGCGCACCCTATCAACCTGACGAACCATCGGCGTCCCACTTGACACGCATCTTGTTAGGATGACGTCCATGTCCGCCACCTTACCCCAAACCAAACAGCATCTGACGCACGCCGACTACTTCCGCCTGGAGCAACAGGAAGACTGCCGTTATGAGTATCTTGCTGGGGAGGTGTTCGCGATGGCCAGCGGCAGCGAGAGCCATGCGTTGAGCGCGGCCGCATAGTTCCCAACACACTCGATACACTCATCGCGCCGCTGCGCCATCACGGCTGTCGCGTCTATGGCTCGGAGATGAAACTGCGCATCGAGACGCTCGACAAATTCTGCTATCCGGACCTGATGGCACTGTGCGCACAGGGACGCCGTCATCCGCGTTATGTGGAGGCCCCAGCCTCATCGTCGAGGTACTTTCCAGAAGCACCAAATTCTACGACCGGGGACTCAAGTTCGAGCATTACCGCCAGACCCCGGAGCTGCACCACTACCTTCTGCTCGCTCAGGAGCGACCCCATGCGGAACTCTTCGAGCGCCGCGACGGCGCGGCATGGCTGTTGACCGAATACGACGGGGTAAGGGGAAATCCGTTTCCCTGACTGGGATAACCGCTTGTCACTCGCTGACATCTACCGTGATGTGGAAGCGTCGGGATCCGATCTGTTCGTTTGACTGATCTTGTCGAAACTTACTCCACCTGGACCCGCAGGTCCGCCCGGTTCAGATCCTCCGGTAACCGCAAGGTGGCGCGGAAGATGTCCTCCACCTCACCTAATGATTTGATCTGGAGCGGCTGCAGATCCATTCGTCTGACCCGCTCGGGCAGCGTGGCTGCCAGGGGGGCTGTGCTGCCCAATGGCACAGCGAGACACATCACCTGCTCGCTCCCAGGGGTATCGAAGACCAGGTCGACCCGCGGGGTACCGGGGATTGTGACGGAAGCACCTGCGTTCAACGAGGTGTTGGGCTGAAACTGGGTTGGCAAAATCTGCCAGACCAGTCCCTTAGCGTTCTGGTAGTAACAGAACAGATCCGTGCCACGACTGGCGCGTACCCTGACTTTCAGCTTGTCGCCCACCCGGTAGCGGGTGCGGTCGCTGGTCAGTTCCAGTGCCGGTACACCGGTACGGGTGAGAGTGCCCGAGGGGGTGCGTTCCTGCCGCAGGCATTGCTGATAAGGCACCTCGGCGAGCTTGCCCAGGGTCTCGATGGCGCTGAGCTGGATCAGGCTGCGCAGGGCGGCATGCTGACCTTCAGCGCGGTCCACGGAGAGGGTGAAATAGCCACCAACGGACTTGAGCTTGGCGTCCAGGTCCACGCCGCCCCCCCGGCTGATCAGCGCGACGGAGTTGGTGGAGTCGGCGCCATTGATGATCTTGAAATTATGTCCGTCGGCGACGTTGAAATCGGTCGTCATCGCCGAGATCACCGTCTCCCCGGAAGCGCCGATGCTGAGTTTTCCCAGATCCAGCCCGCCACCAAGGCTGGTGCTGCTGACCGCGCGATCGAGTTCCGACACCGAGGCCACCAATAGGTAGTCGGGGAAATCGAGACCGCCTTTGGTTACCTTCATATAGGCGAGCAGATAACCAAGATCGATGCGACCGCTGCGGCTGGGGTCCAGGTCGGACGCATTCCCCGGAAAGGTGACCGGAAGATACATGAACTGAAAGGCATTGCTACGCCGATTCATCTCCGAGATGGTGGAGATCAACATCGACAGGGTACCGCCGCCAACTTTCGCCCCGGTCTGGTCCGGAATACTGATGGCGGTGACATAACGTGTGGGCGTATGGTTGCGCGCGAACAGATCGTCCATGCAGGCGAGCGCGGCGGAGAAACTGGTCAACCGGGTCACCGGTGGCGTCACTGGCTCGGCGGAGCGCGGCACATCCTCCGGGTTGGGCGCGACGGCGGCGCAGCCGCCGAGCAGCAGCCCCAACATGGCGCCGAGCCATTGCCGGGCGCGGGGGTATGGAGTGATCTGCATGGTTAACCCTTCGATGTGCGTCCTGACTGACAGGCCTGTGCGGGACCAAGCCGCAACCATGCCTCAGCGGCTGTTATTCCAGTTGATGATGTCTCCATTCACCAGGATGTTGACCTCCCGCAGACCCTTGTTGTCCGCATGGCTGAAATCCCCAATGACCAAGTTTCCGGTCTCACCCGCGCCGAGATCGCCCGATCCGGCGGTCACTCCGTCATAGCCAGCGTCAGTCGTTGCTTCGACATCGCCAGCCGTTCCGCCAGCATGTCTACCGATGGTCCGGTTCTGCTGTGCCTGCATGCGATACATCCGCGCCGAGATGTCTTGGGGGATACCGCGCAGGTCATCAGCCAGGGTCAACCCAGCCGGTATCAGGATGCCCAGAACCAGGACGAGAAGGTTGACATTCGAGGTCATGTTCGTGCTCCGTTTGTCGGCTGGCCGGTATGGGCCGGTCGGGCTTTGTGACGCCTTGAGGTGGCGACCCGCAGCGGTCAGAGAGTCAGGCCGGTGTTGACGAACTCCACGCGCCGGTTGATCCCCGCCTCGGGGCGGTTGGTATCGAACGGATCCGATTCTCCCCGGCCAGCGGCCGGGATGCGCTCGCGGTCGATGGCATGCCCGGTCGCGAGATAGTCCTGGACCGAGCGAGCGCGGCGCGCGGAGAGATCCAGGTTGTAATCGGCCGAACCCTTGGCATCCGTATGCCCCTCGATGCGGATCACCAGACCACGGAAGAGGGGATCCGTCAGCACCGCCGCGATGTTATCGAGCTGACGCCGCGCGGCGGAGGTGAGACGGTCCGAATCGAAGGTGAACTCGATCGGGGTCGCCATGGCCCGCTCGCCGGATGGAATCTCTCGGGTTGGCGGTCGGCGCTGCCCGATGGGGCGTAGCGCTGGACGGTTGGGGCGGCTGCCGCTGGTCCGGGCTGGGGCAGGGGCTGGATGGGCCACTGCGGGCCGCCGTGGCGTCTGGCGATCCGGCGTCGCATGTCTCGTGTCCGCTTGCCCCTGGGTCGGTGCAGGAGCCGGAGTAGAAACCGGAGCTGGCATCGACGGAACGCTGGTCGGAGGGTTGATCACCGGCGACTTGTCCACTAGGAGCCTGTCCGACTTAGGTCGGACGTCGCGGCGAAGCCGCTCTGGAGGCTGAAAATCAAGGTGACTTTCTCATCAATGGGTCATTGAATGGCTATTTTTCAC
>NZ_CAIPNF010000040.1 GCF_903866365.1 uncultured Thiocystis sp.
GACAAGCCTATCTCGATCAACTCCTGGACGCGCCGGATCTGCACCACACCCGCATCCAGGGCAACAAACTCTGGCACCTGGCCCTGCTGGAGCTGTGGTTGCAACGGCATCTGGCTTGAAATGCCGATGCGCGTCCCGATAGTCGTTGACTATTATCAATTCTCGACGAGGTGAGGAATGGACGTATTGGAGCGCATTGGCGATCAGGTGAAAGGCAACCCGGTCGTGATCTATATGAAGGGCACCCCGCAGTTTCCGCAATGCGGGTTCTCCATGCGGGCCGCCGCCGCTCTACAGGAGTGCGGCGTCCCCTTTTCCTATGTCAACGTCCTGCAGGATCCCGAAATCTTCGAGAATCTGCCGCGTTTTGCCGATTGGCCGACCTTTCCGCAGATCTATATCGACGGCGAACTGGTTGGCGGGTGCGATATCACCCTCGAACTGCACGCCAACGGAGCACTCAAATCGATGATGGAGCAGGCGGCCGCTAAGGCGGAGCCCGCTGACGGCTGAGTGCGGTAAGGCCGACACCGCCCGCGCTGGCTCGGTGTCAGTCTTGCTGCGACATGGATGTCATGCCGTCTGGTCCGTTTTCCCAGAAACGCACCGGATCCAGTTCGCCCCAGCGGTTGACGATCGCGCAAAACAGACGCGCGGTCTGCTCCGCGTCATAGATGGCCGAATGCGCCTCGCTGTTCTGCCAGTACAGCCCCGCCGCCCGCGCGGTCTTGGCCAGCACCGTCTGACCGAACATCAGCCCGCCCAACGTCACCGTATCGAAGACGCTGAACGAGTGGAATGGATTGCGTTTGAAGCCGGTGCGCTCCACCGCTGCCTTGACGAAACCCAGATCGAAATGGGCGTTGTGCCCCACCAGGATGGCGCGATTGCAGCCAGTGGATTTCACCGCCTTGCGAATCGGGGTGAGGATACGGGTGAGCGCATCCTGTTCCGAAATCGCGTCACGGAAGGGGTGGTCCGGGTCGATGCGGTTGAAGGCCAGCGCCCGAGGGTCGATCTCCGAGCCCACGAACGGCAGGACATGACAGGCGATCGGGGCCGAAGGCTCTAGCCGTCCGTCCGGTTTCATGCGGATAATGACCGCCGCGATTTCAAGCAGGGCATGACGCTGGGCGTCGAAGCCCGCGGTCTCCACGTCGACGACCACCGGCAGAAAGCCACGAAAGCGCTGCGCGATACCATCTGGAATCTGTTCTTCATCATTCATCGCGACAGCATAAGTGGGTGCGCGGCGAATGCCAAACATTGACTGCACGCAAAACGACTTTTCGTTCTTGATTGCCGGTTGTTTCGAGTAACGACGCCAAGGAGTCATGCTGGATTGAGCGATATCCGCGTAATGAGTGTTTTCCGGTACGGGGTTGTCTGGAGCCTCGTCCTCTGGGCGTTTCTGCTGGGCGGCCCGGCGGCGGGAGAGGTTGGGCGCACGGCGCACGGGCTTCTCTATCAGGTCAGTTCGCCGACGGCAGCGGTCCCCAGCGTTCTGTTCGGGACGATCCATAGCGAAGACCCCCGGGTGAC
>NZ_CAIPNF010000041.1 GCF_903866365.1 uncultured Thiocystis sp.
CGGGGGCGTAGAGCGAGACGCTGCCGACCATCGCCTCGCGCCAGCCCGCCTCCTTCATGGCGAGCATCGCGCCATCGAGGCTGATGGCGACCGTGGCCACGGCCCGATCAAGGTCCGGGAGGGCGTACTCCCAGTGCTCCTCCTGGGCCTCGGCAATCCCGCCGACCCAGTCGGCGACATTCTGGACATAGGAGGCCGCGATCTGGCGGCCATGGTTCTCCCGCAGATCCGCGCAGACGGCATGGACGTGGGTCTGCGCGTACTTATGCGAGAGCTGCTGGGCAAAGCGTGGGGTGGCATGGCGGATGATGCGCGCCGCCGCCTCCAGCGGACAGTAGATCCGCCCGCCTTTGGAGGTCTGGTAGACGTTACGTACGATCTCCACCTCGCCGTAGGGCGTCTGGTATTTCTTCGGCGTGGCGCAACGCTTGGTCCATTTGATCGCGTCCAGGACGATCGGCGCGCCGTCGGTGTCGAAGCGCTTGAGCGCCTCGGCGCTCGCCAACATTCCCACGGCGTTACACGCCTCCTGGATGCGCGCTTCGGCCTCGAGCAACGTCCCGCTCAGATTGACCTTGACGTGAATGGTGACTTCATCGCCGCTGCACGCGATTCGCTCTGCTGCCATTGCCTGATCCCCCTGTCCGCCGTTGAGCCATCGGGTCAGTATCGTTGATTCTCACATTTTTGCAAGGCAACACCCGGCTGGAGTTACGGCTTGTCTTCTCCACGCGCCCTTCCAGCTCCTTCAACCGACTCTCCAGGCTCACCACGGCCTCAAACAACAGCCGAATCAGCGCGTCTTTCTCCGCGTGACTCATACCGTCGAGCTCGGCTTGTGTCGGGCACTGTAGATTCATCCGTTTAGCATAACTCGGTCGGGGGGAGCCTGAGTAGTTACAAATAAAATCAACCACTATGGACTACAAATCCATAGTTTGAATTGCGGACTGAAAGTCCTTGTCCGCAGACTTCACTGCGGACTGAAGAAGATAAGGAATCGCTGCGCGATGCCGAATTTTGACAGCAGAGCTTTCCTCAGGAAAGCCATTACTAAAAGTCTTTGCACTAAAGTGCATAGTTTTTACTAGCCCGGATATTTCATAGACCTGTGGGCAGGTCCAGAAACCGACGATCTTGGTGGGGTTCAAAGGCGATTCAGTCGCTAGGAGGGGGGGCGACGCGGGCGGAGCGTCTTTGCCGGGCCGTTCGATGGCCGTTGCAGCTTGACGCGATCCTTATCCTGCAAGACGCGCACGGCGATCTTGAACCGTTTCAACATCACCGTGGCCGGTTGCGCCTGGGCTAGTTCGGTGTGGACCAAGAGATTGGTCCGCAGCGCGTGGTGCAGAACGTCGGCCCCGCAGGCGAAGAACAGGCGCAGGTGGTTGGCCAGAAAGCGATGGTCGGAGGTGCGATCGCTGGCCAGAGCGTTCTTGAGCATCTTGATGACGTTTTCGTCCTGACTGCGGGCGCTGTCGAGGTCACGAGAGAGACACTCGGGCGAGGGTAGATCCAGCGAGGTCACCACAAAGCGGGGGTTGTCCTCGAAGTCCATCACGTCGGCCTTGAGGATGACGCGAAACGCCTGGGGCCAAGTCCCGGCAGCGTACTCCAGCTCATGATCGGAGCGGGTCCTGGTTGGCAGGGGTTGGTCGAGACGACGGGCATTTTCACCGCGCACCGCCTGACGTTGACGGTTGGTGTTCAAAAAGGGGGTGGCCAGCGGCGAGAGCACCCGATTGCCGGCCAGTCCAAAAATGAAATCGGTGTGTCCATCGGCCAGCGCAAGCGTTATCCGCTCCGGGTTGGCGAAATGGCGATCCCCACGCAGGATCAAGTGGGTGTCGGGCCAGGCCGCGCGCCGCCGCTGCAACACCCGCTTGAGGAGCATGGCGTTTTCGGCGCCGGTGGGACGCTTGCCGGGGCGCAGCGCGGCGGTGATGAACGTCCCCGAGAGCCCTCGAACAGAAACAACGGCAAATAACAGTGACGCTGATCGTCGTGATTGTCAACGCTGAACGCCTGGTGGCACGGCGCTGATCCATGCCATCTGCGCCGACGGCGAGTATGGGGTCGAGATTGAGCTTGAGGATGTCTGGCCGCACGCGGATGCCGGCCCGGACCGGGTCCAGGCGCTGGGCGCCGCAGTCGATCGCTATTCGCGCCTGATCGCCCGCCTGGGTTTCCTGCGCTCGCGCGAATGCTATCCGCATCCCTGGTTCGGCCCCCTGACGGCGCGTCAGTGGCATGCGCTGGCGGCGATCCATAACCGCACCCATCGTATTCAGATCGAGAAGATCGTGCGACGGCTGAACTGAATCCCGTGCCGATCGTCGACCGCGAGGAAACTGACGGGCCGCTTCGGCTGGACGCCCTGCTGAGACTGCATGCCGACCTGGAAGCCTGCCGCCGCTGTCCCGGCATGCAGGGACCGCCGGTGCATAGCACCGCCGTCCTGTCGCCGGCGATGGTGATCGGACAGGCCCCCGGCACCCGCGAAATCGAACAACTGCGACCCTTTTGCTGGACCGCCGGCAAGACCCTCTTCGGCTGGTTCGCGTCGATTGGCCTGGACGAAGCCGCCTGTCGCGAGCGCCTCCTGATCAGCGCGGTCTGTCGCTGTTTTCCCGGCAAGAATCCCAAGGGCGGCGACCGCGTGCCAGATCGCGGCGAGGTCGAACGCTGCGCCGGCTGGTGGCGCACCGAAATGGACCTGCTGCGCCCACGTCTGATTATCCCAGTCGGTAAGCTCGCCATCGCGCAAGTGATGGAATTCAAACTGTTGAACGAGGTGATTGGTCAGCAATGGCCCTATCGGTCAGAGAGAGGCTGGACCGCCGACATCATCCCGCTACCGCATCCCTCGGGTGCCTCCACCTGGTTCAAGGTGGAGCCCGGACGGACCCTGCTCGCGCAGGCGTTGGAGCGGATTGCCGCGCATCCCGACTGGTTGTGGATCGTGCACGAACCGTCGGCGGAGGACGCCGACGACTGACGGAGAAGAACCCGCAGCTGCTTGCATTATTGGAGCAATTGGTTGAGCCGACGACGCGCGGTGATCAGGAATCGCCGTTACCGTTACGCTGGACGTCAAAAGCACACGGCAACTGGCCGATGTGCTGCGAGGGCAGGGTGTCTCATCACCTATCACTTTCTGGCAAACTGTGACGCTGAGGTCATGTTGAGGTGATTGGAGATCATGGGAAGCGTCAAGCGATTGGCGGATGAAGTGGCGCGCGGGCTGCGCGAGGTGCACCCGGGCCTGCGCAAGACGGTCGTGAGCAAGCTGGCGCTGGCGGTCGGGGCGATGCTCGAAGGGCAAACGCCGAACACGGTGGAGTTGGCCAATCTGCTGCCCTTGGAGACCGAGCGGCAAGACCTGCGCGAGCAATGGCTGAGGCGTTTGCTGAAAAATCCGCTGGTGTGTCCGGCGGACGTGCGGGAGCCCATGGCGCGGGCGGAACTGGCGAAGGCGGCCAGCCACGGCCAGACGGTGTGGTTGAGCCTGGACCAAACCGATGTGGGGGATCGGAGGGCGCGGCTGGTGGTGGCGTGACGGAGTGGTGATCGCGCGTTGCCGTTGGCTTGGCGGGCCGAGGAAGGAGCCGCCAATCTCGGGTTTACGGCCCAGCGAGCGGTGTTGGAGGCGATCCTGGCGTGGCTGCCGGCCGGGACGCGGGTGCTTCTGTCGGCCAATCGGTTCGATCCCTCGACGGCGCTGTTCGAGTGGCTCCAGGCCCAGGGATGGAGCGACCGGTTGCGCCTGAGGGGCAACGTGCTGGCGGACACGGGCCAGGGCGATGAGACGACGACCGGCGCGCTGGCGCAGGGCGTGACCGAACGTTACCTCACGGGTGTACGCCTGTTGGCGAGGGGGGTGATCACCAACCTCGGGATCCTGCATGAGGACGGCCATCCCGAGCCGTGGCTCATTGCCATGGACGCCACGCCCACGCGAGCGACCGTCTTGGACGATGCCGCGCGCTGGGCCATCGAACCGATGTTCTCCGACTTCAAGGGCCGGGGCTTCAACCTGGAGGATTCGCAACTGCAGCATGCGGACCGCTTGGAGCGCCTGGTGCTCATCATGGCCTTAGCCATGTACTGGTGCGTCCGCGTGGGCCGCGACGAGGCGCTGAACCATCCGACACCACTCGAAAAAAACTACAGCAGCAAACCGGGCTCACCCGTGAGCTAAACTCTTAGCAGTGAGGGACTTAGCGAACGGGAGGTGGATCATGGGCGGCAAGACGCGACGTGCGGAGGCGACTGAGGAGCGGCGGTTGCGTCCGGAAACG
>NZ_CAIPNF010000042.1 GCF_903866365.1 uncultured Thiocystis sp.
CAGGCAGGAGGTTCTTGATCCGCTCCCATTGATCGTCACGCAGGGCATAGCGACGCTGAGTCATCCGGGCTCCTCGTTCATTTTGAAGTGGTCGGGCGACAATATTCCCACACAACTACAATTGATGACACGCCCTAGAACTCGTAGGATTCCAGATTCTTCCGGCGCACGGGCTGACGGAGGCTATTCGCCAACAGATCCAGAACACGATCGATCGGCTCAGGCTTGATGACCTCCGATCGGCCCGCGAGGAGGATGCCGTGAGCTATTGGGAGGAACAGGTTTCATTCGCCCGGTTGATGAAGGAGTCTCCATTCGTCGCGATGGAGCTACGCCGTCAAGGCCGGCTGCTCGCTGGAGACGCCTGATGCACGCTTTCCACGACTATCTCTGCGAGCACCTGGATGACCTGCTGCGCAAGCGTTCGGTCGTCGTGTTCTACGACCCACGCAACGAGTTCAACCCGTTCTTCGACCGGGAGTTGGAACCGCAGGACAGCAATCCCCTGCCGCGCGTGACCATCGGCACCCGCACTGCCTTTCTCGCCCGTTACGCCGGTAGCTTCTTCGGCTTGCGGACGATGGTCGAACCGATCGTGTCGGCTGACCAGCCGGAGCCCCTGATCCTGTACCTACCGGGCATCGCCCGGGATCGCGCCGGCTCGGTGCTAATGGAGCTGGAGCGGGCCGGGACCTGTTACGAGCCGCAGCTCAAGCGCCTGGCCCTGAACGTGCTGCGCCAGTGCTTCACCGATGGGCAGATCGACGAGATGCTGCGGCCGGCTGCGGTGACCTATGACGACATCGTCGCCTTCCTGGGGCAGAGCGGCCAGACGGCCTCGGTACTGCATACGCTGTTTGGCGGTGCCCAAGGCGAAGCCCTGCTCACCCACTGGCTGGCTTCTGACGTCAAGGATGCGCCGATCCTGGAGAAAGAGGCGCTGCCCGAGTTGCTCAAGCTGATCAGCGTCCGCCTGGGTCTGGAGCTTCCGGCCGAGATCAGTCTCGCTCAGGCGCGGGAGCGGACCATCCGCTATGTCCTGGTCAATGAGTTTCGTGCGGATCTCTCCTGCGTGCCGCCTACGTCGATCGGCATGATTCCCAGCCCACCGGGCAAGGAGCAGACCGAGCGTCTCCGTGATGTTGCAGAGGGCTTGCGGCAGCGCCATGCGGAAGCCTATGTGGATCTGGCCGATGCCGTGGAGCAAAACCTGGGGCTCGCGGCGGCCGGCGTCGAGGCCGCCCACCTCGGGTCGATCGATACCTTCCGGTTCGAAGAGGCGCGGTTACTCACCCATGCCGCGGCGCTGATCGTCGGGAAGGACTATTCAGCGGCCTTGAGCGTCGTCACCGCGCGTGACCACAGCTTTTGGGTCGACCGCGACTGGCGCCGTCAGGCCCAGTGGGAAGCGGCCCGGCTGATGGCCGAGCTGGGGTTGGAGATCGAGCGGGTCCGCACGGCACTGGGCCGGATGGGGACCGATCCCGCCAAATGGTTCGCCGCCTACACCGCCGAGGAGGGTTGGCACCGGGCCGACAGGCTCCAGCGTCAATTGGAAGCCTGGGTCGCGCGGATGGATGACGAGCCGGAGGCCGAGCAGGCCCTGGCGGTCATCCGGCTGGAACATGAGCACCTGTTGCGGGCGATGGCAGACGGCTTTGCCAAGGCGCTCGCGGCCGCCGCCTGGACGGTCCCTGGAACGCTGCATCAGACCCGCGTCTATCCAGAGGTCGTGCAGGCGATGGGCGGGCGGGTCGCCTACGTCCTGGTTGACGCCATGCGCTACGAGATGGGCGTGGACCTGGCGCGCCAGATCGAGGGGGCCAAGGATCTGCGGGTGCAAGCAGCGGTCGCGGCCTTACCCTCGATCACCCCCGTGGGCATGGCGGCCCTGTTGCCGGGCGCCTCGGCCAGCTTTGACCTGGTGGACACCAAGGGGAAACTGGCGGCGTCCATCGAAGGCACCACCATGGTGAGTTCCGCCGAGCGGATGAAGTTCCTCAAGGCCAAGGTGCCGGACGCGGTGGAGATGACCTTGGGCAAGCTGCTCGGCACCTCCCCGGCAAAGATCAGCAAAGAGATCGGGACGGCCACCCTGATCCTGATCCGCTCCCAGGAGATCGATTTCGTGGGTGAGATGGACGGCGATCTGCTCGCTCGGCAGGTCATGGACACCGTGATCGGCAACCTCGCCCGGGCGGTGAAGAAACTCGCGGCGGCCGGGATCGAGCACTTCGTCATCACCGCCGACCATGGCCACCAGTTCGCCATCCGCAAGGACGACGACATGAAGACGGATAACCCCGGCGGCACCACCCTCGATCTGCACCGGCGCTGCTGGATCGGGCATGGGGGCAGCACGCCGGCTGGAACCGTGCGCCTGACGGGAGCAGAGCTTGGGCTCAGCACCGACCTGGACTTCGTCTTCCCGGTCGGGTTGGGGGTGTTCAAGGCGGGCGGCGGATTGAGCTTTCATCATGGCGGCTACAGCCTGCAGGAGCTCGCAATCCCGGTCATCAGTCTGCGCCTGGCGGCCGGTAAACTGGCGGACGTGCCCGGCGTGCAGGTACGCATCGAGGGTTATCCGGCGGCGGTGACCAACCGCACCTTCGGACTTAAACTGGCCGCGACCGGGGATCTGCTCGCGACGGAATCGCTGGTGCTGCGCGTCGTCCTGATCGCTGGCGCCGAAGAGGTGGGCCGCGCGGGCATGGCGATCGGTGGGAATTTCGATCGCGGTAAGGGTACTCTGACCTTGGCGCTGGGGTCCGAAGCAAGCCTGGGCATGATGCTGACCAACGACGCCTGCCAGTCGCTCCGCGTCGTGGTGTTGAATGCCTACACGGACAGCGTGCTGGCCGAATCAGACGAGCTGCCGGTGAAGCTGGGAATCTAACACGATGAATCAAGACACCCTGGCGCGGGACGCGCTCGACGACAAGGTTAACCGGGTCTTCGCCGGCAAGGTGGTCCGTAAGGATCTGGTGCGCAAGGTCAAGGTGGGCGCCAACGTCCCGGTCTTCGTCCTGGAGTATCTACTTGGAAAATACTGCGCCTCCTCCGACGATCTAGCGATCCAGATGGGACTACAGGTGGTCAACGACACCCTGGCGGATAACTACATCCGTCCGGATGAGTCCACCAAGGCGCAGAGTAAGGTTAAGGAGAATGGGCGGCACACCTTCATCGACAAAGTGAAGGTCCGTTTGGTGGACTCCCAATACTGGGCCGAGGTCACCAACTTCGGTCATACCCATGTGCATATCCCCGACCAGTACGTGCGAGACTTTGATCGGCTCCTGACGGGTGGAATCTGGGCGCAGGTCGACATGCGCTTCGAGTACGACGAGGAGACCAAAGGCAAAAATCCCTTCTGGATCGACAAGCTCACCCCGATCCAGCTCGCGAGCTTCGATCTGGAGGAGTATCGGCGGCTGCGCACCGAATTCACGACCGATGAATGGCTGGATTTTGTGTTGCGCAGCATGGGATACGAGCCGACGGTCATGGAGCGGCGGACCAAGCTACTGTTCCTGAGTCGACTCATCCCACTCTGCGAGCGCAACTACAACCTGGTTGAGCTGGGTCCACGCGGGACGGGCAAGAGCTATGCGGTGCAGGAGTTGTCGCCCTACGCGGCGCTGCTCACGGGGCCGACGACGGTGGCCAATCTGTTTGGCCACATGAACGGCAAACAGAAAGGCATGCTGATGATCTGGGATGTGGTCGGCTTCGACGAAGTGGCCGATCTCCAGAAGATGCCCAAGGAGGTCATCACCACCCTCAAGACCTTTTGCGAGTCCGGCCAGTTCCAGCGCGGCCATGAGGCGATGGCGGGGTATGCCAGCATCGCCATGTTCGGCAACACTCAGCAACCGATCGACGTCATGGTCCAGACTGGGCACCTGTTCGCACCCATGCCAGACGTGATCCGCGACGACATGGCCTTCATCGACCGGCTGCATTTCTACCTGCCGGGCTGGGAAGTGCCGAAGATGCGCAACGAGCACTTCACCGACCACTACGGGTTCGTCATCGACTACCTGGCCGAGGCGCTGCGGGAGCTGCGCAAGCACAACTTCACCGAGATCATCGATCACTATTTCTCATTGGGCTCCCACCTAAACGCGCGCGACCGCAAGGCCGTCCGCCGTACCGTCTCGGGCCTGGTGAAGATCCTGCACCCCCATGGACAGGTCGCGCGGGAGGATCTCGGCGAACTGCTGGAATTGGCGTTAGAAGGTCGCCGCCGAGTCAAGGAACAGCTCAAGAAGATGGGCTCCTTCGAGTATTACCAGACATCCTTCAGCTATCTCGTCAACGAGACCGGCGAAGAAAAGTTCGTGGGACTGGCCGAGCAGGGAGGACGGGGTCTGATCTCGGCTGACCCGCTGCCACCCGGAACGATCTACACCGCGTCTGTCAGCGGTGATGGCACGGTCGGTCTCTATCGTGTCGAGATCACCCTGTCGTCCGGGACTGGCAAGCTCAAGCTGGCAGGCGGAGTGAGCGGCGCCATGAAGGAGTCAGTCAGCCGAGCCTTCAGTTATCTGTCCGCCAGCAAGACGGCCTTCGGCGTGCCACGCGAGTTGGATACTTCCGACTTCCACGTAGAGGTCATCGACCTCCTCGGCAACAAGGTGGAAGCCGAGATCGGCGTCGCATTCTTCGTTGCGGCCTACTCAGCGTTGCGCAAATCACCACCTCAGCCGGCACTCCTGGTGTTGGGCGATATGAGCATCCAGGGCAACATCAAGCCCGTGCGTTCGCTGACCGAGCCGCTCCAGGTCGCCATGGACAACGGCGGCAAGCGCGCGCTCATCCCGATCGAGAACAAGCGTCAGTTCCTGGAGGTCAATCCAGATGTCCTGGAGCAGGTCGATCCGGTCTTTTTCGGTGACATGCGGCAGGCGGCATTCAAGGCGCTGGGCCTGACCTAATGCCCGGGCGGCTCTCCTGCATGGTCAAAGGCTGGGCTTTCTGATTCGGCCGATCGGCCGCAACCAAGGAACATCTGTTGCGCCGTGAGGTCGTGGTGACCCTCACAGGGTCGCGCGCCTCGGAACCGAGAACAGCCGGACGCGAATGCTCACCCATCGGGGGTTCAAGGGCAGGACTGATTCGTGCTCGCTCAGCGCGCCTTCTCGGGATTGGTCCAACGGTGCATCACGGTGGGCGGCTCCTCGCCATCTGGTTCGTTTGTGTTCGACATCTTGCAATTTCGCGTAGACGCGCCTTCCCGTCAACGCATCAATCAAGATTCGTGCTTTACTACACAAAAAACCGCCAATTCCCGTTAGGGGATTGGCGGTTTGGTGAGCGGTCTAAGCCGCTTGCGATGGCGTTGGCGTTGACTGGAGGACATCCGCCCAATCAACCCCTTTCCGTCCCTGGGGAATGGCCCGATCGGGCAGTTGGATGCGCGCCTCGACCCCGGACCGCAGGAGGCGTTCCTGCAAGGCCGCTGCCGCTTTCTCGCCGGTTTCGCTGCGATCCAAATCGGCCCAGATCGTCACCTGACGCACCCCGGCAGGCGGTTTAAACTTTTCCAGCAGCGTCGCACTGACCGCCGCCCAAACCGGTTGCCCGGAGAGACAGCGTGCCGCCAAGGCGGTTTCGATGCCCTCGGCTACGCCCATCTCCGTGCCAACCGACGCGAGATGGATTGCCCCGCCCGTCATTGATGCCACCGGCGGCATCAGTTTTTTCGGGCTGGGCACCGTGGCTTTCCAGGCACCATTGCGGTGCAGGTAGGTTCGATGCAGCGTCACCGCTTTCCCGTGCGGATCGCTCACCCGTGCGAGCATGGCCGGGTAATGGCCGGTCGCTCGCCCGTTCTCGTAGTAGGCGAGATGCGGATGAAACCGCACCACCCGCGGGTCCAGCCACGCCAGGGATGAACCGACACCACGATGTTCTAAATAGTGCCTGACCGATAACCAGGTTTAACTTATTGAACAATAGGTTATA
>NZ_CAIPNF010000043.1 GCF_903866365.1 uncultured Thiocystis sp.
GCTCGCCTGCTCGACCGCCACGGCCGAGGAAACGGTCGGACCCTTCACCTGGGGCGCGGATCTGCGACTGCGCCAGGTCTACGTCGACAACGTCGGCCTGAACGCCGCCAGCCCCACCGCCGACCGCACCTTCCAGCGTTATCGCACGCGCCTCTGGGGTTCCTACGCCGTAAGCGATCAACTCTCGGCCAGCGCCCGGCTCATGTGGGAAGGGCGCCACTATCAGGATCCCAGCCCGTCGAACTACAGCTTCCCCGGCTTTGAACAGTGGTACAGCGGCGGCGTCCTCTTCGATCAGCTCACCATCGATGCCAAACGGATCGGCGGCCTGCCGCTCTCGGCCAAACTGGGCCGCCAGGACATCATCCTGGGCAACGGCTGGCTGGTGCTGGACGGTTCGCCCATCGACGGCTCGCGAAGCATCTATTTCGACGCCGCCCGCGCCACCTATGCCCTGGAATCGCTCGGCACCACGCTGGATCTGATCTACATCGACCAGAGCGCCGACACCGGGCGCTTCCCGCAAGCGCTGAACGGCGAGGTCGAGGACCAGACCGAACAGAACGAAACCGGCGCGATCCTCTATGCCCGCAACCAATCGCTGCTGAAAGACACCGTCCTGGACGGCTATTTCCTCTACAAGCACGACCGGGAGAACATCACCTCCGGCCCGCCGACCAACCTCCGCGTCAACAATGGCGCGCCCTTCCCCTCCCCATCCGACACCGGCGACATCTACGCGGCCGGGGCGCGCGCCGACGCCAAGCTCAACGCGCAGTTGGCGCTACGCGCCGAGACCGTCTACGAATGGGGCACCCGCAACCGGCGCGACCTCAGCGCCCTCGGCCTCAACAGCCGCCTGACCTTCAGCCTCAACGACCGACTGAAGAATCAGCTTCACGCCGACTTCGAATATCTCTCCGGCGACGACCCCGACAGCCGAAGCACTCAGGCGTTCGATCCGCTGTGGGGCCGCTGGCCGCAGTGGAGCGAACTCATGATCTATCAATGGCCGCTGGAGAGCCGCGTCGGCGAGGCCACTAACCTGACGCGCTTGAATGTCGGCTGGATCGCGCAGGTGCATCCCACCACTCAGATCCTGGTCGACTATCACGCGCTCTGGGCGAACGAGATGAGTACCCGCACCGCCGCCCAGATGGCGAACATCAGCGGCGAGGACGATTTTCGCGGACACCTCTTCACCGGCTGGGTCAAGACCAAGCTTAGCAAGCACGTCGCCGGACATCTGGTCGCCGAGTATCTGGCACCGGGGAATTACTACGCGGCGAGTCGGCGCGACGATTCGTTTTTTGTGCGGGCGGAGTTGAATTTGACTTGGTAGAGGTTCGCGCCGATCCGCTCGAAACCCACGGAAAGCGGCACCTGCGTAGGGGCGAATTCATTCGCCCCCGCATCTCCCTGAATGTCCGCGCGAAGGCGCCCGCGACGAAGACATCACCCGCCTGTCCCGATGCCTGTCGGTGCGGCCGAGGTCGCTTCGATCAAAATTCGATGTTATGAACCGCAAAGGCGCAAAGGACGCCAAGAAAAACAAAGGATTGTCATGCGCTGGTCAGTCACCCATTCGGTGCATGCACGCATCGAGGCAAGACATTGCAATCCTTTGCGTTCTTTGTGCTCATTGCGGTTCAACGACTCTTTTCAAGTTCAAGCCAGCAAGATCGCTGATCGCGCTGGGCACGGTTTAACAAGTGTCACAAAAATGAACGTCACAGAAATGTGACAGTTTTTCATGCTAAGCAATTGATATTTAATAAATGAGGAAATTCAAGGAGATTTTATCTGTAATATTTCTGTGACAGTCAGAGCTTGGCGCCTTAAGCCAGTCTTTGATTTTCAAGAATTTTATTCTTGGCGCATAAAATGCATGATTAAACCGCGCAAAGCTCTCAAGATCCGGCGTCTGGAAGTCCACGGATGACGCACGGTGACCCCGAACCCAATTGGCAAGCACTCGGAGAATTGAGTATTTCTACCGACTTGAGACTCGGGGAGGTTCGCGGTTAGGATTCAAGCGTCGGATGATTTCGGTTTATCGATGCGGCAAGACGTTGATTAAGGCTTATTGGTCGCGCCAGTTAATCGAAATGCTTGATTGAAAGAATTAACCGAAATTTTCACGATTTTTCCAATTTTTTCACTCGGAGTATTCACGATGACTATTGAAAACCACAATGTCAGAAATCGATCAGCGAAATCGTTAGCGATGGCTGCTCTATTATTTAGTGGCCTAGCTCTGCCAATTAGCTCAGTCTTTGCAACCACTTACAATCCAAATCAGGCTTACGAAGATCCAAAGAATGATCCGTTTTCTGGTGATCTGAATGGCTCTCCTTCGCTTGCCAAGTTTGAGTTTAATGGAAAGAAATGGGAGGATGGCAATTCTGATGGCAATTACATTTCAGCTTTTACTGTAACAGCAACTGAAACTAAAACAGAGGGCGGCAAAACAGAGTGGATCGCTGGAACATGGTCCTTTGACCCTTCTAAAGTGACTGGAATCTCATCATCTGATGTGTTGTTTCCAACAAAAATTGCAGTCAAATCCAAGGACTGGTTTTTCTTCGAGGTAACTGCTGGAACAACTAGCGGCACATGGTCCACCAAGGAATATTTAGGTGGCAAGGGGCTTTCTCACATCAGCTTCTACGACACTGGAACACCTGTGCCACTACCCGCTGCTGCTTGGCTCTTCGGCTCGGCCCTGATGGGCGTGGCTGGCATCGGCTACCGTCGCAAGTCCCAGGAAGCTTAAGCCCGCGTAGGTTGGGGTGAACGAGAGTGAACCCCAACATCCACGCATCGTCAGGCACGGATGCCGAACGGCAGACCCTCAACGTCCCTGGCCATTCGACCGGGGGCGTTTTTTTATTCCCCGCGCGGTGGCAGGTTGGGGTTCGTCCCTCACCCCAACAACACTATCCCCGTTGTCGTTGTCGTTGTCGAAC
>NZ_CAIPNF010000044.1 GCF_903866365.1 uncultured Thiocystis sp.
AATAACCTAGCGAATAAGATAAAGCTTTTTGCAAACGAAATTTTCGATCCAAATTATAAGAAAAGAGAGACATCCTTAGGTCGTTTAAATAGGTTGCTTCTGGAAGTCCAGGCTTAAAAAATCCCGAACACCTATGAGCGAGGACTATAGCCTGCGCGAAATGATCGGTGCCATCGGCGAGATGAGCCAGCGTCAGCGTGCCGAATTAGTCGCGCTTCTGTGGCTCGGGCGCGGTGACTATGGCCTGGAGGAATGGGAAACGGCGGTGGACGACGCGATCGGCGAATACTCGTTGAGCGCGGCCGCGTACCTGATCGGCCATCCGACGGCCCCGGACGATCTTGAAGAAGGGCTGATCGCCCATGGGTATTCCTGTCAGGATTGACCCCCACCTTGCTGGCACCACCGCGCATCCAGGCAGTGGGGATTCATTACGATGAAAGGGTGGCTCCGAAGGTGACACCCGAGGCGGTGGAACAGTCACGGTTGCGCGCGGAGAACGCGCCGCTTAAGCGTGAGGTCGAGATCTGATGCTTCGGTTTCGCTCAGGACAGGCCGAGGCACCACAAGCGCCGCTAGAAGGCATCGACCGGCTCCAAGCACCGCCTGCCCCCAATCACCTGCTCGCGCGCGATTTCACCCTGAGAGCACGCACACGCCATACCTAATGCGATCGGAGTTCCGCCTTACGCGGGTTGCTGTCGGACGACACCTCGTCTCGCGGACGGCCATCACAGTGCCGTCGCGAGTCGGGCGCTGATAATTCGGATGCAGTTGTCATCGACCTCGGTGAAAACCACCAAACACAACGATCCGCCATTCCGACGTCAATGAAATTAACACCTTCAGTGACCGCCAAAATGGCGCAACCTCCTATCGGAGTTCCGCCTTACGCGGGTTACGCGGGTGATACCGCCGGGACGATCCTCCTTACTGGAAGGCGCGACACCTTCCGCGTCGCCTCTCCCCGCTGGCGGTGGCAAATCACACTCACCACGAAAATAGGGCCAGATTCCACAGGATTTCCTGCTCCGGCGATCGACACAAAGATGACCTCGTGGGACGCCCCCGATTGCCTCGGCGATCAGCTCGTATCCATCGGCCAGGCACTTGAGGGCCGCCGGGTTGGCCATCCCGGGTCGCGGCTCAATGCTCTCGTTGAGGGGATTTTCACCCGGCCCGCGAGACAATCCCAGTGGCGCTTCCATCATCAGCCCGGCGAAACACATCGCCAGACTCATGAACCGACTTGATCGATGATTACTCAAGCGCGCTTCCACCCGGCATGGGTGTAGCATTGGTCACCGGGAACAGCACTTGCGCGGCGGCCTTGGCGCGTTTTGTCTGGATCGCCTCGCCGATGGCCAGGCTCGGGCCATCGTTTGCGCTCAAAACCCGCATCGTCATGCCTCCCTCGGGCGTGCGTGTCAATTCGACTTTTTGCATTGACACGCCTTGTCCCAGTGGCCTTCGACCGTTGTGGGCCGATTGGGGATCGGGAATCGCCTCGGTCACGACGTCGTCCGCCGCCATGCTCTGGCTCACGGCTCCCAGACCGCCCACCGTAACCCTGCCCCAACTATAGGAGCCGTTATTGAGCTCATTGCTTTCCTCGACCGCATTCAAGTCATCCACCCACAGCCCTATGTAATAGACGCCGGGTGCGACACTCCAGCCGTCATGGTCCTGATACAGCGAGAACCGCGCCACGCTGGAGGCGTCACGATAAATATAGCTACCGGGGTTTAGAATATTTCCCGCCCGCTCATAGAACAGAAACGTCTCATTGCCATTGCCAACGACTTGGTCCCAGTCGAGAATAAGGTTCACATACCAATCCGGTGTGTACGCCGGACTCGCTCCATTGTTGATGATCTCATAGCTTAGCGTGCCATTGCCCCACCCGTCCCACTGCGCATACCAATCATTCACCACCAGGTCTGGTAACAAGTTAGCGATATGCTCCACACCGCTCGCCCGCGAGACGTTGTCGTATTCATTCGACTCAGGCGTGGTATTCAGGTCATCGACCCAGACGGCAAAATAATAATCCCCACTTTCAAGATTGTCCGGAAGTTGAAAATCGATTGCGTTATTGTCATCGCGGTAGGCCGACTCCCCCGGCTCCAGTTCGAATGAAATGGTCTCGTAAATGACATAGTGGTCGCTCGAACTGATCTCGGCGTTTCGCGACAGCATCAGATTGACGTCGAAGCCAGCCGCCGCAACGCCCTGTCCATTGTTGAGGACGGTGTATTGCAACACGCCTCGTCCACGCGGTCTGGGGTCGTAGGAAGGAATCGTCCAGGAGGAGACCACCAGGTTAGGCAGCAGGTCATCGTCTTGGACCGGTTCGGTGGGGTTCACTGGATCGGGTAGGGGACGCGGATCGTTTTCCCTGTCCTCGAGCACATAGGCTTGAGTCAGCGTGCCTTGCGAGGCGAAGTCATAGGGCATCCAGAAATAGCCATTGTCGCCCCAGTCGCTTCCCCATGAGTTGATGACGCGAAATGCCCCTCCAAAGCGATTGTCGTCGTAGCCGACAATGGTGATCGCGTGTCCCCCGAGGTCATTGTTGGAGGCAGTGTTGTAGACGGAATTCACGCCCTCCAGCTTGCCAAACGAGGGATAAACGCGGACGCCGCCGATGACCGGTTTGCGATTGGCGAGCGCCGCCTTGATCTGCGAGGTGTCGTTGACGCGAGACCAGGATTGTGCACGGTATCGGGATGCCTCGGAGACCGCAGCCGAGGTCGGCTGGCCGAGATAATCGAGCGCGCTGTAGGGCATCGTCGCCAGGCTGGCGATTCCATGCTGCACGGCCAGATCGAGCGCGTCACTGATATGGCATCCCTGATCCTCGCCATCATTGATCTGGTTGTAAACGAAGGCTGGGCTGAACAGGTGATCGCTGGTATTGAGCGGCCAGTCGTTTTCGATCTTTTCCTGATACGACTTGAGTGCGTAGGCCACGGCCCAGCCGACACAGCTATTTTGCTGTCCCTGATCGCCGGGGACCGGGAACGATGGACTCAGGTCAATCGACGAGGGCGGTGTGGGCTCGTCGTTGGGCGCGCCAAGCAAGTCGCTGTTGAAACCGCTCAGATTAAAGCTTGCGTAGACGCTCGGCTCTATTTCCTCGCTGCCCGCTTCGTTATCCTTGAAGACGCCAAGGGCGAGCGTGACGAGCGCCGGAGGGCTATAGTGCGCTCCATCCGTAACCCGGTAAGTCACTGAGATGGCGCTCGCGCTGGTGGGCGTGAGAGTCAGATAGAGTTTTCCCGAGTTCGGATTGACATACGCCGCTTGGTAACCCGCGCCGGCGGCGGGCGAGGCAAGTTCGTAGATGAGCACGTCGCCATCGGCATCGTGGCCCGACAACTGCTGTTCGAAATAGGGGACCGAGGGATTGGCGCTGACGGTAATGGGATCGGCCAGCGGTACGGTATCGCCTCCGGGGCCGACGAGCCCGATCGAAATCACCTTCCAGTCCAGCGTGCCTTCCAGTACGGCGGCGGGCGCCAGAAATGCCGTATAGCGCGTGCCCGCGTGCTCCACGCAGTGAATCGACAGATTCAGCGCCGCGTCGGCGTTCGCCGCGGCATTGACGGCGGCGGATGGGCCATCCCGAGTCAGTCGAAAATAGATAGCTCCCGGGTCGGCTGGATTGGCGTATCCCTGAAACAAGACATCGTGCATGACCCCCTGGTATTGCGCGCTTGGCAATGTCATCAACGACAAATCGGAGGCGACGGCGCCGCACTCCGAATGCGCTTGCGGTCCAATGACGAACAAACCAGTCATCAAGACCAGTGCTCTTGACAAGGAAATCATTTCGCCCTCTCGTGTTTGATTAAATCGCATTCAGATCATCACGCGATGCTGTCTGAAATGCTTGGTTTTTCTCCGGCACCCTTGATCGGTGTGAAGCCTGTCGGCCGGCCATGGACCCGCAAGGCATTCTCCAGGCAGTCAACGCAGAAACATGCGATGCAAGCCATCGTGAATTTCGCTCAGTACGCCCGCAACCCCAGCACATCCTGCATATCGAACAGACCGCGCTCGCGTCCGGCGATCCAGCCGGCGGCGCGCATGGCCCCGCGGGCGAAGTTCATGCGGCTCGACGCCTTGTGCGCGATCTCGATCCGCTCGCCATCGGCGACGAACCAGACGCTATGTTCGCCCACTACATCGCCGGCACGGATGGTCTCGAAGCCGATCGTCCGGCGCTCGCGCGGTCCGGCGCGTCCTTCCCGGCCATAGACCGCGACCTGCTTGAGATCGCGGCCGAGCGCGTCGGCGATCACCTCGCCCATGCGCAACGCGGTGCCGGATGGCGCATCGACCTTGTGCCGATGGTGCGCCTCGATGATCTCGATATCGACCTCGTCGCCGAGCACCCGCGCGGCGATGTCCAGCAGCTTGAAGCAGAGATTGACGCCGACGCTCATGTTCGGGGCGAAGACGATGCCGATCGCTTCACCAGCGACAGCGATCGCCGCGCGCTGCGCCTCGTCGAGTCCGGTGGTCCCGATAACCATACGCCGCCCCGCCGCGCGACAGAGCCCGAGATGGGCGATGGTCGCGTCCGGCACGGTGAAATCGATCAGCACGTCGAAATCGTCGAGTACTTCCGACAGCTCCGCCGCCAAGGCCACGCCCAGGTGCCCGACACCCGCGAGTTCCCCGGCATCGGCGCCGAGCAGCGAGCTGCCGGCGCGCTCGGTCGCCGCGCCAAGGATGAGCCCCTCGGTCTCGGCGACGGCCTGTACCAGGGTGCGGCCCATGCGACCGCCGGCACCGGCGATGGCAATTCTGATCTCATTCATACCATTCGTTTCTCGCATTCAAGCGGTTTCCCGTCGACAGTCATCATGCACGTCCGCAAACATCAAACTGACAACTTCCTTACAACCCCATCTTCTCGAAGAAATTCTTGACCCCATCCAGCCAGGAATGCGACTGCGGATTGTGGTGCGATCCGCCCTCCTTCACGCTGATCTCGAATTCCTGCAACAGTTCCTTCTGACGCTCGGTCAGATTGACCGGGGTCTCGACCGTGACCCGACAGATGAGATCCCCGACCGGTCCGCCGCGCACCGGTTTCACGCCTTTGTTGCGAACCCGGAACATCTTGCCGGTCTGGGTGCCGCCGGGAATCTTCAGCATGACCTTGCCGTCGAGGGTCGGCACCTCAAGTTCGCCGCCCAGGGCAGCGGTGACGAAGCCGATCGGCACCTGACAATAGAGATTGCTTTCCTCGCGGGTAAAGATGGGGTGATCCAACACCTGGATCTGCACATAGAGATCGCCCGGCGGACCGCCCTGCTCGCCGCGCTCGCCCTCACCGGCGAGACGGATGCGATCGCCATTGTCCACGCCCGCGGGCACCTTGACCGACAGGGTCTTTTCTTCCTGTAGACGACCGCGACCCCGACAGTGACTGCAGGGCTCAGCGATGACGGTACCCGCGCCACGGCACTCGGGACAGGTCTGCTGAATGGAGAAAAAGCCCTGCTGCATCCGCACCTGGCCAACCCCGCCGCAGGTTGTACAGGTCTTGGGCTGCGTGCCCGGCTTGGCCCCGGTCCCGCCGCAGAATTGGCAGTCCACCAGGGTCGGGAGACGAATCTTGACTTCCTTGCCGTTCACTGCGTCTTCGAGCGGGAGCGACAGGTCGTAGCGCAGATCGACGCCCCGCTGGGTCCGGCGTCCGCCACCCGCGCGCCCGCCGAAGATGTCGCCGAAGACGTCGCCGAAGATATCCGAGAAAGAGCCGGCCCCGGCGAAATCGCCGGGGCCGGCAAAACCGCCTGCGCCCGCGTCAACGCCAGCATGACCGAACTGATCGTAGGCCGAGCGCTTTTTCGGATCGCTCAGGACATCGTGGGCCAGCTTGGCCTCCTTAAATTTCGCCTCGGCATCCGCGTCGCCGGTGTTGCGGTCGGGATGATATTTCATCGCCAGCCGGCGAAACGCCTTCTTGAGGTCGGCCTCGCTGGCGTTGCGTGGAACGCCCAAAACTTCGTAATAGTCGCGCTTTGCCATGTCTTTACGTCCAACCGCCAGTGGCTAGTCGATCACCAGCCCCTTCAAAACAGAAAGCGCACGGGCGACCCGTGCGCCTGTACGCTTTCATCCTAATGGACTGGCGGCCGTCGGCCAGCCATTCGCCTCACTTTCTGTCGTCTTTGACCTCTTCGAACTCCGCGTCGACCACGTCGTCCTGGGGACCGCTCTGATGCGCGTGACTCTCCCCGGCACCCGCCTCTCCGGTCTCGCCGGTTTTCGCGTAGAGCCGTTCCGCCATCTTGCCGGAGACCTCGCCCAGACTCTTGGTCAATGACTCGATGCGGTCCTTGCTCTCGCCCTTCATGGCCTCTTCCAGTTCCTTGATGGCCGACTCGATGGACGACTTCTCGCCGCTCTCGATCTTGTCGCCAAGCTGATCCATCGACTTGCGGGTGGCGTGAATCATGGAATCGGCCTGATTGCGCGCGGCGACCAGTTCGTGGAACTGACGGTCTTCCTCGGCATGGGCCTCGGCATCCTTGACCATCTTGGCGATCTCGGCCTCGGACAGACCCGAGGACGCCTTGATGATGATCGACTGCTCCTTGCCGGTCGCCTTGTCCTTGGCCGAGACGTTCAGGATGCCGTTGGCGTCGATGTCGAACTTGACCTCAACCTGCGGCACGCCGCGCGGCGCCGGCGGGATGTCGCTGAGATCGAACCGGCCCAGGGACTTGTTGGCGACGGCGCGCTCGCGCTCGCCCTGCAGGACATGCACGGTGACGGCGGTCTGATTGTCGTCGGCGGTCGAGAAGGTCTGCCCGGCCGAAGTCGGGATGGTGGTGTTTTTCTCGATCAGCTTGGTCATGACACCGCCGAGGGTCTCGATGCCAAGCGACAGCGGGGTGACGTCGAGCAGCAGCACGTCCTTGACCTCGCCGCCGAGCACGCCGCCCTGGATCGCGGCGCCGATGGCGACCGCCTCGTCCGGGTTCACGTCCTTGCGCGGGGTCTTGCCGAAGAAGCCCTCGACCTTGGCCTGAACCTTGGGCATACGGGTCTGACCGCCGACCAGGATGACCTCGTCGATCTGTCCAGCGGTGAGTCCGGCGTCCTTGAGCGCGATGCGGCAGGGCTCGATGGTGCGGTCGACCAGTTCGTCGACCAGCGACTCCAGCTTGGCGCGCGTCAGCTTGACGTTGAGATGCTTGGGGCCGGTCTGATCGGCGGTGATGTACGGCAAGTTGATGTCGGTCTGCTGGCTCGTCGACAGCTCGATCTTGGCCTTCTCGGCGGATTCCTTGAGACGTTGCAGCGCCAGCGGATCGTTGCGCAGATCGAAGCCCTGCGACTTTTTGAAATCCTCGACCAGGAAGTCGATGATCCGCATGTCGAAGTCCTCGCCACCGAGGAAGGTGTCGCCATTGGTCGAGAGTACCTCGAACTGATGTTCGCCCTCGATCTCGGCGATCTCGATGATGGACACGTCGAAGGTGCCGCCACCCAGATCATAGACGGCGATCTTCTGGTCGCCGCGCCGCTTGTCCATGCCGTAAGCCAACGCCGCCGCCGTCGGCTCGTTGATGATGCGCTTGACCTCCAACCCGGCGATGCGCCCAGCATCCTTGGTGGCCTGACGCTGCGAGTCGTTGAAATAGGCCGGAACCGTGATGACCGCCTCGGTGACCGCGTGACCGAGATAGTCCTCGGCGGTCTTCTTCATCTTCTGCAGCACCTTGGCCGAAATTTCGGGCGGGGCCATCTTCTTGCCGTTGACCTCGACCCAGGCGTCGCCGTTGTCGGCCTTGACGATCTTGTAGGGGACCATGTCTTTGTCCTTGGCGACCACCTGATCCTCATAACGGCGCCCGATCAGGCGCTTGATGGCGAACAGGGTATTGGCGGGGTTGGTCACCGACTGCCGCTTGGCGGACTGACCGACCAACACATCGCCATCGCCCGTGTAGGCGATGATCGAGGGCGTGGTGCGATCGCCCTCGACGTTCTCGATGACCTTCACATTGTCGCCTTCCATCACGGCGACGCAGGAGTTGGTCGTGCCGAGATCGATACCGATGATTTTTCCCATGAGCATATTCTCCGATAATGTCTTGGTGGCGCGATGGCGCCAGATTGTTCAGTGAGTTGGGGAAAACCCCGCGCCATTCAAGCCGGTGATCACGCGACTGGTTGAGACACCAGGACCAGTGCCGGGCGCACCAGGCGACCGTTTAAGGTATAGCCCTTCTGAATCACGGCCACCACGGTATTCGGCGGCAGATCGGCGCGCGGCTGAGTGGAAATGGCTTGGTGGAATTCCGGATCGAAGGGCTGTTCCAGCGGCTCGACGGGCGCGACCCCGAACTTGTCCATCACGTCGCCAAGCAACTTCAACGTCAATTCGGTGCCTTCGCGGAGCTTGTCGATATCGACGGTCTCTTCCAGCGCCGCGTTGTGTCCCAATTCCAGGCTGTCGCGCACCTGGAGCAGTTCGCGCACGAAGCTGTCCAGGGCATATTTATGGGCCTTTTCCAGTTCGTTGGAATGACGGCGCCGGATGTTCTCCATCTCGGCGCGCGCGCGCAGGAGCTGATCGCGGTTCTCGTCCGCCGCCGCGCGCACCTCGGTCAGCGCGACGGCCAATTCCTCCAGCGACGGTGGCGACGGCTCGGCGGGCGGCGCGCTCTCCGGCACGCTAGCATCGGGCGGTGCCGACACATCCGCCGCCGACGCCTTGATGTACGCATCGACGGCCGCCCGCTTGGCCGCCTCCTCTCCGGCGGGGATCGCTGGCTCCGAGGCCGCTGATTCCGGCGGCTCTGGCTCGATACGATGTGGATCCGTGTTCATGTTGACCTCCAACTGCTGCGGACGAGCATGCTCCCGGGCGCTCTCAACGCCGGGTCGCCTGCTCGCGTGATTTCGATTTTTTGGGCGCGCCCCGACGCCCGCGTCGGGCACGTCACTGGCGCAGCGCCGCCGCCAGCAACCGCGCGGTGACATCGACGATCGGCACCACGCGCTGATAATCCATCCGGGTCGGACCGATCACGCCGAGCACGCCGACCACCCGATCCTCGACCCGATAGCTCGTCGTCACGACACTGCAATCGTCCAGAAGCGCGTACCCGGACTCCTCGCCGATAAATATCTGCACGCCCTCCGCGGCGATACAGCGGTCGAGAATGTGCAGGATTTCGCGTTTCTGATTGAAGGCGTCGAACAATTGCCTGATGCGGTCCATGCTCGCCAGTTCGCCAAACTCCATCAGATTCGTCTGTCCAGCGATGAAGCAGTCGTCCCGGCTTTCGGCGGCCTCCACGACTTCCTGCGCCAGCGCCGCCGCGCGGATCATCTGCTGATCCATGCTGGCATGCGCATTCTTTAAATCGTCCAGCAGGCGCTTGCGGACCTCGCCGATGTCCTGGCCGGTGAACATCCGATTGAGATAATTCGATGCCTGCTCTAACTGGGACGGGGTGAAATGCCGTTCCGTGCCCATGATCCGGTTATGCACCTCTCCTTCGCTGGTGACCAGAATGGCCAGCACCCGCTTCTCGGACAGGGGCAGGAGTTCGATCTGACGAAAGACATTGCGCTCATGGCGCGGCAGCATCACCACGCCAGCCAGATGCGTGATGCCCGAGAGCAGCGTCGAGGCCGTCTCGATCAACGACTTGGCATCCGTGCGGACATCGAAGCGCGTGCGCAGCGAGGCGATGTCATCCTCCGAGGGCGCCCGCCAGGTCAGGAGCGAATTCACGAACAGCCGATACCCGGCCACGGTCGGCACCCGGCCCGCGGAGGTATGAGGCGACACCACCAGACCCAGCTCCTCCAGGTCCGACATGACATTACGGACGGTCGCCGGACTCAGATCCAGCCCCGTGTCTTTCGCGAGGGTGCGCGAGCCGACCGGCTGACCGTCTCGACTATAGCGCTCGACCAGCGCTTTCAGAAAATGAAGCGCGCGCTCGCTGACCGGGTTGTCGGTCTGTCGTGTCTCGGATTTCAATGTCGATTTGCCAGCGATCACAATGGTTTGAATCGTCAACCGGAGAAGGGCTCTCTGAACCGCTATTTTAGCACTCACCACAAGAGAGTGCTAACACCTGAATTTAGGGATCGAGACCGCGCCTGTCAAGACTCCCGCATGCGCACACACCGTCGCCGATTCAGTCTTGGCGCGATTGCCGCCCCATGCTAACGTTGCGCGGTCTTCTCCGTCGGCCACCATGCCAATCAGATCCCATGCCGCATTTTACGACCGTCGGCATCGTTGCCAAGCAAGGTGACCCCGAGCAGGTGCGTGGTACCCTCGCGCGTTTGAGCGACCGTCTGCGTTCGCGCGAGGTGGCCTTTTTGCTCGATGCCGAGAGCGCCCATCTGCTCGACGCGCCCCTTGGCGCCGCCATCCCCCTCGCCGAACTCGCCGCCCGCTGCGATCTGATCGTGGTCGTGGGTGGCGATGGCACCCTGTTGCATGCCGCGCGCGCGAGCGCGGCGCATGGCGTGCCCCTGCTCGGCATCAACCTGGGCCGACTGGGGTTTCTGGTCGATGTCTCGCCCTGCGACATCGATGCGGTGCTCGACCGGATCCTGGCCGGCGAGTACGAAATGGACCATCGCTCCATGCTGCAGGCGTCGGTGGTCACCGAGCAAACCGCGGGGCCGGCTTACACGGCGCTCAACGATGTCGCGATCCACAAATGGAACACGGCGCGCATGATCGAGTTCGAGACCTATATCGATGGCGTTTTCGTCAACGTCCAACGCTCGGACGGACTGATCGTCGCCACCCCGACCGGCTCCACCGCCTATGCGCTGTCCGGCGGCGGTCCGCTGGTCGACCCGGCGCTGGACGCCATCCTGCTGGTGCCCATCTGTCCGCACGACCTGAGCAACCGACCGCTGGTGGTTCCCGGCGACCGCCGCATCGAGGTGCGGGTGCGCGGGCACGATCAGGGACACGTCCAGATCACCTGCGACGGACAGACCGCGCTCGCGCTCCCGACCGACGCCTGGGTGCGGATTAGCGGTCACACGGATCGCGTCCGGCTGATCCATCCCAAGGGGCACGATCACTATCAGATCATGCGCGCCAAGCTCCACTGGGGCGGCCATCACGCCACGCGGGCACACCCATGCTGACCCATCTCCAGGTCCGGGATCTGGCCATCGTCAGCCGACTCGAACTCGACTGCCCGCGGGGCATGACGGCGCTCACCGGCGAGACCGGCGCCGGCAAGTCGATCCTGATCGACGCGCTCAGTCTGGCCCTGGGCGACAAGGCCGAGGTCGGCATGATCCGCGCCGGCAGCGAACGCGCCGAGATCCTCGCCGAGTTCGACCTCGCCGCCTGTCCCGGCGCCCGCGACTGGCTCGTCGAACAGGCATTGGACGACGAGGGCGGCTGCCTCCTGCGCCGGCTGATCGTGCGCGAGGGGCGTTCGCGCGCCTACATCAACGGCCGCCCGGCCAGCGGCGCGCAGTTACGCGACCTCGGCAATCTGCTGGTGGACATCCACGGTCAGCACGCCCATCAGTCCCTGCTGCGCGCCAACGCCCAACGCGACCTGCTCGATGCCTATGGCGGCCAACGGCCCCTGGCGGATGCGGTGGCGAAAGCCTTTCGGGAGTTCCGGGCGCTCGATCAAAAACTCGCCGCGCTGGAAACGGCCTGCCAGGAACGCTCCGCGCGGCTCGATCTGTTGCGTTTCCAGGTGCAGGAACTGGAGTCGCTCGGCCTGACCGCCGCCGACATCGAGTCGCTGGACCAGGAGCAACGGCGTCTGAGCCATCTCGGCCGATTGCAGGAGACCGCCGCGCGCGTCCTGCAGACCCTGGCGGAATCCGAGCCCTCGATCGAGGATCATCTGCGCGCCGCGACCGCCGAAATCGCGGAACTCGCCGTTATCGATCCGGGGCTTGCCGACAGCCGGGAACTGCTGGAAACGGCGGCCATTCATGCCGGCGAGGCAGCCGCCAGTCTGCGGCATTATCTCGACGGACTGGATCTGGACCCGGCCGCGCTGGACGCGGTCGAAACCCGTCTCGCCCAGGTTCACGATCTAGCCCGTAAATACCGGATTCTCCCCATCCTGTTACCGGACACCTTGAACGAGCGGCGCGTTGAGCTGGAGGCATTGGAACAGTCCGATGTCACGCTGGCCGGTCTGCGCGAATCGCATGAGGCCACCTGGCAGAATTTCATGACCCTGGCCCAGCGCCTGGGCAAAGCCCGCGCCACGACCGCGGACCGTCTCGCCGAGACCGTCAGCGCGTCCATGCAGCAGCTTGGCATGGCCGGCGGACGCTTCGCGGTCCAGATCGAGACACTCCCGCGTGAGCGGGCCGGCAGCGGCGGCCTGGAGCGCATCGACTTTCTCGTCAGCGCCAATCCGGGTCAACCCTTGCAGCCTCTGGCGAAGGTCGCCTCGGGCGGCGAACTCTCGCGGATCAGCCTTGGCATTCAGGTGGCCACGGCCGCTTGCGGCAGCGTGTCCACCCTGGTGTTCGACGAGGTCGATGTCGGCATCGGCGGCGGCGTGGCGGAGATCGTCGGCCGCCTGCTCCATCAGCTCGGCGAATCCCGCCAGGTTCTCTGCGTCACCCACCTGCCCCAGGTCGCCGCCCAGGCGCACGCGCAACTCCGGGTCCGCAAGGAGACCCTCGACGGCCAGACGCATACCCGCATCGAGCCCCTGGATCCAGCCGCCCGTGTCGAGGAGATCGCCCGCATGCTGGGCGGAACCGAGATCACCGCGCGCACCCGCGACCATGCCAGCGAGATGCTGGATGGGGGACGCTGATCCAATACCGGCGGCTTTTATCCGCAGCCTTTTTCCGCTGTCAGGAGCGAATGGCATGATCAAGAAGATCGGGGTCGAACAACTTCAGCTCGGCATGTATGTCCATGACCTCAATTGCGACTGGATGGATCATGGCTTCATGCGGAATCGCTTTCTGCTCAAGGCGGACAAAAGCCTGGAGCGGATTCGCCAGTTGGGCATTCGCGAGATTTACATCGATACGGACAAGGGGCTCGATGTCTCGCTCGCCCCGACCGCCAGCGAGGTCGAGGAGGCGCTGGAACAGGATCTGGTCCAGGTAGCCGAGACCGGCGCGGGCGAGGAGCATGCGGTCCCGCTGGCCGAGGAGCGCAATCAAGCAAAACGCATCCACAACGAAGCGATCGGGCTGGTCAGCAGCCTGATGGAGGATGCGCGCCTGGGACAACAGATCGCCCTGGAGCAGGTAAACCCGCTGGTGACCGAAATGGTCGGCTCGATCTTTCGCAATCAGGACGCCCTGCTGGCACTCACCCGCATCCGCCGCGTGGGCCGGTATACCTTCGAGCACTCGGTCAATGTCGCCGTGCTCATGGTCTCCTTCGCCCGCACCCTGGAGATCGAGCGTTCGCTGATCCATGACATCGGACTGGGCGCACTCCTGCATGACCTCGGCAAGATTCTGGTTCCCCCCGCGATTCTCAACAAACCGGGGCAGCTGACCGACGAGGAATTTGTCGTCATGCGCGGCCATGTGGTCCACACCCGCGACATCCTGGCCAAGGTTCCGGGCATCCCGCCGATCGCCCTGGCGGTGGCCGCCGAGCATCATGAACGCATCGACGGCAGCGGTTATCCGAATCGCAAGACCGGCGCCGACATCTCCCTGTACGGACAGATGGCCGCGATCGCCGATGTCTACGACGCCATCACCACCGAGCGCGTCTATCACAAGGCGCTGGAACCCCATCAGGCGCTACGCAAACTGCTGGAATGGAGCCATCACCATTTCGATGCGCATCTGGTACAGCAATTCATTCGCTGCGTCGGTATCTATCCGGTCGGAACCCTGGTGCGACTGCGCAGCGGACTGCTTGGCGTGGTGGTGGAGACGGGCCGGAAAGGGCTGTTCCACCCGGTCGTGCGGGTCTTCATGGACGCCAGGCGACGCACCTATCTGACCGTGCGGGACGTGGATCTCTCGCGTTTGAGCAAGGGCTCCGAGGAGCGGATCGAGAGCGCCGAATCGCCGGCGCAGTGGCGCGTCGATCCGGTCAAGGTGCTGCAATACCCAGGGTGATCGAAGCCGCGCCCGGCGAGGCGCGTGCAGCGCAGCGCCTCCGTCCGTTCCGAACCGACACGCGATAGAGTAGTTGCACGGACTAGGCAAACGCGCAATGACCAACAATACTTAATGACTGGGCCGCAGCTCGGTGAACTTGCACTGTTGCGAGCAACCCCCAATCTCGCAGCCACCCAGGATGATCGGCGGGACATGATCGACATGATGAAAATTGAAGGTTTGAAGGATTGATACCGCGTTCGCGCCGAGCCATGCCGGTTCGGCAAGTCCGCGCCAATGCAACCAGGATTGCCGCGTTCCACACGAGGAGGGACACAATGCCGATGATGACGTCATTCATTTCAAGCGAGGACAGACTCGATCTGTTATTCCACGGCGATCTCGACCTGACGATCGCGGAAGACGCCTGTCGGGTCTTTGCCGACATCCCGGTCGGCCTGCGGACCTGCATCATGGATCTGACCCGTCTCGATCGGGTCTTCGACTCCGGACTCGCGTTGCTATGGATGCTGAACGAGCGCCTGCGGCGCATCGGCGCGACCGTGGTGATCCTGAGCGATCACCCGGAACTTCAACGCCGCCTGCCGCGCGTCATGACGAATGCCTTGAATATCGTCCCAATAGACTCGCCGAAGACACGCCAGTCAGTGACTCCGCAAGGGCGACGGTCGACTTGAAACCGCTGCTTAAAGCGTAGATTTCATGAAGCAGTTTCAAGCCCCGCAGCTTGAAACCGTCACGCCAGCGTCGTCGAGCTGGTCGGGCAAGCGCGTCAGATTCGCGCTTGCAGATGTTCCAGCAAGCCTTCGAGCGCAACCCAAACCGCTTGATGGCGAACCCTGTCGCGATCGCCGTCAAATCGATCACACCCGGTCAGTACCCGCTGGCCGGGCAAACCCCAGGCGAACCAAACGGTGCCGACCGGCTTGTCGGCGCTACCTCCGCCGGGTCCGGCGATACCCGTGATCGCAACGGCGACCTCCGCCTGACTCCGCGCCATCGCGCCAGCAACCATCGCCTTCGCCACGGGCTCACTGACAGCACCATGCGCGTCCAGGGTTTCGGAAGCAACACCGAGCATCTCCTGCTTTGCCGCATTGCTATAGGTCACGAACCCACGGTCGAACCAGGCGCTACAGCCCGCGATGTCGGTGACCGTCTTCGCAACCCAACCGCCGGTACAGGATTCGGCGGTCGCCAGCCGGAGACCGAGTTGCAGCATCCGGTCGCCTAAACGCGCGGCAATGGATTCGAGCGGTTCGTCTTCGATTCGTTTCACCATGGCATCAGTGTCGCCGAACCTGAGGATGCAGACAATCCCTTGCACAGACGAATCGGCGTCTGGAAAACCTCGCCGAACAGCCACAATATCAGTATCGCGACATCCGCCGCCCGGCCCCGGCACTTTGGAGAGCTTACGAACGATGAATGACCTGACGATCCGCTGCGAGCACAAGCCATCACCCGCTAAACTGGAGGTGCTCGGGGTCGACGACTGGCCGCTCTGGAAAAAAGAGCCTTCCGCGTTCCCCTGGCACTATACAAAAACCGAGACCTGCTACGTACAGCGCGGACGCTTCGTCGTCACGCCGGACGGCGGCGAGCCGCTCACCTTTGTCCGGGGCGACCTGATCAGCTTTCCGGCCGGTCTCTCCTGCGTCTGGGAGATCCTGGAGCCGGTGGAAAAACACTACCGCTTCGACGAAACCCCATAAAAACTCACAACCTGCAACGGAAGATGAAAGACATGCGGAAAATTGCCCGAATTCGCTCGCCCTGGCTGGTTCTGCTCGCCTGCTTGCCGATGCTCCTGCCCGTCTCCGCCAGCCCTGCGGAAGGCATGACCATCGCCGACACCGTTTACAAACTCCCGCTGGAGGAAGGCGTGTCCCCGGAGGACGCCATCGATTCCATGCTGCTGCGCGCCAATGCGCTGAATTTCAAGCTGGTCGCCCGTCTGCCGCTCTCCCAGGAACTGGAGGCCATGGGCGTCCCCACCAAGCGCATCGAGATCTTCCAGTTCTGCGATGCCCGGATCGCCGCCCAAATGATCGCCGAAAATCTGGACTTTTCGGCCTATCTGCCCTGCCGTATCACCCTGATCGAGGACCAGGAAGGCAAACCCTGGTTGGTGACGCTGGATCTGAACAAGGTGATTCAGATGGCCGATCTGCCGCCCACACTCCTGGAACTCGCCACCAAGGTTCGCGACACCATGAACGACATCATGGCCGCGGGCGCCAGCGGGGATCTCTGATCCATGACCTATTTGAGCCTCTCCCGCGCCGCCCGGCTCGCCGGCGTCACCCGCGCCGAACTCCAGCGCCGCATTCGTCGCGGCGAAATCGCGACCTTCGAGGGGGCGGTGGCGGTGGAGGCTCTGCTGCGGGCCTATCCGGCCGTGAGCCTGACCAATGACGATGCCCTGGAACGGGTCGAACGCATCAAGCGCGACGCCCTGCCCAGGCTCGACGCGGGCGAAACCGTCCTGCCGAGCCCGGAGGTCTTCCTGTCGCGTCTGCGCGGTCTGAGCGAAACCCTGGCGGAACGCATCGCGGCCAACGAACTCGCCGATGCCTTGCTGGATCAGGTCGGCGCACAGCTCGCGAGGCTCGCCGCCCAACCTCCCGAGCAGCTTTCAGAGACACTACGCGAGATTCAGGACTGGTTCGTCGACGCCCGGCGCCAGCTCGCACTCCACCCCGTGCCCGACGGGCGCGCCCAACTCCTCGCCAAGGATACCTTTCTGCGCATCATGGCAGCCAACGTCAAGCTGATCCCAAGCGGCCACGACTTTTTCGTCGAGGGCAACGAGTCGATCCTGGATGCGTCGGTGCGCGCCGGGCTCAAACTGAGTTATGGCTGTTCCAGCGGCAATTGCGGCGACTGCAAGGTTCGTCTGATCAGCGGCGAAACCCGGAAGATCCGCGATCACGACTATGTCGTCAGCGAACGCGAGAAGTCGATGGGCTACCTCCTCTCTTGCTCGCAAACGGCCGTGACCGACTTGGTCATCGAGGCCGCCGAAGCGTTGTCGGTCGACGATCTGCCGCAACAGGAGATCCGGGCCAGCCTGCGCAAGCTCGAACGACTCTCGCCCGACTTGATCGCCCTGAACATCCAGACACCGCGTACTCACACGCTGCGCTTCATGGCAGGACAGCGGGCGCGCCTGACGCTGGAAGACGGCGCCACACGCGAATTGTCCATCGCAAGCTGTCCCTGCAACGGGCGCAATCTCTGGTTTTATGTCAGACGCCAGGACGACGCCTTCTCCGCGCATGCGTTCGGTGCTCTGCACCCCGGCCATCTGGTCACCGTCACCGGCCCTCAGGGCGATTTCGTGCTCGTCGAGGACGCGCCGGAACCGGCCATCCTGATCGCCTTCGGCGACGGCATCGCGCCCATCAAGAGCCTGATCGAGCACGCCGTCTCCATCGATCGCATCGAGTCCTTTCATCTGTATTGGGACACCCTCTATCCCGATGGCCATCATCAGGCCCACTGGGGCCGGGCGCTCAAGGACGCCCTGGACAACTTCAGCTTCACTCCGCTCATGAGCGGTCGGCCCGAGGATGTCATCGCCGTGGTGCGCGCCGATCATCCGGGGCCAGATCGACCGCGTTATTATCTTGCCGGTCCGGCGGAGCTTGTCCAGCGCGCGGCGGTCTTGTTGCTCGACCAGGGCGTTGAGAAGGCGCGGATCAAGCTCGAACTCACCGACACCTGATCCGACGGGCAGTTTAGGCCGCTTGCGGCCTGGACTGCTGGGACGGCAGGAACACGGTGCCCTTACCGAAACGATTCACGGCCATATCCCGCACCCAGGGCGGGGCATCCGCGTAGAGTCGCAAATAGGTATACCCCAGATCGCCGCGAACCATGAACGCGACCCAGCGTTCAAACTCTTGTTGTTTTGTCTCCATCACTTCAGTCCTCACTTCGACGACAGCCGATCCTCCACTACTCGTTTTCCCGGCGTCATCGATTGATGCGCCGACACGCTAAAATTAAGGCGATTTCTGCAAAATAGGCGTGGAAACTTATTCATTCAACCGATGTTGACTAAAAAATCCTTAGAACGCACGTCTTTGCAGCAGCAGCAGATAGTTCACCCCCATCCAGCGGGTGAAGCCGAAGACCCGCGTGAACGGATTGACCCGCACCCCGGTCTTGTGGAGCAGTTCAAACCGCTCGCCCAGCCGGTCAAGCACCTGGCGCGGACGCACCAGCTTGCGGAAATGGTGGGTACCGCGAGGCAGCCAGCGCAACAGGTATTCAGCGCCGAGAATGGCCATCATCAGCGCCGCCAGGGTACGGTTGATACTGGCGACAAACATCACCCCGCCCGGCCGTACCAGTTGCGCGCAATCGTCGAGAAACGCCGGCAGTTGCTCCACATGCTCGATCACCTCCATGTTGAGCACCGCGTCGAATTGCGCGCCCTCGCGCACCAACTGATCCGCCGTCGCCAACCGATACAGGATCTCGAGCCCGCTCCACTGAGCATGCAGATCGGCCACCCGAACATTTTTTTCGGTGATCTCGATGCCGGTGACCCGCGCGCCGAGGCGCGCCATGGACTCGCTCAGAATACCGCCGCCGCAACCGATATCGAGCACCGTCAAGCCCTCGAAAGGGCGCTCCAGGGCGGCATCGCGCCCGAATGCCGCGGCAAGTCGCGCGCGAATATACTCCACCCGAAAGGCGTTCAGACGATGCAGCGGCCAGAATGGCCCCTCCGTATCCCACCAACGATGGGCAAGACGCTCAAAATAGGCGACTTCATCCGGATCGATACTCGACGCGGTCAACTGCACGGTACTCATGGAATTCTCCGGTGCGAACGAGCGAATGCGCTTGAAATCGTGTTGAGTACGGAGTTTTGCAACCCGCTCGACAGCGGCGACCCGTCGCTCGACCCGCCATCGATCGAGTTTGTACGGACTTTGGATCGTGCATTCCGCAACCGCGGCAGTCGCGAGGCCGATGAGCGCGGACGCCGCCACAACCCATGCCTACCATGACGCAGACCCTGCCCGACAGGGTCGCTACAGATCACGCCGCCAGCGCCGCCGCCAGATAGTCCCGCGATTGCATCTCGATCAAGCGGCTGAGCAATCGCTCATGGGCAAAGTCCGGCAAGCCGCCAAGATAGAGGCTCTCGATCGGCGCGGCGGCGGAGAGCACGAGTTTGACGCGCTGATCGTAGAACTCGTCGACCAGATGCAGGAAACGGCGGGCGGCGGCCTCCTGGCCCGGACCGAGTCGCGGTACGCCCGACAGCAGAACGGTGTGGAACTCGCGGGCGATTTCGATATAGTCCGAAGCGGATCGCGCGGTGGCGCAGAGCGCCGCGAAGTCGAACCAGACGACATCCATCCCGACCCGCCGCACCGGAAACGCACGGCCATTGACCGAAAACGCGCCGGACGACGCCTCATGCCCCGCGGTGAGTCGCGCGAAATCCTCGGCCAGACGGCGCTCGCCCGCGTCGCTTTCCAGATAAAAAACCCCCGCCTGGGTCAGCGCGCGCAACCGATAATCGACCCCACCGTCCAGTTCGAAGACCTGGGTGTGCCGTTTGAGCAGTTCGATGGCGGGCAAAAACAACGGCCGCTGCAAGCCATTGCGATACAGCTCGTCGGGCTGAGCGTTGGCGGTCGTGACCAGCGTCATGCCGCGCGCGAAGAGCGCCTTCAGCAGACCGTGCAGGAGCATGGCGTCGGCGATATCGGTGACGATGAATTCATCCAGACAGAGCACGCGCGCCTCTGCGCGCAAACCGTCGGCGACGACCTCCAGCGGATCGGGCTGCCTGGGCAGACGCGCCATCGCCGCGTGAATCTCCCGCATGAAATGATGGAAATGCACCCGCCGTTTATCGGGCACCTCCAGTTCGCCCACGAACCAGTCCATCAGATAGGTCTTACCGCGCCCGACGCCGCCCCAGAGATACAGACCGCGCACCGGGAGCGCCGGCCCGGACCAACGACTTCGGAGCCGTCCCCAGACGCCGCGCCGGGGTTGACGGGGCGGCTCGCGGAGCAACGCCTGGCGCAAGGCGAGAAGCAATTCGCTGGCCTCGCGTTGGGCGCTGTCGCGGGAACGAAAGGAATTCGAGGTGTTGGCTTGAGGCATGTCCAGAACCGAAATAAGAGCGTCCCGCCGACGGCGGCGGACCATGACCGGCTTGGGCAAACTCAGGACGAACAAGAAATCGGCGCCTTCTTTATCGGAAACCACCTGATTCCAGCTTCAGCGTGCGCCCGTTTTCCCCCTGCCCGTCCTTGATCGCCGCGCACGACATGGCGGTGCGAATGTCCAACAGATCGGGCGCGGTCGCGCGCGCAAAGACCTTCTGCCCGGACAGTTCGCCCTGTAGATCCAGTCGCATTTTGTAGAGTCCGGGTTCGCCGACCCGGATCTCGCCAGTATGCGCCCTGGGCGACTGGGTGTAATAGAGGTTGAAAACACGCTCGCGCGGCGCGCCCAGTTCGTGCCACTCGCCATAGGGGCTGCCCTGAGGCAGGCCGACCTGGAAGCAGCCGCGGCGCTCGCGCCCGACATGGAAGGCGAAGGGCGCCTCGCCGCCGCTCGCGGTTGCGACATGGTTAACGACCTTGACCACCCCGCCGGGACAGAGACGCAGCAGACCGAGCGCAACGCCGGTCTTGGCCGTGGGGCGGTAGACCGCGCCGGGGTCGATGGGCAGGGGCGGATGGGGTTGGAGATCGGGTGCTGTCTCGCCAAAGAATTCGGTGAGGTAGCGCTTGGCGACGAAAGTCGTTGGCGAAGACGATGACTGATCTCCAGAACGCTCGGAGAGGATGCGAATGACCGACTCGACGGTCTCCTCAGTCCCGCTAAACTCCGAAAGCACGTCAAGCGCCGACGCCAACGCCTCATCCCTTTCAAGCTCGTAAAGTACGCCGATTGCCTCGTCCAAGACCCAGTGAGCCTCAAACATGTCGGATGAGAGCACTCTGATCGCCCATTTTAGCGGAGACGGCTGTTCCATGGTCGACGGCTCCGGCAGCGCTGGTTTTGCGGGTAAGCCAAACAACCGCGCCACGATCCGCGACCGGCTGGCATTTCCCGCCAGCAGCACATGAATCCGCGCGGGCGACTGGTCGGCAAAGGCCCTGTGCATGGCGGTCAGGAAGTTGCGCACGCCCTGTTCGATGCGCGTCTCCAGATAGCCGGTCAGCGCCGCCTCGGGGATGGCGAGGTCACAGGAGGTCTTCTGGCCGTCGCGATCAAGGAGCTCCAACGTCACCACGCCGCTCGTGTTGGGCTCACCTTCCCGTTTGAGTAGCACGCCCGTCTCCCACAACGAGCGCAGCCGCGCGATCAGCATCAGGGTATTGGTCTGGGCCGCCTGGGTGCGTTCGAGGAACATCTCGGAACCGGGAAAGTCGTCGGCGTCGAGCGGGCGGGTGAAGGCGATCCGGCGCGCGCGGCAGAGGTCCAGATTGTGCCGGAAGGCGAGATAGGCCAGGTTCTCCAGCAGGTTCTCGCCGCCGAGAAAGGGATCGCCGGTGGCCCCGAAGTGCTCGAACACCGCCTCCCAGCCCGCGTCCTCCTCTTCGGCGTCGGGCAGACGGTAGCGCCCGAAATCGAAATCGGCGGTGCCGCCGCCGAAGTCGAACACGGCATAGGCCAGCCCCTCGGCGGTCGGTTCGATACCGAGCAGCGGCAGGGCCGCCGCAGCATAGGCGGCGGGCTCGGAGGCCAGTTCCTCGACCGCGAAATCGTCGAAGGCGGGCTGATCGACGAGCGACGCCGGCAGACTGCGTTGCAGCCCGCGCCGGAAGGAGGCGAGGATTTTCTCCTTCGCCTCGCGCGAATAGGTCACCGGGAAGGTCATGGAATAGCGCAGAAAGAGCCCGCGCCCGCGCCAGTTGATGGCGAGCCCCAGAAACCAGGCATAGAGTTCGATCGGGTCGAAGGGGTCGTCCGGGCCGACCGCGAGCGGCTGCCCCTTGACCGGCATCCGCAGGGTCAGCGGGGCCAGTTCATGTTCCAGTCCAGGGGCATCGTTGCCCTGGAATCGATCAGTGATCCGCACCGGATGGCCCTTGCCCTCGCGCACGGCCCACTGCTTGAGCTTGGCCAGCACGCTGGCGACGATCCGCGGATTGGTTTCGTTGTGACGGAGATTGTGCAGCGCCTCGTGCGAGCAGCGCACCTGATCCCAGAGGACGCCAGGGCGATAGGCCATAGCGCGCCAGGCATCGAGCAGCGCGGCGAGGTCGACGAATTCGAGGAGGGTCGGATTCTCGTAGTCGCCCGGTTGCTCTTTCTCCCAAAAGTCCTGAACGCCGATCCGCAGCAGCTTGTGCTGACCGTTATCGTCATAGGCGACCACGGTGCTGCTGGTGCCGAAGTCAATGGCGACGTTCCAGTCCTTGACATCCTCCGCCGGATTGCGCGCGCGCACCCCGGCCTCGCGCAGATCCTCCGCGTCGCAACCCCAGAACTCCCACAGCCCCTTGTTGGGGTCGGTGAACTGGGCCGGTTCGAGCTTGGGCAGACGGGCGGAGAGCCAGTCGATGGGGCCATAGAGGGTTGGGAGGTCGGGCGATCCCTGGAGCGGCGCCAGCAGGTTCTGGGGGTCTTTTATCTCGCAGGGTTGGAGGGTCCAGCCGCGTTGAATGGCGGTTGCGATGAAGTCTGCGGGGGAGAGGTCGAGAACGGCGGGGTTGCAGGCGATCATTCCGCCAGACCCGCCAGTATTGACCGATGCCGATGTCCCATCATCCAAATCAATTTGTCCGCCTGCGCAGAGCCAATAATCGATTCCCAACAAACGGTCATTGCTGCCAGTTCGTAACGGATTTCGTTGATTGGTTGCAAAGGTGAGCAACTGCTCCTTTCTTGGCAGACACCATCCAACGAGAGTGCCGATGATCAGTTGCGTTACCTGTTGTCTGCCATCGCTCAGCGAGACAGTGGTTGCATGATCGGGCTGCGCATCCCACAGCAGACGGCGCTTGCTGTCATAGAGCATGACCGGCTCCTGGCCAGCCAGTCCGATCCACCAGAAGGGTTGCGCGATCAACTGTTTGGCAAGTGGCTCGATCTGCTCGGCGCGATAAAAATCTTCGAGATAGCTTGGCAATTCCCGATTCATGACGAAGGCATCCATCCGCAAATGACGTTGGCGCGCGAGCCGTTGGAGCCGCTCGATCAGGGCGCGCCGGACCTGTCGCTCGGTGAGTGCGTCAAGCGTGGCGATCAGGGCGCTCAGGGCCGGATCGCGTGTTAGGGTATTCATCTGGCGCCTTTCCCCCTCATCCCCGGCCCTTCTCCCCCAGGGGAGAAGGGAGAAACGGCGGGCGGAAAAGCCCCTCTCCCCCGCGGGGAGAGGGGTTGGGGTGAGGGGCGCTCATGTCTCGACCAGCGGCTTCTTTTGCAACTGGCCGGCGGCATTGAACAGTCCGGGCAGCCACTCGGCGCGGACGCTCTCGCCGGTCGGGACGCCGCGTTCGTGCTGTTTGAAATCGAACGCGGTCCCCGGCTCGGCCGGCTTGAGTCGGGCCGACTGATCGCGCCAAACGAGGTTGTGAATCGCCACGGCGGTGGCGAGGATCTGGCGCTCGGACGCGGTCGCCGGGCGGCGCGCCGACTTGCAGCGTTCGGCCAGACGGTCCCAGAGCTGGAGCGCCTGGTCCCACTGCGCGAGCAGGGCGACGAGCCGGATCAACTGGCGACCCTCGGACTCGGTGCCGTCCGGCAACCAGCGCGCGGCCAGCTCGGCGTCGGCGCGGACCAAGGCCAGGAGGTCCAGCTCCGGCTTCAGGTGTTGGCGCAGGGGGTCTTGAGTCGTGGATAAGGGTCGGGAAACCTCTCGACACGCAGTCAGTAGACGCGCGGGCGACCTTTCGACGCGCACAGACTCAGACGGCTCGGTGGCTTCGGGCAAGTCTTCCGGTGCCGTGTCGTCTTCGTCTTCGTCTTGACTGTTGAGGATCTGGCGGATCAGCCCTCGGGTTTTCTGGTCTTCGGTGAGCAGGAGCAGCAGATCCGGATAGGTGAGTTTTTCAAGCCCGTATCGAGAGATGCCCTTTTTGCCATCCTTATGAAACTCCCGCAAACGTTCTTCTTCGTTCATGACAACTCCTGAAAGAACCCAGCCATCTCGCTCCTGATGACCAACGGATGCCGTTTCATCAACGTCTGACCGGCAACAAGCACCCGCACGCGCTCGTCCGCGGGTAGTTGCGCCAGCCGTTGACGACCAAGCTCGACCTCGCGCCCCGACGGCTCGGGACAGGGCGAGCGGATGCCCGGCGCCTCGGAAGAACGCGCCAGCATGGCCACCTCGTCCGCCCGAACCAGGCCCCAGACGTTGCGGAAGATCACGGGCAGGAACTCCAGCAGGTGCTCCAGGCTCGGGGTGTCCCAGGCGGCGATGCGCTTGGCGAGCCGGCGGTTCTCGGCGCGCAGCGCAGCGAGTTCGTCCAGCCCGGCGGCCTGTTCGAGCCGCGCCACGCGCTCGGCCAGCATGTCGAGAAAGACATAGATCACGCGCGCCTCGCTGGCGGAGCTGAGGAAGCCTTCGATGGGGGCGGATTGGTCGGTGTCGGGCATGGTGTGCGGTCTATCCGCTTGCTCAGGATCTGAACTCTCTTCGACTCCAATCATCACGTCACGATGATGCCGCGTCGCGCATGGGCCTGATCAAGCTTTCAGCAGGAATGCCAAGGTCGCGATGCAGCCGCCAGATCATTTTGAGGGTCAGGGGGCGCTGACGATTGAGTACCTCGTAGACGCGACTGGAACGCCCGATCATGGGTTCCAGATCTTTGGGCATCAGCCCCTTTTGCTCCATCTGAAAGCGGATTGCTTCGACGGGATCCGGCAGATCGAGCGGAAAATGCCGCTGCTCATAGGCTTCGACCAGCGTGACCAGCACATCGAGACGTTCGCCCTCGGGCGTTTCGAGTTCGGCCGTCATCAGGCCTTCGATCTCGCGTAGGGTCGCCCGATAATCGGACGCGGTCTTGATGGGTTTGATGTCCATGATGGATGAGTTCTTTTGGTTCAGATGGTTTGGGCGTCGATGACATCATATTGCGCGTGGGTACCGATGAAACGGATGTAGACGACCCGATAGGGATAGTTGATCCACACGACCAGCCGGTATTTGTTGCCGCCGAGATTGAAGACGACGCGACCGTCCTGGAGGATACTGGCGTGTCGAAAATCCGCCTTGACATCAGCGGGTGTCGCCCAGTCCGCCCGACAGGCCGCGCGATACCAAGCGAGTGCTGGCTCCTTGGCATCCTGGAAGGACGGCGTTTTCTCCCAGAAGGATTTCAGCGTGGAAAGAGCGATGATACGCATAAAAATGACCTTGGTTCCGTTTTGGGACTCGCGCGATCACGACGGCACAAGTCTCAGTCATCACCGGTTGCCCCTGGCCCAAGCCTCATGATCGGTATAGCGCGCCTCCAGCAGCGACAGGCTCAGCAGGGTCGCGGTCGCCCGTTCGGGTGGCGTCTCTGCGACCAAGGCTTGGGCGCTCTCGACCAGGCAGGCGAAACTGGAATCGAGCGCCTGGACGGCCGCCCGATGGTGCTCGCTCAGATGGCCGGCGAGATAGGCGCGCAGATCCGAAGTCGTGGGCTGGACCTGACGCAGAACGGCCTCGGCCCGCGCGAAAAACTGTCGCGCCGGTGCGAGCGCGCGCTCCAGATTGGCCTGCCAGTACTGACCCCACCAGGCGGCGAGCGGATGATCGTCCGGCAACGGGACGGGCGTGGCGAGACGCGCGGCGAGTTGCTCGGCGTCCGGGCATTCCAATTGGCGCCGCCAGACCGTCAACAGACGCTCCCGGAGCGCGGCGGCGTCGAGTCCCAACAGGCGGTGCATGTTCATGCCGGGCAGAAACTCGCCGCCCGGACAGGCCCGCGCGAGCAGTGCGCGCGCCTCCTCGATCCGCGCCTGGGCGAGCGGCAGATGGGCGCGCGGATCGGACTCGCCGGACCAGTGGCGCAGACCGGCGATCCAGGGATGCGCGGCTTGCGGCTCGGCTTGCGACCCGTCTTGCAGGGGCGCGAGCAGATGGCCCCAGAAGGTCTCGCGAAAGCTGGCCAACTCGTCCGGCGTCAGCTCCGCGAAATCCACCGCCAGCGAATGCAGGCGCAGCGCATCGGGGTCTTCGTCGAGTTCCCGCCATAGCGTCTCCACCCGTTCGCGCAGCCGTGCGCCGAGCCGCGCCTGATCGGCGGGCGGGCAATGGGTGATGACGAGGATCAGCGTCGGCTCGCCGACGAAATCCGCGTCGGCCAGGGCCGCGAGGAACTCGCGCAGACGCTCGGTATTCTGCTGTCCGTCGAGCCGATTGGCCGCGACCACGAAGACCAGCGCGAGATTGTGATAGCCCGTCATGATCTCGGCGGCGGCACTCTCGGCGAGCGCGTCCTCACCCGAATTCCAGCCCGGCAGGTCGATCAACAACAGCCGCTTGGGCTCCCGGTCGTCCTCGCCGTAACGGTCGCCGGTCGGCAGGAACAGACGGGGCTCGGTGATGGTCAGTTGCAGACGATAGCGCAGCGGGTCGGAGTCGCCCAGTTCCTCGCGCCGGGGGAAGGCGTGCAGGGTCTCGACCGGGATCGCCGCGTCATAATCGTTGGCCCGCTCGATCAGGGTCAGCGCCGGCGGCTCGCCATAGGTGATTTCGAGCGGCAGCCGGGTCTGGCGCTCCAGCGAACTGACCGGAAAGAGTGCCGGCGGGATGGCCGCGCCCAGCAACTCGCGCAGCAGACGGGTCTTGCCGGCGGAAAACTCGCCGATCACGCGCGCGCTCAACAGCCCGTCGGGCGGCGCGGTCGGGCGGGACAGGCGCTCGGCAAAGGCGCGCAGGGCGCGATAGACCGTCTCGGTGGCGGTCGAGTGTTGGGGGTCTTGACTGGCTTGCTTCATGCCGACGGCTCCTGAATGCGCGATGATTTCCGAGTTTCGATGGTGAAACGTTCGCGCTCACTCCCAAAGATCGCTGAGCGCAAGCCGCAAGGCATCGAAAGGCGCGACAGCGACGACTTCGTCTCCGGCGGCCTCGGCGATCAAGCGCCATGCCCCCCGATCAAGAGCAAAAGCCTCCAGCGTGTGCCGAACCGGATCCACCAGCCAGGCATCAGCGACGCCATAGCGGGCATAGAGCGGCAGCTTGATCTCGCGATCCTTGCTGGCGGTCGACGGCGACAACACCTCGCAGACCCAATCCGGGACAACCTCGAAACGGTGCCCTTCCGGAATCCGCGGCATTCGTGTCTTAAGCCATCCCGCCAGATCCGGTACCGCGACCTCAAGGTCGCGCACGAAATGGAGTTCCGGCTCGACGATGACCCACCAGCCACCGGGGCCGCCGCGCCCCTTGCCGAAGGGAGAACCGAGTTCGGTTTGCAGGTTGGAGGCGGCAAGCGCATGGAGACCGGTCGGGCGGGGCTGCGCATGCAACTGGCCAGCGAGGATCTCTCCGGTCAACCCCTCGGGCAACGCCTCAAGGTCGTCGTAGAGTGTCGGGCGGCGGGCGGATTGCAATGGTTGAGCGATGTCGATCATGTTGGTCTCCGGTTGCAAAGGATGCACGATACGCATCTTACGAGGCCGTCATCTCCCAGCATGAGAGCCAGGGGTGTCCACACAACACGAACATTGTTGTTTTCTTGACAACATTTCATGGCGTCTCTGGCTCCCACGCTCCGGCGTGGGAGCAGGCGGCGACGCTCCAGCGTTGCGTCTCGAACCCTTGTACCCAAGCCGACAGTGTCGCCTGCCATGTGCCCGCGCCGGCGCATCTCGGCAAGACCGTCGCGAGCGGCATGTCCTTGTGGCCACTCGGCAACCGCCTGACCGAGTGTCGTCGGATGCGGCGAACGAGAGTGAGCCACCTTGGGTCGCGAGTGATGCGGTACGGCTGGAACTCGTGCTCAAGGCGGCCTGATGCGCCCGCTCGCTGGAAGGAAACACCCGGCGACGATCTTCGCCGACTTCCAAAGCCGCGCCATCATTCGGCGTATGCTCAGTTAGTCGATGAGGATGTCGCAACACACCCGAAACCCGTAGTAACAATCGTAGCGGCGGTCGGGAGCGCGGAAACGGGACGCGGCGCGACACCTCATCGGTGAGTCGCGCCAGGAGCCGCCGCGTAGCACACGGTCTTCCGTCTCTGCATTTGTCTCCCAGGCCGAGCCATCCGGCGGTGCGCCTGCGTAGCTTCCGTGCCAGCGATCCTGGCACCATTCCCGGACGTTGCCATGGACCTGATAGAGTCCGAAGGAATTGGAGGCAAACTGCTTGACTGGCACCGTGCATGTGCGCTTTTCACCTGCATAGCTGGCCCAGCGAGTGTCGATCCCGTTACCCCACCAGAATGCGCTAGCACTGCCAGCGCGCGCTGCGTATTCCCATTCGGCCTCGCTTGGCAGACGATAGACAAATCCAGTCTGTTCGGTGAGCCAAACGCAATAGGTTTGTGCCGCGTTCCAGGTGACATTGATCGCCGGCATCCAGCCACGTCCCCAGCCTTGATCATGAGGTTTTTCCTGTCCGCTCTGGCGACAGAAGGCGTCGTATTCGTTGAAAGTTACGGCGCAGCTGCCGATGGCGAAAGCGCTGGCAAGAGTCACCGGATGCTGGGGGCCTTCGTCATGTTGTCTGTCTTGTTCGTCGTTGGGCGCACCCATAAGAAAGTGTCCCGGCGGGATAATCAGCATCTCCGGACCCTTGCCGCCATCTTTTAGCGGATGGTGGAAAACGACCGACAAGCTCAGTGCCTCGGCGATCTCGCGTCGGAATCGCTCCACCACGGCAGGAGGCTGACCATGCAGATTCTGCGATTTCAGAAGCTGCCGCATACGCTCCCGACGTTCGATCTGATCGTTCAGCCGCTGCAAGGTTTTGGCGACGTCTCTGGACTGTTCAGTGAATTGTTGGCTCTGCTGTTTCAACTGCGCGGCAAGCAACTGCTCACGCTGTTCAAGCCGGTCAACTCTGGCGCTCAATTTGGCCGATGTCTCGACGACGCTGGCCGCCTGTGCCGCAATCCTTGCCAGTTGACGCAGATAGTCGTCGGTACGCGCATCGATGCCGAGTTCGAGAAACCGCAGGAGTTCCTCCTGTGGAATCGGTGGCTGAATCGCTTGGTTATCCATTGGCGTCTGCTCGTTCGCGACATCGGTCGTCAGTTCAAGAAACCGCGCCCGCTCCTCCTGTTCCAGAATCTGTCGGGCGCGCGCCGATTCTTGGTCGACCCGTAGAACGCCGGCCAATTTTTCCCACATTTTTCTATTCTCCGTGCCAAAGGATCTCGCTCAATCCAAAACCGCCAGCGCCGCCCTTACCCCCTCGGCCTCCATCCGCAGCCGCTCAAGCGCGGCCTCGCGCTCGGCGGGCGCCGACTCGATACGTAACTCCAGCGTCTCCAACTCGGCCAAACGCTCGCCGAGCAACGCCTCGATCCGGGTCTCCCAATCGTCGCGCGCCCGCGCCCGCAGCAGCTCGGTCATATGCCCGGTCTGTTGCTCGAAACCGCGTCGCCAGTGGGCCAGCGCGCGTTCGACCTGACGCTGGAGCGCGCTCAGACGCTCGGCGCGGGCGGATTGCTCATAGGCCTGGCGGCGCTCCTCGGCACGGCGGGTCAGTTCGTCGAGCCGGGTCTGTAGATGCGCCTGCTCCTTGCGGCTCTGCTCCAGCGCCCAGCCGGTGAGTTGGCGTTCGTTGGCGATGTCCTCGCAGCGCGCCAGTTGGGCGCGCGCCTCGCGCGCCTGCGTATCCAGCACGGCGAGTGCCGACCGCTGTTGCGCCTGAGCCTCGGGGTCGATGACCTCGATCTCTTGAGGACCGCCACTCAAGGCCGCACCGATCCGCTCGCCCCAGTAACCCAGTGACAAGCCTTCAAGCATCTTGAGCTTGTCGGCGATGGGCGGGGGCACCATACCCGTCAACTCGCCGCCCTTGCGGACGGTTTGCGCGACCTCGATGGTCTTGGTCACGGTTGAGGCGATGCGGGCCGTGTTGACCGCGACACCCGCGACCTTGGCGGTTTTGCCGACGAGCGAAGCGACCTTGAGGCCAGCCAGGGGCGCGGCCACGAACCACAACCCGACATCGGCGATTTCACCGAGCATCCGCCCGAACATCGCGCCGGCGTTACTGCCTTCGATCCGCTCAATGATCCGCGGCAGGGGCAGCGCGGCCAGTTGTTCGCGCTGCGTCAGGAGTTCACGCAGCGCGCGCTCCGGCTCGGTCAGGTCCATCTCCGGCAGGCGGGCCAGACGTTCTGCCTGGGCCGCAAACTCGCCCGCGCGCGCCTCCAACTCGCTCTGAAGCTGAGAGAAACGGGCCAGGTCAAGGAAGTCGCCGGGCGCGACGGGTTCCGTCGGGGGCAGACGCAGGTTGAGCGCCGTGACCTGGGCCTCGGGCAGATCCAGACCGCCATGTTCGGCGGACAATTCGCTCAAGCCGCGCGCCACCGCGCTCAAGGCGGCGCGCAGCGCCTCGGCGCCGTCTTGGGAAAAGGTCTCCCAATCCGCTTCCTCCTGGACCGTCTCGGCCAATGGGATCAGCGCGCGATCCAGTCCTTGGTTGCCCTGTTGGACAATCCCCCGTGCCTTGACCGAGAGTGCCTCGCGCGCCTCCCGCGCACGCGCGTGGTGGGTGGATTTGAGTTCGGTCAGCGCCGTGCGGCGTTGCAAGAGTTCGGAGCGCAGGACGCGGGTGTCTTCCTCGGAGCGCGCGGCGCAGGCGCGTTGCGCATCGGCGTTCTGGCCGAGCGCGTTTTCCAGCAGCGGGCGCAACTCGGCGCACAGGCGGCGCAGCCGGATCGCGCCGCGGTCGTCGCGCGCGCGGGCGAGGAAGTCGCGAATGTCCTCGCATCCGAGGCCGTGGCGGCTGACGGGCGCGAGACGGGCACGGATTCCGGCCTGGGATTCGATCTGGCTCGACCAGCGATCCAGATCCGGACGCTGTTCGCCGCGCGTCACTGCCTCCTCGATCTCGTCCCAGCGCGCGACCAGGAGCTTGACGCGCTTGCCGTCGCCGGCGATCTGGCGCAGCGTGGCCATGTCGGCGGCGTCCGGGCCGCGCGGGGCGATCAGATAGAGCACGGCGTCGGCCTGCTGGATTTGGGCGGCGGTGTAGTCGCGGTTGCGCGACGACATCCCTCCGAGTCCGGGCAGATCGACGATCGAGATCCCGCGCAGCCAGTCGAGCGGGAGCGCGACCGCGGCGCAGGCGGCACCCTCGGGCGCCTCGGTGGTGGCGCGCGCCAGGCCGTCGGCGTCGAGCGGCAGGACACTGCCGTCGCTCCCGATGAGTTGCATGGTGCGCGTCGGGCCGTACTCGATGAAGGTCGGCAACGCGGTGGTCTCCTCGCGCGCGGTCTGGAGCAGGGGTTCGCCGATCAGCGTGTTGAGCAGGCTGCTCTTGCCGACCGAGAAGGCGCCAAGCAGGATAATCCGGAGCGGCGCGTCGGAGGGCAGAAGGCGCTCGGCGAGCCGGTCGACCGTCTCGTGCCAGGATGTGGGCAAGCGATTTTTGACCTCGTCGAGCAGTGGCTGTGGGGTATTCATGGTTGTCTCCTCAGGCATTGAGCGCGGTCTGGGTCAGATCCTGGACCTCGGCCAGCGCCTGACGGCCCGCGGCGAGTTCGGCGCGGCGCGCCTCGATCTGGACTTGGTCCTGTTGCAGCAGGGTCTGAATCTCCTGCTGCTGGGCGCGTTTGGCGTTCAGCGGTTCGAGCATCTGTTCCTGGACGCAACCCGCCAGCATCCCGGCCTGGTCCATAAACACCTAGAACAGCGTGTCGGCGAGATAACGCTCGATGGCCTCGACGATCTCGGTCAGTTGGGCGGTGGTATTGCGGTGCAGCCGCTTGAGCGTGTCCTGAACCAGCGCCTCCTCGTCCTGCCGCGCCTGCTGCTCGGCGGCGCGCATTTCCTTTTCCTTTTGGGCCATCTGCCGCTCGTATTTCTTGCGCGCGGCTTCGAGATTGATGAGGCGTCCGGTGCGCGCGAATTCTTCGTCCTGAATCGCCTGCAAGGCCGCCTCGCGCTCGCGCTGGGTCTCGCGCAATTCGGCGCGTTCGCTCTCGTAACGCTTGAGGTTGCGGTCATCCTTGCGAGTGACGGTTTCATAGGTGGCAGAGAGCCAGAGGAAACCGCTGCCCCAATCACTGGCCTTGCGTCTTTCCTCATAGACCAAGGGTGCCGGCGGGGAACCCATGCCTTCCAGTTGGCGCTGGACGCGCGTCAGATTCGCCTCGGCCTGACGGCGCTTCTGTTCATCAATGGCGTTGTTCGCAAGCTCAGTATCGAGCGAGTTGAGTTCGTCGTTCAGCCGCTCCATCTCCTCGTTCAGCTGCGCGCTGCGACGGCGATGATCTTCCAGCGCCGAAAAATCGAAATCCAGATTGAGCGCGAGTTCAGGCAGCCGGATGTGCATCTTTCCCAGATTGGATTCGATGTGACTGGCATGCTGGGCCATGGCGTCCAGATAGCGGGCGCGCAGTCCATCGAGCCCCTGGCGCAGTTGGTCTTTCTGTTGCCGCCAATTCTGGTCGAGCTGGGTCGCCATGCCTTTGTATTGCCGATCCAACTCCTCGGGAAGACCGATCTTCGGGTGCTTGTTGGCCAGCATCCGGCGGATGTAAGACTCGGTCACCTGATCCTCGATCGAGTCGCGCAGACCGGTCAGCGGTTTGAGCAGTTGGTCGCGAATGGCGTCGATGATGACGCGCGCCGCGCGCTCGTGCTCCTCGCGCGATTCGGCGGTTTCGCGATCCTCGTCCTGCTTGAGTTCGCGGATTTCCAGGTCGAGCCGCTGTAGCTCCTGGGCGCGGGCCTCGGCGCTCGTGTCGGCGTCGAGCTGGCGGAGCTCGCTGTCGATGTAGTCGGCGAGCTGCGATTGGATGTCGGCTAACTGGGTCAGCGGCTTGAGGATGATCTGCGCCTGGGCCTCGCCGCTGGTCACCATCTCGGCGATGCGCTGAGCCAGGCGGTCGATGCCCGAGCGTCGGCGGCGCTCGGGGTCCGGATCGCGGCCCCAGCGGGCGCTGACTCCGAACAGATGATCGGGGCTGGTCAGGCGGGCGATCTTCTCGCCGTGGCTGTCTCCAAGGATCTTGGTTTGAGCGCCTCATCGTCGCTCCAGGCGATTTCTTCGGCTGGCCTGCCATCCTGATAGTGGATCAGAATGAATCGTTCATCACGCCCAGGCGACAGCGCATGTAAGAAGGTATTGACTGCGGTGGTGGCATCGTTAGCGACCCAAAGTAATTCGATGCCAAGCAGGGCATTCAGTAATTCGGACTTGCCGCGCGAGAATTCGCCCAGCACTGCCAACTGCACCCGGTCGGATTCCAGACCGCGCTTGAGTTCGTCGAAGCGGGCGTGCGCGGTTTTGAGTTCGGCGCTGCCGAAACGCCCGAACAGGTCTTGCGTGCGTGCGAGACAATCGCGTGCCCGCTGGATGTGGAATTGGCGCTCTTCAAGACCGCGCGACAGGGATTCGTTCATGGCAGAAGCCTGATGAAGAGGTTGGATGTCCATCGTGATCGGTTACCTGAGCAGGAAAGCGTGATAGCGGAACAGTGGCGCACCCATCACAGCAGGTACGCCTGTCGCTTAGGCGTGCGAAAATCAACGCGAATGGCTTGTGTGATCGGCGCCCCTCCTTGCCGCGAACTCGAACGCATGCCGACGGCTCTAACGGTTTCCGGCAAGCCCGCGCAAGGCGGCGGACAGCAATCCGAGGGGATTTGCGAGACTGGATCGCCGCGTCAGCGGCGCATGGCCGCAGGCGGGGCAGGCATCGAAATATTCGCCCGGCATGAGCGCATCGCTGCGCGGCGCCACGGTCTTTGACCAACCGCAGGCGGGACAACCGACGGTGATGGGTGCGGGAAGGATTGGCATCGTGACGTTCCCTATTATCCTTGTCGATCTCGCGCACCCGCGCAGACGCGCCAGGCATCTCGAATGGCGGTCTCGCGCGGAGGCTGACGCCACGAAAAACAGTTTAAAGGCAAATCCGTGGTTAAAATGTCATTTTATCTGGTCACATGCCAAAAATTGATCGGCAGTGTGAACCCGTTGGCATTCTGACCATCACGATTTTGCGACGCCTGACATGCTCAGGATGCTCCCCCAACAACCGAGAGACCAAACCATGCTCAATAAAACCAGACGCTTTTTGACCTCCCTGTTGCCCGTCGCTCCGAATCGTCGCGGCGAGTGCAACCGCTGCGGTAGCTGTTGCAAGCTCCCCTACCCCTGCCCTTTTCTGCGCTTCGATGACGCAGGACTGAGCAGTTGCGCCGTCTATTACTTCCGCCCGCCCAGTTGTCGTAAATATCCGCGCGTCGCGGCCGAGAACCTGACCCCGCAAACCTGCGGGTTCTTTTTCGTCGCGCCGGAACAGATCGGCCACCGACCCGCGCCCGGTTTCGAGCCAGCATCGGTACAGGTTCGGACCGCCGAAGAGCCTGGGTGAGGTGCCGCGTCGCGACGGGTCAGCCGCCTGACAGAAACTCCCCGATCCGTCGCACGCCCTCGTCCAGCTCGCGAAGATCGCGGGTATAGGCGAAGCGCACATGCCGCCCCGCCGCATGTTCGCCGAAGTCCTGACCGGGCGTCACCGCGACGCCTGCCTCCTGCAGCAGCCGGGACGCGAAACTCATCGCGTCCTCCGCCACCCGCTCGGGCAGACCCGCGTAGAGATAGAAGGCACCGGCGGGCACATTCGGGATCCAGAAACCGAGCCCGCGCAGCGCGCTTAACAGCCGGTCGCGCCGCTGCCGAAAGATCCCGCGCCGTTCCTCGACGATTGCCAGCGTCGTCGCGTCGAAGGCCGCCAGCGCCGCATGCTGGGCCAGCGTGTTGGCGGCGATGTAGAGATTCTGCGCCAGACGCTCCAGCACCCCGACCGCCTCCCGTGGCGCGATCGCCCAGCCGATGCGCCAGCCGGTCATGCCGAAATATTTGGAAAAACTGTTGATGACATAGAGATCGGTCGACCCGACCGACAAGGCGGTGCGGGCGGGCGTCTCATAGGTGAGCCCCCGATAGATCTCGTCGACGATCAGCGCCGCCCCGCGCGCGCGGCAGAGCGCGTACAGTTCGGCGAGCGCGGCGGGATCCAGCACCGAGCCGGTCGGATTGGCGGGCGAGGCGACGAGCACCGCGCGAATCCCCTGCCCCCAGGCCGCTTCCGCCTGCCCAACGGTCAAGCGATAGTCGTTCTCCGGTGTCAGCGGAACCGCCACCGGTTCGACCCCCATCAGGCGCAGCACCTGCCGATAGCAGGGATAGGAGGGATCGCCGATCAGCACGCGGTCGCCCGGCTCCAGCAGCGCGGAGAACGTCAGTTGCAAGGCACCGGAAGCGCCCGGCGCGATCAGCACGCGCGCGGGTTCGACTGTCACGCCGTCGCGCCGTCCATAGTCGTCCGCAATCGCCTGCCGCAAGGCCGGCAGACCCGCCGCCGGGGTATAGCGCGTCTGACCTCGGGCAAGCGCCGCCTGCCCCGCCGCCACGATGGGCGCGGGGGTCGGGAAATCCGGCTCGCCGATCTCCAGATGCACGATGGAGCGCCCGAGCGCCTCCAGTTCACGCGTCCGCGCCAGCAGGCGCATCACATGAAAGGGCTCCACCGCCCGGGCGCGGGCCGCGAGATGGCTGTCGCCGAGGTTCCGCATGGACGGCTTCACGCGTCCTGATGCGCCAGACGGTGCAGCCGATCCAGCGTCGCCAGATCGACGAAGGGGCTGTCGCCAAGCGCGCCGGACAGCACGCGCGCGGGCTGTCCGGGATCGCCGAGCCGATCCACCACCAGTGGCGCGGCCGCGAAATCCTGCGCGGCGGTATAGTCGTTGACAGTCACCAGCAGCGCCTTCAACCCGGCCGCCAGCGCCGCGCGCGCGCCATTGTCGGAGTCCTCGACCGCCACGCACTCGCGCGCGTCGAGTCCCAGCTCGTCGAGCGCCAGCCGAAAGATATCCGGCGCCGGCTTTTTGGCCGGCACCACATCCCCCGCCGCGATCACCTCGAACCAGTCCCGCAGACCGGGCTCGCCGCAATGATCGAGCAATTCGGTCACATTTTCCGGCGTGGTCGTGGTCGCGATCGCCAGCCGGATCCCGGCCGCGCGTGCCTCGCGCAACAGACGCAGCACGCCGGGACGCAGCGGAATAGCCCCGGTTTGCAGCAGCGACACATACTGCCGGGTCTTCGCGCGATGCAGACCGCCGATAAAGGCGTCCGGATCCAGCGCCGGGTCGAGCCGGATGCCGTCGGATTCCATGAAATAGCGAATCCGCTCCTTGCCGCCGGTCACCGTCAGCAGTTCGCCGTAACGCTCGACATCCCAGACCCAATCCAGACCGGCCTCCGCGAAGGCGGCATTGAAGGCGGGCCGATGGCCATCGCGCTCGGTATCGGCGAGCGTGCCATCGACATCGAAAAGAATGGCCTTGAACCCATACATATCAGGACTCCAAACGCTGAATCGTCACTGTCCGCGCGGCACGCGCAAGCATGAAGATTACCTGACTACGGATGCCCGCGCATCGCTGGCGCTCCGTGGAGCGGTACTTTCCGCGATCTGTCGAGTTGCCCCATTGACTCAGATCTGGTACTTAAGAGCGTTTTTCGCGGTGCGGATCCGGAAATGACTTTGGATCCACGCTGTGGGCATTCCACCACGACGAAGCCTTCGGGAGAGATCAATGGCCGAAGCTAAAGCACAAGAAACCACGGGATTCGGATTCGCGCCCTACAACGCCGGTAACGATGAAGAATACATGAACCCCCAGCAGGAGGAGCACTTCCGCAATATCCTGCTGGCGTGGAAGCAATCCCTGATGGAGGAGGTGGATCGCACCGTCCACCATATGCAGGACGACGCGACGAATTTCCCGGACCCCAATGATCGCGCCACCCAGGAGTCCGAGTTCAGCCTGGAACTGCGCACCCGCGACCGGGAGCGCAAGCTGATCAAAAAGATCGACGAGGCGCTCGGTCGCATCGATGACCACGATTACGGCTTCTGCGAAGCGTGCGGCGTGGAGATCGGCATCCGCCGGCTGGAGGCGCGTCCCACCGCCACGCTGTGCATCGACTGCAAGACGCTCGACGAGATCCGCGAAAAACAACGCGGCTGAGTGTCGGCGCGCCCACACGCTCTCCCTGAGCCGATGTCCGGGCCAGCCACCGCCCCCCGGGCGGGCTACCGGGGGCGTTTCGCCCCCTCCCCGACCGGACCGCTGCATTTCGGCTCCCTGCTCGCGGCCGTGGCGAGCTACGCCGACGCCCGCGCGCAGGCAGGCGCCTGGCTGGTGCGTCTGGAAGACCTGGACCGCCCGCGCGAGGTTCCCGGTGCCGCCGACGACATCCTGCGCACCCTCCAGGCATTCGGTTTCGTGTGGGACGAACCTGTTCTTTTTCAGCGCGACCGCTCCGACGCCTACCAGACCGCGCTGGACCGACTCGCCGCGCGCGGCCTGACCTATCCCTGCGGTTGCAGCCGGGCCGAGATCGCCCGGCTGGGCCTGCCCGGTCGCGAAGGCCCCATCTATCCCGGAACCTGTCGCGCGGGTCTGCCGCCGGGGCACCGGCCGCGCACCGTGCGACTGCGCGTGCCCGCGCAGCCGATCGCGTTCGTGGACCGCATCCAGGGCGCGCAGGCGCAATCGATCGCGACAGCGGTCGGCGATTTCGTGCTCCAACGCGCCGATGGCATCCACGCCTATCAGCTCGCGGTCGTCGTCGACGATGCCTGGCAGGGAATCACCCAGGCGGTGCGCGGTGCCGACCTACTGCTCTCCACGCCACGTCAAATCCTGCTCCAGCAGTCCTTGGGTCTGAGCCAGCCAGACTATGCCCATGTGCCGCTGGCGGTGGATGACGGGGGTCGCAAACTCAGCAAATCGCTCGCCGCCGCGCCGGTCGATCCGAGCGACCCGCTTCCGGCCCTGAGACGAGCCTGGGAGCTGTTAGGTCAGGAGACGTTACCCTTGGGGAGAGCGATTCATGGCTGTCCAATCGCGCGCTTCTGGTCACAGGCCAGCGTCCGGTGGCGGATCGAACGGGTTCCGGCCAGACCGACGATCCGTATCGGCTCGCATTGACGAAGATTATGCTCAAGCGGCTGGGGATGACCATCAGCTCCCCATCCATCCCAGACATGACGTCGTTAACGCCTGCACATACCGAAAAATCAGTGGGTCCATGCCAACCGAGCGAAAGTTCACTTCCTTTCGGGATACCCGATGATGTCGCGGCTGACTTGACGACCTGCGTGATGTCATTGAAGATTGAGTTCGCAAGTGTTGAGAGGTTTCTCTGAGTGATCTCCAGAGCGATTCCGTTCATCCTAAACGAATCCGACGTTTTTAAGTTCATCACCGGATAGCGGATTGCAAGGTCATATTTTAATGAATGAAGCATATGGGGTGTCATGATGATAACGAACAACACGTTCGACAACGGTCCTATTTTTCTGGTCGGCATGAATGGTTCCGGGACAACCATGCTCGCCGATAATTTAGGGAACTCTCCCCATTTGTATGTTTTTCCTCTGGAAACAAGAATTATTCCCTGGCTGATCAAACACCTGAATGACTACGGCGATCTCAAAGAACCTGTGAATCTGGAGCGACTCTTGAGCGATTTCAGCAAATCTCGCGCTCTGCGCAAGGTTGCGCCCGACCTGGGGATAACCGTCAGCGAGGTTGCCGAGCCAACGTTATCCGGGGTGGTGGATGCCGTTTTCAGGAAAATCGCAATCTCCAAGAAGGGAGTAAGCCGATGGGCGGAAAAATCCCCGATGAACATTCAACACATGATCGACATTGCGGAGATGATTCCAACCGCGCGATTTCTGCACATTTATCGCGATGGTCGTGACGCGGCGATCTCCAATAAGCGTCGCTGGAATAAACCGTTGCGATGGTCTATGTATCGATGGGCTCAGATCGTGAGTCAGGGGAGAATTGACGGCGGATTGCTTGGTACTGAACGCTATTTCGAGCTCAGTTACGAGGATCTAACGAAAGAACCGGAAAAATGGCTGAACCGTATTTGTATATTCATTGGCATACCGTATGAAGATGATCTTTTGCGCTCCTCGATGCCATATTTCAATAGCCTATCGCGATTGAAAAATGAGACGAAGAGTGGCGATATTCTTCCGAACAGTGAAAAATGGAAAACGCATCTTCAGCCCCGCGATTTAATCGCGCTCGAAAAATTAGGCGGTAGACTCTTGTCCGAGCTTGGTTACAATACCCGCTTCCCAAACAGTCAGGACATGCCCTCGGCTTGGCAAATCCGCTTATGGGAACTGAGCGATTATCTTACTAAAATTCTGCATCTATCGAAACGACATCGTCAATTCATGCGTTCGCCAGCGCTATTGTGGCGCTTAATTCGCGATGGTTTGAGGTATAAGAGAACACTGCGCCACTAGCCGATAAAGAGCGGCGCCGACGCGTCAGAGCGATGACGAAACGGCTCCCGTTCCCCTAGCAGCCTGTCGGACTTAATGGGCAAAGTCGCCTTTTGAGCACCTTATACTGATGGTTCGCTCAATTTTACCCCTCGGTTCATGAAATGACGGCAAGCTACAGGGACTTGCTGTCTTTGAATCATGCACACGATGGAAACACCACCCACAGTTACACGCATCGAACGGGTTGATGACATCCCCCTG
>NZ_CAIPNF010000045.1 GCF_903866365.1 uncultured Thiocystis sp.
AATAACCTAGCGAATAAGATAAAGCTTTTTGCAAACGAAATTTTCGATCCAAATTATAAGAAAAGAGAGACATCCTTAGGTCGTTTAAATAGGTTGCTTCTGGAAGTCCAGGCTTAAAAAATCCCGAACACCTATGAGCGAACACCATGCCTTCACGCCGCGTACCTGTGAACCTGAACGCCGGAACCTATTTTCTCACGCTGACGGTGCAACGCTGGTATTACCTGTTCGACCGTCACCACCGTTGGCAGATTCTGGCGGACTCTATTCGCTATTGTCAGGAACACAAGGGACTTGAGTTGAACGGCTATGTGTTCATGCTGAACCACATTCATTTGATCGTCAGCTCGCCGGACGTCGCGGGTTTTCTACGCGACTTCAAGCGCTTCACGTCCAGGCAACTGAAGGAAAATATCGAGGTTACCGAACCAAGCGTCTTCCGGCTATTCGTCGATGATGAGGGGGCTTATCGGCTCTGGATGGACACCAACGCGCCGAAGAAGATCGAGAATCCTGCCTTCTACGTGCAGAAACTCAAGTACGTACATGAGAATCCGGTGCGTAAAGGCTATGTGGCCTGCGCTGAGCATTGGGTGTGGTCTTCGGCTAATCCGGAGTCGCCGCTGCCGATCAGGATCTTTGCATGATCGGATGCCTATCGACCGATTGGCGCGCCGGCATGGGGCTTGACGGATCGCCACCCTGACGCACTACGCCGCCCTGACCTCGTCTAACAGCTCGGGGTGGCGGTCAAGCACCTTGAGCAATTTGACGAGCGCCAAGGGGGGCTTCGTCTTGCCGTTTTCGTAGCGTGAAAAGGCGTTGACACCGCCACCAAAGAGCGCGGCGGCTTCGCGCTGATCGAGCGCGAGCTTTTTGCGAACGCTGGCGATGAAGCCCGGATCGACAATCGCGGCATTCACCTGTTTCATGAAATCGCCAACCTGCTCGCTAAAACGACGCGATTCCGTCAGATCCAGAACCGATTCAGCACAGGCGGGGCAAAAATCGCCCGTCACGGCCGGAATCGTCGTGGTTTCGCCTTTATAAATGAAAGACACGTCACGTGTATCATGCACCAGATCGGCGGCGCCACAAACGGGACATTGCATGTTCATAGATCCTTAAACGACACGATTAACACCTCGTCGATGACGGTTAGTTTCACATATAGGTCCTCGGCCGAGGTGGTTGGGCGGTAGACATCTTGCCAAATCCGGTGATCCGCATGGGTCGTCATGGACTTGTAGAAGTCAGCGGGTGTGAGCGCCAACACCGTTGCCACGATGCCGTCTACATCGAAACCCAGTCGCCTTCCACCAATGACGGCGCTTTGTGTCATCCGTACCTTACCCGCCTCAATCAGCGTTTTGACGACAGACAGCTTGCGGTGCGGGGTTCGTTTCTCCATAAAAAACAACATTAACCTAATCGGTTAATTTTGGCAAGCTAGGTGCGGCTGTCGATCCAAATCCTGGCGCAGCGTCGTTGGGTGGCCGCCACCGATCGCATTCCCCGTTCCGCCACCTCGACATGGACGGTTACCCAATCGATTCGTGACCGATCCCTTCTGGGAAATCAATCGGCTCGAATCTCCAATCGGGCATCAAAAGGCAGTTTTCGCGGCACGGAGCGGTCTGACGAGAAGCACGCAGGCATCTCACGGCAGATAGCCATCCAGCCGCAATTGCGCGACGACATCGGCGATGATCTGGCCGATGGTTCGTTCCGAATCGGGGTCCAACGGCTGCGAGCGGCCGGACCAGACCAGCGTTTCGCGTTTGGCATCGTAGAGGTTGGACTCCAGCCGCAGTTTCTGATAATCGGCGTAGTAGCCGGGCGTCATGACCTCGCGGTAGACCTGATTGTAATAAAGGTCGAGACGTCGGTACGCCTGGGGGATCGCGGTCGCCCGCGCGGGTGGCTCGGAGTTCCTGGCAGGCTCGGCGATCAGATGCGTGACGAGGATCCCGTCGGCGCCGGAATGTTCCAGCGCCTTCCGGATGTTCTGATCGCCCGTGCGATTCGCCGCCGACGCCACGGCCTGGCCGGAGCTGGCAGTGACGCCGATGGCCTTGAGCGCCCCAACGAAATTGTCTTCATAGGCGCGTTGCACGCTGGTTTTATTGGCGATGCCGATCACCGCCAGCTTGCGATAAGGCGACGGCGCGCCGCCAGGTTCGGTCCAGATCGAGTTGACCCCGCCGGTCGAACAGGCCGCCAGCAGCAGGGTCAAGAGGCCAAGGGCGACGGCGCTGCAGGCTGGACGCATTCGGGCGCTCCTCTGAAATCCTGGTCGACAAGCGGGTTGGGGGTGCGAGTTTGCCTGTCCGCGGACGGAGCGGCAAGGACTCGCACGGACAATCGGCGCGGGACTGGCGCGCAAATCGGCGCGCCGCCGCCGGTCGTCCGGTTGCGCTGCCTGTCCGCTTGGGCTAACGTTTGGCGCGCCAATGCAGGCCGACTCTCGCGAGGAAACGCCATGGATGTCTTGCCGTCAGGATGGCCGACATGAAAATCCTGCCCAAGGGCGCGAACGCACCGCTAACGAACGCGGGAACCGTGCGCGTCGAACTCCGTTGGCCGCCGGACCGTGGCGTTCTGGACGCCGTCTGTCTGGCGGTCACCGGCGCGGGCCACGTCCCCGACGATGCCTGGTTCCTCTTTTATAACCAGCCCCAGGCGCCCGCTGGCGTCATCCAGCTCTCCTCGTTCACCGCCGGCCAGACCGACTGCCTCCTGCACTTGGACCGACTCCCGGCCAGCATCGAAAAATGCGTGTTCGCCGCCACGCTGGAGTCCGGCTCGTTCCGCGAGCTGACCGGGGCGACCCTCACGGCAACGCCGCAAACCGGCGAGGCGGTCGGCTTCACCCTCACCGAGGCCGCCGACGAACAGGCGCTCATCTTCGCCGAAATCTACCGCCACGCCACCGGCTGGAAATTCCGTGCCATCGGTCAGGGATTTCGCGGCGGACTTCAGCCACTGGCCGAGCATTTCGGCGTGGCGGTCACTCAAGAACCGCCCGACGCATCGCCGACGCCGCCCGAGTCGCGACCGTCGCCGGCCATCCCCGCGCCAGCACCAGAGCCAGAACGCGGTTCCGTCGCGGCCGTTCCGCCGCCCCCGGCACCGCCCGCCGATTCCAGCCGCGCCCGGCGTTCGCGTGGCTTTCCTTTCAAGACTCTGGCGGCGCTGGTCATTCTGCTCGGCGGCGGCGCGGGCGCGCTGTGGGTTTATTACCCCGAGCTGCTGGACGATCCCAGCCAACTGTTCAAGGACTCGCGGGACTTCGTGGCGCGCCTGCCGGCGGTCTATCAGCCCGTCACCTGCGCCTGGACGGACGCGGAGGTCTTCGAGCGTTATCACGCGCTCGGCGAAAGCTATGTCAAGATCCTGCAACGGGTCGATCGCGGCAACCAGCGACTGGCCAGTCTGCGGCTCGCGCTCGGCAAGGCCGACGCCCAATGTCCGGCGTCGTTCCTGGACGATAGCCGACAGGAAATCGACCAGTTGGAAAAGCTGCCCGTGTCTCAATGGATCGGCGAGGCGACCCAGTTGAACAGTTGCGCGGGGCTGATGATCAAGAAAATCGAGTCCGCGCTGAACGAGGAAACCCGGCCGATCGTCATTCAGCGACTGGTGCACGAGGCCGACCGCGCGCGCAATCTGGAATCGGATCTGACCAACATCTCGCGCGATCTGGCCTATCTGAGCAACAAGACCGGCCGTCTGATCGACGGTTTCAAGGAAAACCTCGATGCCTGCCCTTAACGCTTCGAGCCCGCTCCGTGGCCCGCGTGCCCATCATTGTCGAGACTGTCCGATGCCCGAGACCGAACGCCAGACAAAGTGCCGTTTTCCCGTGATCGCCGCTTGGCGCGCCGCCATCGGCGCGGCGGTCCTGATTTTCGGCGCGATGCTGACCGCCCCCCCCGGCTGGGCGCAGGACAGCAATTACAGTTCCCGCAACCCCAACCGGACCAATCCGACCGTCATCCTGGAAAGCGAGATGTCGAACATCCGCACCTCGAACGCCCAGCTCGGCGCGCGCATCCAGACGGCGATGGAAAAGCTCGACGAAGTCGCCCGGCTGACCTCCGAGGACGAGAAAGAGGTCCAGGTCGACAACCTCTTTTTCAACCTGCGCGACGAGGTCTATGGCGTCCTCAACAAACTCGATCTCAACAGCGATTTCGCCGATGCGCTCAATCGGGCCAAGGAGGGAACCATCGTGCTGAAAAGCTGGTACGAGCGTCAGCCGCCGGATTATCCCAACCGCGAGCAGAGCATCGCCCAGCTCGAACGGGCGATCCAGGAATATGACATCGTTGACGAGCGCCTCAATCAGAGCCGGACCCTCGCCCAGGAAAAGCTCTCGACCATCATGCGTCAGCATCGGGTGATCCTGCAGGAGATGAAGATCGGCAAGGTGCTGGAGGCCATCGCCGCCGCGCGTTCCGTGGTCGAGGGGCTGAACGACATCACGACGGCTATGACCATTGTCGAGGAGAAGACCGAGAAGAGCCTGCAAAACTCGGTGCCGATTTCCAACTAAATTAAACCGCGTCTGGTGGGTTATGGGTGGTTGGTGCATTGGGTGGGACTCGCCAAAATCTCCAGGCGTTGGAGTGGACGCGGTTTAACTGATTGAAAATTAAAAATCTCATTACTTGGAGGACGCTATGAAAAAAACCACGCTTCTGCTCGCTGGATTCTTCTCGCTGATGGCTGGAGTCGCCTTCGCCCAATCGGCCACGCCGCCTGACATGGCGAACCTGTTTCAGAAGGTCAACGAGGTCGCCCAACAGCTTCAGGCGAACCTGGGCGATCTGGAGGCCAATATCCAGGCCAGCCGCGACTCGATCGAAAAGGGCGGGGAGGTGCTCGACGAGATGCTGGCCGCGGTGACGAAGGTGCATGAGAGCATGGCGGAGGAAAGCGAGATCTGGCAGGAACTCGACGCCTTGCTGGCGCTCTGGGAGCAGCGCCGTCAGGAGACGCTGAAGAAGTCCGAGGCGAATCCGGCGTTTCTGCCGGTCGCTCAGTCCTGGCAGGCGAAGCTCAATACCGGCCGCGAGTTGCGCAACCAGATCAGTACCGAACGGGCCAATTCGGTCGCCTTGATGCGCTCCATCGAGTCCGACCGCGACATCGTGCTGGCCTATTACGAACTGGGTCAGGCCGATAAGGCGATCGAGGGACTGAAAAAGGTCGGCGCCAATCTGACCAACCTCAATGCCAACATGCAGGTGATCGTCAAGACGGCGAACGAGGCGCAGCAGACGCCGATTTCGCAATGAGCAACGCCGCCGGGCATTTGCTCCCGGCGCTGCTGCTGGCGGCGTCCCTGTCCGCGAGCGGAGCGGTCGAGCCGCCGGCGTCCCACGATCCAACGGGCGTGCCGACGACTGATCAGGCCGTTGTCGCGGATTCCTGGCAGGCGGTGCGGCAACTCCTGACCACGTTGGATCAACTGGAGACCCATCTCGCCGGCATGGCCCAGCGCGCGCTCGATCAGGCCGATGCGGCGCCGACCCTGGACGAGCGTCGCCGTTACGAACGACTCTACAGCGAAACCAGCCTCCGTCTCGGCGAACTGAAGGCGACGCGCGCCGACCTCCAGCGCCAGCTCGATCGCCTGGAACCGCAACCGGACGCCCGCCGGTGAGCGATCACCCGCTCTCGCCGAATCTCGACCGTCTCGACGGTCTGTTCTCGGAGCGCCAGATCGTGCTGCCGCTGACGGTGGCCGCCCTCCTCACCCTGGCGCTGTCCCTGACCTTCCTGCGCTTTCAGGATCCGGCCAGCCTGCCGCTGGGTCTGAGCCGCTATCTCGGTCCGGGCTACTGTCAGTTCATGATCGCGATCTTCGTCATCGCCCTGCTCTATGCCGCGCTTCAGTATCTGGGACTGCAAGGCGAGCGTCGGCGTTTGCGCCAGCGGTTTGACCCGCAGGCCGCGCGACGGGACTCGCGTCTCCGGGACTGGATTCTCTATCTCTCCGGGCGCGGCCCGCAGGACGACGATCTCCCCGCCGCGCTGCAAGACGGGTCCGGCAAGACGCGGCGGCGGGAGGATCTGCTGCATCTGCGCGACGATCTCCTGCTGTTGCGTAGCCAACAGCATCAGCACAATTTCGCGCCCATCGGCTTTGCGATCTGGGTGCTCCCTCTGCTGGGATTCATCGGCACCGTGATCGGCATTACCCAAGCCATCGGCGGGCTGGAAGACTCGGTCGACCCGAGCGCGGGCGGCAGCGGTCTCGGCGACGTGCTGGGCGGACTCGCGTTCGCCTTCGATACCACCTTCATCGGTCTGGTGCTGGTGATCCCGACCATGCTGTCGCTCCTGATCCTGCGCGCCAGGGCGCAGAAGCTGGACATGATCTATTACCGGATCCTGCTCGACCGTCTGGTTTGCGACACCGCTGACTGATGCGCCGCCGTCCCCTCGACACGCCGATCGTGGAACTGAATCTGCTGCCGTTTCTCGATCTGGTGTTTGCCTTCATCGGGATTCTGATCGTCATCTTCGCCCTGCAGGAGGCCGTCGAGCCGGATGCCGGACGCGCGCTGGCGATCGACGATCTGGTGATCTGCGTCGCCGAGGGTGACGTGACGCTCTACGCCGGCTCGACCGCCGCGCCGGTCCAGTATCGCGAAGCGCAGTTTCCGGCCCTGTTCGAGACGCTGGCCGGATCGCGCGCGGGCGTGCGCAATCTAGTTTTTGCGCTGACCGACGCCTGTTTCGCGACCCGTCGCAGGTTCGAGGACGAATTCGCCCGTTTCACCAGCCTGCTCAAGGATCGAGGCGAGCCGCGCGGGGTGTTCCGACTGGCGTTTCGACCGCTGTCGTCCTCGCCCGACGCGCTCGCGCGGCTGCTGGCCGACTGGCGGGAGGAGGGCGCCGCGCATGGACAGTGAAAACCCGGCCCAGAGCGCCTTTCTGGACATTGCCACCAATCTCCTGGCGATCATCCTGATCGTGACGCTCTTTTCGCTGGTCGCGGCGCGGCGCGACACTCAAACCTCCAGCCATCCCGCCGCGCGTCCGACCTCCGCCGAGCGTTTCGTGGAACCCCAGCGCGATCTCTTCCCACCCTTTTCGCGTTTTTACTTTGTGCTGGCCGGGCGGGTGGCGCGCTGGGATCAGGAGGCCGTGGTTGCGGCCCTCTCGGCGGCGCCAGATGCCAATTCCGGAACCACCGCGCAGGGCCGCTACGAGTGGTTGCCCGAGCCGCTGGTGACCCGCGACCTCGATACTTTCCAGATCCGTTTCTGGCTTGACGCCCAGGCGGTCCTGACTCAGGAGCCGCCCTGGTCGGAGGCCGCGACGGAGCGTCTCCTCGCCGACCTGAGCGCGGCCTTTGCCGTGACGCGCACGGCACCGGTCTTCATCGTCCATCCCGCCGGCATGGAGACCTTCGTTCCTCTCTACGAGCGGCTGCAGGCGGCGGGTCTGCGCTTTCGCTGGTTCGCCCAACGGCCCGACGAGCCGCTGCTGTTGGGTCGACATCCGGCACAGTTCACCGATCATGCCATCTATTGGTAAGCCGTTTGCCGATGCGCCAGTGTCGCGCGACCTCCGACGGCGGCTGTTCGCGGTGACGGCGATGCTGCTGGCGGCGCTCCTGCCGGTCGGTCTCTGGGGTCTGACCGTCCGCCTGTCGGAGCCGCAGACCGGCGGCGCGGGCGATGGTCAGGAAGCCGCGGCGCTCGCTCAATGGCAGGCGCTCTGGTCGGATCTGGACGCGCGGGGCGAGGCCGCCCTGCAACCCGACGCGCAAGACAGCTCGCTGCGCGCGGCGGGGGATACCGCGTTCATGCGCTATCGCAATCTGTGGGGCCGGGTGGACGAGTCGGCGCGTCGGGCGTTCCAGATGGCCGCCCTGAGCGGCGATCCGCGGCACAAGCTCGCCCTGCTGCAACCCCTGACGACCGCCGCCGATGCCCGGACGCGCTTTCGCGCACGGCTGGAGATGGCCCGCGTGCAGCTGCGTCTGCGCGACCTGGAGCCGGCGCGCAAGGCGGCTCGGGCGGCGTTGGCGGTTGCGGACGTGCCCGAGCGGATCCGGTCCGACGCGCATTTCGTGCTGGGTGCGATCGCCTGGGAGTCCGGTTCGCTGGACCGGGCCGAATCGGCGCTGACGCGGGCCATCGCCGCCGATCCCGGTTTCTGGGATGCGCGTCAGATGCGCATGCGGGTACTGGGACGCCAGCTTGCCCGACCCCGTCAGGGCGTCGCCGATTGTCTGGACCGTACCCGCCAGTTGATCCTGGATCTCGGCGCGCTGCCCGCCCTGGCGCAGGATCGGATCCAGTTTCGCGAGATCGCCGATCGCTTCACGGTCCAGGGCGCGCCGGCCAATGTCGCCTTCGCCCTGCTCGCCGGGTTGGGGTATCGCTGGTCCGGCGATCCGGAACGCGCGCACGCGGCGCTGGCCAGCGTCGAAAATCGGCGCGGCCAGTTGCCCGCCGTGTGCGAGGCGCTGATCCTGGAGAAGGCGCGGGAATGGTTGGGCGAACGCGGATGATCCTGAAAAGTGCAGTTGAACCGCAAAGGACGCCAAGTATTTCAAAGCGTTGTCCAGGCGGGGGCAGTCACCTGCGGGATGAAGGGAGCGGATGAGACAAATCTCTGCTTTTCTTCGAGTCCTTTGCGCCTTTGCGGTTTCAATTGCCGAATTTAGGGGAATCGTTCTGAAAAGGCGTCACGAGAAGATCCGGGCACCATGACGACCCTCATTGCGCTTCTGCTGTGGTTGACGCTCTTCGGTCTGGCGGCCTGGCGCCCGGACCTCACCCGTCGCCATGGCGCCCGGCTGGCGCTGGCAGCGGTCTTGATTGCGCTGGGACTGTCGCCCTTCTGGCGGGATGTGGTGCGGAGTGTTTTGACTGGACTCGATCAGCCGCTGGCTGGCCCCGAAACCGCCTTCCTGAGCGTCTGGATGCTGGTGCTGTTGCCGGTTCTGCAACGGCGTCTCGACGCAGGCATGTTCGCCGTGACGCTCTTTTCCGGATTGGCGGCGGCCGCCGCGCTGGGCATGGCGCTGGATCTCGGCCCTCTGGCACTGGCGCTCTGCGACGCCGCATCCTGGTCCGGTCCCGGCGCGACGGCGCTCGTGCTTGTCATCGTCGCCATTCTGGGGCTGGCCGGTGGCGTGCTTTGCCTGCTGGCCAGGCCCGAGCGTTTCCCCTGGGAGTCTCCGGCCTGGTACGCGGGTCTGCTGACGATGACGCAGGCGGCGGAGCCATTGCCCATCGGGATCGCGCTCGACGCCGGACAGGGCGTCTGGGCGCTGGGCGGCACCTTGGCGATCGCCGCGCTGGTCTGGCGTTATTGGCGCTTGCCGTCCGCCGCATAGGTAAAGGCGTCGGAAAACATCTGGTCCATGCTGAGTCCGCGCGCCGCGAAGGCGGCGCGTCCGGCCTCGACCATGACCGGCGGGCCGCTCAGGTAAACATCGAAGCGAACGAGATCGGGATGATCGGCGAGCACCGCCTCATGGACGAAGCCGGTGCGACCGGTCCAGTCCGGATCCGGCTCGGACAGCACCGGGGTAAAGCGGACATCGGGGTGCCGCTGGCTCCAGGTCGCGGGCAGTTCGGCCAGATAGAGATCGCGCCGCGAGCGCACGCCCCAGTAGAGCCGGATCGGACGCTGGATGCAGACATGGAGCGCATGTTCGATCATCCCCTTCAGCGGTGCGAAACCGGTGCCGCCGCCGATCAGGAGCATGGGCCGCGCCGACTCCTCGCGCAGCACGAAGCTCCCGAGCGGTCCCTGAATGCGCAGGATGGCCTTCTCACGCAGGCCATCGAAGACGAAATCGGTGAACTCGCCGCCTGGCACCTGGCGTACATGGAGTTCGATGAATTCGTCGTCGTGCGGCGCGTTGGCGATGGAAAAGGCGCGTCGGCGCCCGTCGCTCAGGACGAACTCCAGATACTGACCGGCCATGAAGGGCAATCGCTGTTGCTCGGGAAGTTTCAGAAACAGCCGCGTGACATCGTGACTGAGACGTTCCAGGCGGTCCACGCGGCAGGGCAGGGTGCGGACCTCGATCATGGCGGCGGTCCGGATCCGAGCGACCGCCAGGCGCAGATCCGACTCGGCCACTGCCTGACAGAGAAGACAGGCGCCTGCCGGTTTGCCTTCCAGACCCTCGGGCTGGCCGCTGGGATACCGGATCGAGCCGGCCAGAAGCTGGGCCGCGCAGGCTCCGCATTGACCGTTGCGACAGCCATAGGGCAACCCGACCCCCTGGCGCAGCGCGGCGGACAGCAGCGTTTCGCCCGGATCGGCCTCGAAGGTCCGGTCGTCTGACTCGATCTCAATTTTGAATTTCATCTTGTCTCTTGCAATCCTGGTGGAATACCCCCGATATAGCCACTCGAATCGCTGGTTGTTCGTCAAGCCGGTTGCGCGGGGCGTGCGTTGGCGGGGTAAAACGAGGTTCGGTAGAGAGGCTTTCCCACTGTTCCCCCGATGGCTCTTGATAACGGATTGACTCGATGGCACAAACAATCATCGTCGGTTGCGGATATGTGGGTACGCGTCTGGCTCGACAATCCCTGGACCGGGGCGCAGACGTCATTGGACTGACGCGCGGCGCGGCGGGTCTGGCAAGACTTGGCGCGGCTGGCATTCCCGCTCGGCGGTATGACCTGCTCCAGGATGATTTGAGCGAACTCGGGCTTGCCGTGGCGGGCGCTGACGTCTTCCATCTGGCCCCGCCACCGGAGCAGGGCGTGGAGGATCCGCTAACCCGTCGCTTGATCGCGTCGTTCGAGCGGGCCGGGCAGCCGCGGCGCATCGTCTATATCAGCACCACCGGCGTCTATGGCGACTGCCAGGGTGGCTGGGTCGACGAGACTTGTCCAGCCCAACCGACGGCGGATCGCTCGCGCCGGCGCTGGGATGCCGAGCAGTCATTGCGCGCCTGGAGCCAGGCCAGCGGCGGCGAACTGGTCATCCTGCGGGTGGCCGGCATCTATGGACCGGACCGGTTGCCGCTGGAGCGCATCCGCCAGGGCGCGCCGCTGGTGCGGGCCGAGGAAGCGCCCTATACCAACCGGATTCATGTCGAAGATCTGGTGAGCGGTTGTCTCGCGGCGATGGAAAAAGGCATCGATGGCGCTGTCTATAATGCCTGTGACGGCGCGCCGAGCAACATGACCGACTATTTTCTCGCGGTGGCCGATGCCGCGGGCCTGCCGCGTCCGCCGTGTCTTTCCTTGGCCGAGGCATCCGAACAGCTTTCGGCCGGGATGCTGTCGTATCTGGCCGAATCGCGGCGTCTCTCCAATCGCAAACTGCGCGAGGAACTGGGTGTCGAGTTTCGTTATCCCACCCTTGCGGACGGTCTGCGAGGGGTGTTTTAAGATGAGTCTGTTTGCAAAACCGTTGACGGTCTAAACACAAAAGGAACCAATCACTATGAGCGTTCTCCGCCTCCCCGCGATGTCACTGACTGCGTTTTTAGCGGCTGCCGTCTATGCGCTGCCCGCGAGCGCCTTGCAGGAATCCAACTTCAATTACGAGACCACCGAAGACCTGTATCAGGTTTGTTCGGTGGATCCGAAGGAGGAGACTTCTCTGCCCGCCGTCTATGCCTGCCGCGCCTTCATCGAGGCGACGGTGCAGTATCACGATGCGATCACGGATCGCAAATCCATAAAACGGCTGATTTGTTACCCCAAGGGCGCGACCATCGAGGGCGCGCGCACGGTCTTCCTTGACTGGGCGCGCGCGAATACCGCCAACGCCCAGCGCATGCAGGAGATGCCGGTGGTGGGACTGGTGCGGGCCCTGGCCGAAAAGTATCCCTGCAAATAAGCGCCATCGTCTCGGGTCTGGAATTGCTCCAGCCGAAATCGAGTCACTTTAAGGTAGAGAGAGTCACGTCATGACCAGCAAGACCATCGCCATTCCCCTGTTCGTCGCGGCCTTTGCCCTGACGCTTGTCGGCTGCGGCAGCACCTCACGTTCGCGCACCGCGAGCGGCACCGGCATTGGCGCCGCCTCGGGCGCCATTATCGGTTCATTCAGCGGTAACGCCGGCTCCGGCGCGCTCATCGGCGCCGGCGTGGGCGCCTTGGGCGGGGTGCTGCTCGACGAGCACCGGCGCGGCAGCTTCGACTGAGGTGTCCGCGGGCAACTCCTGGTCTTCCAGGAGTTGCCCTGCCTTCGTCATCCGTCTATCTCGCCGATTGATTCGGAGCATCGCATTTCGCATCGTCAGCAAGGTTTTTTTCCGAGTCCGTTGACGCATTGCATTTGATCCACTAGCTTTCCATCAGTGTCAAACGCGGCGATTGCCATCGTTTCTGGATGGTCGAAGACGGTCGCCAGTTCCATTGTCACGGGTTTCGTCTTTATCTGGTGTTTGGCTGTGGTCAGCGCGAACGCGATTTATCCAGCCGCGAGCCTGTCTCGGGCTCCAGTCGTTCGCTGTCGAGTCGGCTTGTGTGTTGGCCTCTCGGCAGTATTCGTCCGATCAACGCACGCGAGCACGAGAAATAGCGATGAGGATCTACGTAGGTAATTTACCCTATAGCGTGGCCGACGATGACTTGCGGGACATTTTCGGAGAATTTGGCGAGCTGGCGGCGGCGGAGGTGATCAAGGATAAATTTTCCGGTCAATCCAAGGGTTTCGGATTTGTAGAGATGCCCAACAATGCCGAGGCCGCCGCCGCGATCAAGGCGCTGAACGAAACCGACATGAAAGGCCGCAAGTTGACCGTCAACGAGGCGCGTCCGCGCGCCGAACGTCCGCGCGGCGGCGGCGGCGGGCGCTATTGAGGTTCGGTTGGTCTTAACCGTGATTCAACGGGATGCCTAGCGCATCCCAGATCCGATCAACCCGCTCCCGCACGGCATCGTCCATGCGAATCGGCTGGCCCCATTCGCGGGTCGTCTCGCCCGGCCATTTGTTGGTCGCGTCGAACCCGATCTTCGAGCCCAGCCCCGACACCGGCGAGGCGAAATCCAGATAGTCGATCGGGGTGTTCTCGATCGTCACCGTGTCGCGCGCCGGGTCCATGCGCGTGGTCATGGCCCAGATCACATCCTTCCAGTCGCGCGTGCAGATATCGTCGTCCACCACGATGACGAATTTGGTGTACATGAACTGACGCAGGAAGGACCAGACGCCCATCATCACCCGCTTGGCGTGCCCTGGATATTGCTTGCGGATGCTGACCACGGCCAGCCGGTAGGAGCAGCCTTCCGGCGGCAGATAGAAATCCTGAATCTCGGGAAACTGCTTTTGCAGGATGGGGACGAAGACCTCGTTCAGGGCGACGCCCAGAATCGCCGGCTCGTCCGGTGGGCGACCGGTGTAGGTGCTGTGATAGATGGGGTTCTGGCGCTGGGTGATGCGCTCGATGGTGAAAACCGGGAATTGATCGACCTCGTTGTAATAGCCGGTGTGGTCGCCAAACGGACCCTCGGGCGCCCGATCATCGGGATGGATATGGCCCTCCAGGACGATTTCGGCGCTGGCCGGAACCTGGAGATCCGATTCCTGACAGTTGGCCAGCTCGGTGCGGCTGCCGCGCAGCAGACCGGCGAAGGCGTATTCCGACAGCGTATCCGGGATGGGCGTGACCGCCCCGAGGATGGTCGCCGGATCGGCGCCCAAGGCGACCGCCACCGGGAAGGGCTGGCCGGGATGGGCGCGCTGCCAGTCGCAGAAGTCGAGCGCGCCGCCGCGATGCGAGAGCCAGCGCATGATGACCCGGTTGCGACCGATCACCTGCATCCGGTAGATCCCGAGATTCTGTCGCGGCTTTTCCGGACCGCGCGTGATGACCAACCCCCAGGTGATCAGCCGTCCCACGTCGCCCGGCCAGCAATGCTGGATGGGTAGGCGGTCCAGATCGACGGTGTCGCCGGTGAAATTGACCTCCTGGCAGGGTGCGTTGCGCCGCACCTTGGGGGCCATGTCCAGCACTTTCTTGAAGATCGGCAGGGTCCGCCAGGCTTCTTTCATACCCTTGGGCGGGTCGGGTTCCTTCAGAAAGGCCAGCAGTTTGCCAACCTCGCGCAGCGCCTCCACCGATTCCTCGCCCATGCCGAGCGCAACCCGCTTAGGCGTGCCGAAGAGATTGCCGAGCAGCGGGATGCTTGACCCCTTCGGTCGCTCGAACAGCAGCGCCGGGCCGCCCGCGCGCAGCGTGCGGTCGCAGATTTCGGTGATTTCCAGATAGGGATCGACCTCGATGCGGATGCGCTGGAGTTCGCCGCGCGCTTCGAGCTGGTCGATGAAGTCGCGTAGATCCTTGTATTTCATGATTTAAACCGCGCTCAGAATCGTCTTTGTCGTTACGAGTGATCGGCTGGGTTGAAAAGCTTGGCCGATCGCCGCCATGGATACGGTTTAGTCAACGATTTCAAAGGTTTTTGGGAAA
>NZ_CAIPNF010000046.1 GCF_903866365.1 uncultured Thiocystis sp.
GGAGGGGTTGGCCCGCAACGCCGGCAAGCATGCCGGCGGCGTCGTCATTGCGCCCACCAAGCTGACCGACTTCGCGCCGCTCTACTGCGAGCCGGGCGGGGCGAATCTGGTCACCCAGTTCGACAAGGACGACGTCGAGCAAGTCGGTCTGGTCAAGTTCGACTTTCTGGGACTGCGCACGCTCACCATCATCGACTGGGCGCTCAAGACCATCAACCCCATCCGCCTGGCCCAGGGCGAGCCGCCGGTCGAGATCGACCGTATCGACGCGCACGACGAACGCGCCTTCAACCTGCTCAAACAGTGTCAGACCACCGCCGTGTTTCAGCTCGAATCGCGCGGCATGAAAGAGCTGATCAAGAAGCTCCAGCCCGACAACTTCGGCGACATCACCGCGCTGGTCGCGCTGTTCCGACCCGGTCCGCTGCAATCGGGCATGGTCGACGACTTCATCAACCGCAAGCACGGGCGCGCCGACGTCGCCTATCCGCATCCGGACCTGGAGCCCGTCCTCAAACCGACCTACGGCATCATCCTCTATCAGGAGCAGGTGATGCAGATCGCGCAGGTGCTGGCGGGGTATTCGCTGGGCGGGGCGGATTTACTTAGGCGCGCCATGGGAAAAAAGAAGGCATCCGAGATGGACAAGCAGCGGGCGATCTTCGAGCAGGGTTCGGTCGCGCGCGGGATCGATGCGTCGGTTGCGACGTATATCTTTGATTTAATGGATAAATTTGCGGGGTATGGATTTAATAAGACCCTACGCCGTCTCACAAAAATCCGCACGCTAACCAGCGATAAACACATCGAAGACTGCCGATCTGGCGATGTTGTTTTTAGCATGAATCCCGATGGCAGTCTTGTGCAATCCACCGTGCTTGCTCTGCATGATCATGGGCAAGTTCCTTTATGGTTAGTGGAATTCGACGATGGTACAAGCGAGCAATGCACCCTCGATCACAAATGGCTGACCGATGACGGGCAAGTTCCGCTCTGGAAAATCCTGCAAACGAATGAGCGCGTGTGGGGGACGGATCCCGCTGTTCGAGAACAGGGACAAGGCGAGTTGGCAAGGCGTTTGGTGTTTCGGCAGCCTGTACGAGCCACTTTCGTGGGATGGCATCAAGGTTACGATCTCGAAGTAGACCATCCCGAACACAATTTTCTGCTTGCGTCGGGTCTGTGTTGCTCTAACTCCCACTCCGCCGCCTACGCCCTGGTCAGCTACCAAACCCTCTGGCTCAAGGCCCACTATCCGGCGGCTTTCATGGCGGCCGTGCTCTCCGCCGACATGGACAACACCGACAAGGTGGTGACCCTGATCGACGAGTGCCGGGCGATGAAGCTCCGGGTCGAGCCGCCAACCATCAATCGTTCCGCGTACCGTTTCACCATCGCCGACGCGGGGACCGTCATTTACGGCATGGGCGCGATCAAAGGGGTTGGCGAGGCGACGATCGAATCCATCCTGGAGGTGCGCGCGGCGGGCGGGGATTTCCGCGACCTCTGGGATTTCTGTCGTCGGATCGACCTGCACAAGGTCAACCGGCGCGTGCTGGAGGCGTTGGTTCGCGCCGGCGCGTTGGACGGACTCGGTCCCAATCGCGCGACCCTGATGGCGCAACTGCCCCTGGCGCTCAAGACCGCCGAGCAGCACAACGCCACCCAGGCCGCGGGGCAGACGGATCTCTTCGGCGCGCTGGAGCCGACCGCCGCGCCTCCGCTGGATCCGCAGTTGGCGAGCGAGATCCACGCCGATTGGGAGGACGAGCAACGACTCCAGGGCGAGAAAGAGACGCTTGGGCTCTATCTGACCGGTCACCCCATCGACCGTTACGAGGCCGAGCTCAAGGCGATGGGCGGCGCCCGCATCGCCCGACTGCTGGAGACCGACCGGGAGTTGGGGCGGCGGGATCGGCGCGATCGCGAGAAGCGTACCGTGGTGGGTCTGGTGGTCAGCGTGCGTCATGGCAAGACCCCGCGCGGGCGCATGGGCTCGGTGCTGCTCGATGACCGCACCGGGCGCATCGAGGCGACCGTCTTCTCCGAGCTTTACGATCAGTTCCGCAATCTGCTGGTTCCGGATCAACTCCTGAGCATCGCCGGGAGCTTGAATTTCGACGAGTTTCGCGATGCCTGGACGTTGCGCGCCGACGCCGTGCGCACCTTCGAGCAGGCGCGGGAGTCGGCGGCGGATCATCTGGCCCTGATCCTGGATCTCTCGGACCCGGCGGATTATGCCCAGGGCGCCGCGCGGATCGAGTCGCTGCGGGAGGCGCTTGCCGCCTTCCACGATGGCGATCTGCCGGTGCGTCTGCGGTATCGCCGGCCCGGCGCGGTCGGCGATCTGGTGCTGGGCAATGCCTGGCGCGTGCAGCCGGCGGATGCCTTGCTGAAGCGATTGCGGCAACTCCTCGGGTCGGATGCGGTGAAGGTTTCCTATGAGCGGATCCTGCTTTCCGCGCCGATGCCGGAGACGCAGATGCGTCGTCTCGCGTCCGTTTAAGGTGGTTTCCTGAAAAATGGTCAGATTTTCAGCCGATGACTGCGTGGCGGTGCCTCGGCGCGCAAGCGCTCCAAGTCGTCGAGCAGCAAGGCTCATGCTTGGCTTTGTAACTACAATGGCTATACTTGCCAGCCAATGCGACCCCGATGAGGTGATGACATGAGTGCATCGTCCCCTGTCCGTTTTGAGGGTGTTGTCCAGCCGTGGGGCAACAGCCTCGGCCTGCGGATTACCCGCCCCGTCAGCGAGCTAGCCAACTTGAAACGAGGTGCCAAGGTCATGATCGAGATCACCGAAGAAGGACTGCTGATCCGCCGTCAGCCCACGGAGCGTCGCCACCCGCTACCCTTCACCGAAGCCACGCTCCTCGATGGCCTCACCCCTTACACGGCCCATGCCGATGAGCTGCCGACCCTCATCGTCTCCGAGCACGATCATTAAAGTGGCCGCCGCTTACATCCCTGCCCGCAACGACATTGTCTGGCTCGATTTCGAGCCTCCCAAAGGCCGAGAAATTGGCAAGTACCGGCCGGCCCTGGTGCTCTCCAGCCAAGCCTATCACCAACAAACCGGACTGCTGATCTGCTGCCCGATCAGCACCAGCATTCGCGGCGCGCCAACCGAGGTACCCGTGCATAACCTCGACCAGCCATGCGTCGTGGCGGCCAACCTGATTCACACCATGGACTGGAAAGCGCGCCAGGTCAAAAAGGCCGTCGAGGGTGAGCACGGACTGATGATGGATGTTCTGGCGCGCCTGATTCCTCTGATCGGTGCGGATCTGCTGCTATAGACTGAGGTTCCCTCGGGTCTTCGTCTTCCAAGCGCCTAAACCGCGCATCGCCGAGCGCCGTGGATGGTTGCAATGTCACGAAGGATGTCTACATGTCGGGATTTTTCATCGTCAAACGCCTGTTCGCCATTTTCCTCTTCAGTGCGGCGGTCGCCCTGCTGGTGCATCTGATCGGCGATCTGAACCGGGTCAAGACCCTCAAGACCGATCTTGCCGAGATCGAGAGCGTTCGGTATGGCCTGCTGGATGCCGATCAATGGGTGTCGAAAATCTCGGCCATCGTCGAGCGCCGGGTGAGCGAATTCGAGCTGACGGCGGAGAATCGGCCACGCATCAAGAAGGCCGTGGAGCAGGTGCTCGAAACCATGCTGGTCGAGATCGAGCGCTATCTGCGTCAGCGGAACCTGAGCGGCGGCGGTACCTGGATGGATCAGCTTCAGGGTGTGCTGCAGCAGGGCGTTCAGGATCTGCTGATCGATTTCAGGAAGTTGCGCAAGAAGATCCCGCAATACGCCGATGCGGTGGTCGAGCAACTCGGCAAGCCTGCGGCGAAAGAGGAGATCAAGACGCAGGTGCTTGGTTTGCTGCGCCAATCGGCCGATTCGACCTTTGCCCGAACCGACCGCGCGCGTCTGGAGGCGGTGTTCGTGCGTCAGGGTTGCGTCGATTCAACGGCTTGTTCAGCGAAACTGGAGACACGGATCGAGGCGGCGCGGTTGCCGATGCTTCAGCAACTCGCGGGGTTGGCGGCTCTGGTGGCGGGGTTGTTTTTGGTCTGCCTGAGCGGGTCGGCGCGCGTCGCCAAGGATACCGACCTGACGGTCGGATCGCGGCGGGGCAGGGGGGGATTCGATTCCTTCAAACTTCTGCTGCTGACCGGGGCGATTCTGATCCTGCTCGTGGGCGGTCTGCTCACGCCGATGATCGAGATCGATGCCCGGATCGGCGAATTGCGTCTGGAATTTCTGGGCGAGCCTCTCGTTTTTACGAATCAGGTACTGTATTTCCAGAGCAAGAGCATCTTCGATGTGGTGCGGATCCTGGCGGAAACCGGGGCCGCCGATATGCTGCTGGTGGCGGTGCTGATTACCCTGTTCAGCGTTATTTTTCCCGCGCTTAAGCTGATCGCGACCTATGTCTATTTCTACGATGTCAGGCAGGCGCGCGGATCGGGTTGGGTTGGGTTTTTCGCGTTGCGCTCCGGTAAATGGTCGATGGCGGACGTGCTGGTGATCGCGATCTTCATGGCGTACATCGGGTTCGATGGGTTGGTGGCGAGTCAGCTTGGCAGTCTGGGGCGGGTTGGCGAGGGAGTGGATCTGTTGACGACCAATGGGACGTCGCTGGAGCCGGGGTTTTATCTGTTTCTGTCCTTCGTGCTGGCAAGTCTGCTGTTGTCGGCCATGCTGGAGAAGGAATTCGCTTAAACCACGTTCGGCAGTGCCGATTGATCGTCGGCTGCCCCGCCCAGCCTGCCGACGGAACGTCTGCAATCCCAGGGCCGATAACCTGTCGGCGCTTCCAGGACGGTCTATTCAGATCCGTGTAATTGCCCGTTCCATCTCACCCTTGATCGTCTCGCCCGCACGCTCGGGATCGGCATCCTCGACCGCGATCCAGTGGATGTAGATGTCCTGATTGTCCATCTCCAGCGTGATGGTGCCGGGCGTCAGGGTGATGCTGTTGGCGAGGATGAGACGTTGATAGGGAATGGTCAGCTTGGTTGGGACTCGCACGATACCGGGGTTGATTGGCAGCCTGGGGTTCAGCACCCGGCTGGCGACATCGATGTTCGCAAGGACCAGCGCCTTTAAAAAGACCGGGAAATACGTCAGGAGTCCAATGATGCTCCAAGGCCGGTTTTCCGCGTTGACGGCTCGCGCCGGAATGGTCAGCCAGACGAGGGCCGCGGAGATGATGGCCCCTGCCAGCAGTTCCTGCGGATGGAATGAGTTGGTCAGACCCAGCCAGACGATGAAGAGAACAAAACCCCATTGAATTCGTTGCATTTATTGATCCTTCGGCATGTACAGGAAACTCCCGGCATCCTCGCTGGCATAGATGCAGTCGCTTTCGAGACGCAGCGAGTCCGGGCCGCAGACATCGGTGCAGAGACCGCACCAGCAGCAGCGGCCGTAGTCGATCCGGGGCACCAATCCGCTGGCGTTCTTGGGGTTAATCTCGCCCACGGCCTCGACCATGTCGATGGCCTCGTTCATGCAGATATCCTGACAGTTCCCGCAACCCACGCAGAGACTGAGCGTGTTGAGGTGAAAACCGCGATAGCCCTCGACATCCTGACGTTTTTCGACGGGATAGTTCAGGGTGTAGGGCTGCTTGACGCTGAACTTGAGCGCGCTGAAGGGCTGAATCAGCCCCTTTAGATCGATATTCCAGGCCATGATGATTTCACCTTGGAGTGTTTGGAGTCGTAGGATGGGCAAAGCGTAGCGTGCCCATCTTCAAAACTTCGGAGCGTCAATGATGGGCATGCTGCGCTTTGCCCATCCTACCGGTTTAACGTTCGATCTCCGGCGGACAGATCCCCAGCGAGTTCATGATCAGCGCGACATCCGACAACTGCGCGCCGACCAGCAGCGGTTCCAGCAGGGTGTAGGCATGGACGATGGACGGGCCGCGAACTTGCAGCCGGCGCAGATATTCGCTGTCGTCGCCGGCCATGTAATAGCTGAAGGCGCCGCGCGCGGATTCGGTCTGCACAAAGGTCTCGCCCCGGGGGAGCTTGAACTTGCGGTGCTTGGGCAATTTGCATTGAATCTCGCCCGCCGGCATCCGGTCGACGACCTGTCTCAGGATGCGGATGCTTTGATCCATCTCGGCGCGGCGCACCAACGCACGGGCATAGGCGTCGCAGCCGGTTTGGGTGGGCACATCGAACTCAAGCTGATCGTAGACCAGATAGGGCGAATCCCGGCGCACGTCGCGTGGGATGCCGCAGCCACGGATCACCGGGCCGGTATAGCCGTTGGCGATGGCCTCGTCGCGCTTGACCACGCCGACGTTTTGCAGCCGTTTCTTCACCCCGGCGTTGTCGAAAAAGATGCGGTCGTATTCGGGCAGGCGACGTTCCAGCGTGTCGAGCAGATCGCGCAGACGGTCAAGAAAGCCATCCGGCAGGTCGCGCTTGACGCCGCCCGGATAGATGTACATGTGGTACACCCGCCCGCCGGTCAGTTGTTCGAACAGATCCAGGATGAAATCGCGCTCGCCGACCGCCCATTGCGGGACGACTTCATGCCCGATCGAGCCGCCCTGACCGGCCATCCAGAGATAATGGGCCTGGAGTCGCGCCATCTCCAAGACCATGACGCGGATATACTTGGCCCGCTCGCTGATCGTCAGCCCAGCCAGTTCCTCGATGCCGCGCGCGAAATTCTCTTCGTTGGGGTCAGGCTCGGGGACGCAGATCCGGCAGACGATGGTGAACGCCTGAATCGCCGTGCGCCGCTCGATCATTTTCTCGAAGCCGCGATGCAGATAGCCGACATGGGTGGTAGCCTTGACGATGGTTTCGCCGTCGAGGTCCAGTTCCATGCTCATGTTGCCGGTGACGCCGGGATGCTGCGGGCCGTGAAAGATCTTGATGGTGCCGTCGGCGACTCTCTGGTCCTGGACTGGATCGTTCATGATGACTCTCCGCCGGACGGCTGGACTTTGCTGGCCTTCTTGGACTCCTTGAGTTTGCGGATCGCTTCCCGAACGTCCTGATTGTCCTCGCGACCCTCGCGCATCGGATAATTCTCCTGCACGAATTTCAGCGTATCGAACTCGCGCCGCATGGGCGGGGTGTGGGTCCAGCCCTCCAGCATGAAATCGCCAAGGCTGGGATGGCCGACGATGGGAATACCGAACATCTCGTGCAGTTCGCGCTCGAAAATCTCGGCTTGGGGCCAGAGCGGGATGCAGGTCTCCAGGTCATCGCCCTCGCGGCCGATGTGCGTTTGCACCCCGAGGACACGGTCGCGCCCGGCGGTTTCGAGCAGATAGGTCAGACCGAAAACCTCGTCCTCGATCCAGTCGGCGCAGGCAATGGTCGTGAGCGTCACGAAGCCCTGTCCCTGTTTGAGCAGGACGAGCAGCGAAAAGAGCTGGGCCTTGGGGACGCGCAGGAAGGCCAGGCGCTCGCCGCGCTGGGTCTGCGCGAGGATCTCGAAGCCCTGAAGCCGTGGCAGGAGTGCGTCCAGCATCAGGCGAGGTCTCCGGTGTGATACCAATCGTAGGTGTAGTCGGGTGGCATGTTGTCGCCGAGCACCTTGCGCTGATTGGCCTTGTACCAGTCGATATTCTCGCGATAGCGCGCGTAACCGCCTTTGTCGCCGCGCTTGATCCGCTTTTGCAGGGCCACGAAGCCCTCGATCAGCGCCTCGGGCCGCGGCATGCAGCCGTTGATGTACATATCGACCGGAAGATACTGGTCCAACTGTTTGATGGTGTTGTAGGAGTCCCAGTACATCCCGCCGTTGATCGCGCAACTGCCGAGCGCGATGACGTATTTCGGTTCCTGCATCTGTTCGTAGCTGCGGATGACCCGCTTGAGGGTCTTGATCGCGAGATAGCCGCTGACCACCAGCACGTCGGCCTGGCGCGGGGTGGGCGCGCCGATGATCCCGAAGCGTTCGGCGTCGAAGCGGCTGGTCATGAGCGGACGCATCTCGATCGCCCCGCAGCCGGTACCGTAGGCGAGCACGAACAGGCTGCGCTGACGAAACCAGGCGACCAGCCGGTCAAGGATGCCCTGTTGAGCATTGTCCTGGCCCACGGCGTCTTCCAGCATCCGCTGCTCGCACTGAAATCCCTCGCATTCGTTCTTGTGATACATCGCTTAACTCCAGGGCAACCAGACGGTTGCGATGACCCCAATGACACCCAGCGCGAGGGGGATTTTCCAGAAAAAATCCACCGTCTGCTCGGTCTTGAGGCGCGGAAAGGTCAGACTGATCATGGCGGTCAACAGAAAGAGCGCGAACGCCTTGACAAGCAAAATCGGTACCGTCGTGGCGCCGCCCAGAAAGAGATCGACGATCAGCACCAGCTTGGCGACGGTCATCATCATGTTCTGGGTCATGAGGATGCCCAGCAGCCGCCCGCCGAATTCGACTCGCGGTCCGGCATAGACCTCGACCGGCGCGCCGACGACATCGAAGGGCGAGGCGTTCTGACTGGCGATGAAGGGCAACAGCATGACGATGAAGGCAATCGGATTGGTGAACAGGTTCCAATTGGCGATACCGTCCTGCGCGGCCATGATCACATGCACCGAGGCGCTCTGGTGTTGCAGCATTACCAGGGACAGACCGAGAAAAAACGGCACTTCAAGCCCCATCAACCGGGTGAGACCGCGGGTCACGCCCATCACGCCGTAGGGGTTGCCGCTGGAGCCGACGGCGAGGGCGTTCCCGAGCGGGCCGACGACCAGCAGATAGATGATCAGGATCAGGTTGCCGGATTGCGAAAAGCCCTGGAGCCAGATGGAGTCCTTCAGGAAGGGGACGAAGAGCACCGTGGTGATCGCCCCCGCCATGATGATCATGGGACCAAAGAAGAACATGGCGCCATGACTGAGGGTCTCCGACTTGAACAGAAGCTTCATGTTGTCGAAGAAGTTCTGCCAGATGCTCGGCCCCCAGCGGCGCTGGACGCGAGCGTTGA
>NZ_CAIPNF010000047.1 GCF_903866365.1 uncultured Thiocystis sp.
CCGCAAGATTGGACTGCGCACCCAGGCTATCGACATTCCGGCGGCGCGCCGGGCGCTTGGCCTGGCCGACGAACAGTTGTTTCGTCAGGCGCAGCAGCCACGGGTGGCGATGTACTCCACGCGCGACGGCGGGTTCGAGCCAGTGACGCTCGGGTCGGAGCCGGACGAGGAGGAATCTTGAAGGCGGCAGCGGTTTTTGATAGCGTGACGAAAACGTGACGCGCTCCGGTCACGTTGGGTTACACTGCGTCACGTTGGGGACACGGAAGCGCGGGGCGGATATGCTAACGTGTTGATAATTAAAGATATAGAATGGCGGTTAGCGCATTCGCAATGCGGAGGTCAGGGGTTCGATCCCCCTTGGCTCCACCAAAAGCCCGTCCAAAAGTCCATTCAGACAGATCCGCGAACTCGCCTAAGTGCGGGTTTTTTAGTGCCTTGCGCGTTGCGGGCTTTGTTTGCTATCGGCAGGGCCTGTGAATCAAAACGCGATGAGTCCAGGATGAAATCACTGACCCACCCCATCGTTTCCAGTCAGCGTCACTGGGTGACCTCGCTCCTGATTCTGCTTGCCTTATCGGTCCCGCCAGCGGCGGCAACGGACCCGCTCGCTCAGGTCAAGGGAATGGGCCAGGCCAGTCTGCTGCTCAAGGAGCGGGGACGCGATCTGATCGCGTATCAGCCGGACACGCCTCGCATCCCGGCCTCGACCATGAAATTGCTGACGGCCTTCGCGGCACTTGAGACCTGGGGGCGCGATGACCGTTTCCAAACCGACTTCCATCAGGATGGCACCGACTGGCTGTGGGTAAAAGGCTATGCCGATCCCTATCTGGTCTCGGAGGAATTGGATCGGATGGTCGCCGCGCTCAAGTCCAGGGGGTTGCGCGAGGTTGCTGGCATCGGGCTCGACGACAGCTTTTTCAGCCCGGATGTGGAGATTGCCGGACGATCAGCCTCGGATAATCCCTATGATGCACCGGTGACGGCGTTGGCGGCCAACTTTAATACCCTCAATCTGGTCCGCATTGGCGATCAGGTTCGCAGCGCCGAGCCCCAAACCCCGCTCACTCCCACCGCCCGTCGCTTCGGACTGGCCGGTGGCGCCGGCAAGCAGCGAGTGAACCTGCGCGAACGCGAGGTCGCGCTGCGCTATTTCGGCGAATTGCTGGCCGCCAAGCTGGAACAGGCAGGGGTGCGCGTCGGGAACCAGCGGAAAATCGCACCCATGCCGCGTCACACCAAGCGATTCTATCGTCACGCCAACAGTCATACCCTGGTGGAGACAGTCGAATCCATGCTGAAATTCTCGAATAACTTTATTGCCAATGCGCTCTTTCTGCGACTGGCGGATCCGCGGGGCGAAGGCGTCGTGAGCATGGCCGCCGCCCGGAGCAACATGACGGATTTCGCGCGCAGCCGGTTCGGTTGGCGCGAGTTCAGCATTGAAGATGGTGCCGGACTCTCGCGCGGCAACCGTCTCAGCGCACGGCAACTCGTCGAGTTACTGGAAGCCTTTGCGCCCTACCGCGATCTCCTGTCGGTACAGGAGGGTAACAAAGACGTGCGCGCGAAAACCGGCACACTCCGCGGCGTGAGCTGCTACGCTGGATATGTGCGACGCGAGGGTGCCTGGGCACCCTTTGCGTTGCTCCTGAATCAACCGGTGGAATACAACCTCAGGCAGCGGGTCGCGAGCAGCCTGGTCCGCTAATCGGCAACACTCTTGCCGTCTCGTGCGAACAGGACTGAACTCAGTGCCAGTATCATCCCGAAGCCCCTATCACCGCTACCGCTCCGGCATCCAGGTGGCGCGATTTGTCATCCTGGTGCTGGCCATGTTGCTGGCGGTTTCTTGCTCCATCCTGCCGTCCGCTGGTACCGAACGTCTGGACGCACCCGGTCCGAGCGCCTTTCCTTACCGAAAGGCAGGCGTCAACTATCCGTCCCTGGCGCCATTGATGCGCACGGTCACGCCGGCCGTTGTCAATATTTCGGTGGAGTCGAGGGCGTCCATGGATGACCATCCTTTTCTGCGCGATCCCGATTTCCGCCGCTTCCTCGACCGCTTCGGTTTGACGGTTCCGGATCTGGATCAACCCGAGCAGCGCCAGAGCGTAGGGTCGGGGGTCATTGTCGATGCGGCGCATGGCTATGTGATGACCAATGATCATCTGCTGAAGAACGCCACGACCATCATGGTCACACTGAAGGATCGACGCAGCTTCCGGGCGCAGCTGCTCGGCTCCGATACCGGGACCGATGTCGCCATTCTGAAAATACCTCCGGTGAACGTCACGGCTCTGTCGCTCGGTGACTCGGACCGATTGGAAGTCGGCGATTTCGTGATCGCGGTCGGCAACCCTTTCGGTCTGGGCCAGACGGTCACATCGGGGATCGTCAGCGCGGTCGGGCGTAGCGGCATCGCCGGGAACCAGCTCGGTGAACTGATTCAGACCGACGCATCCATTAACCCTGGCAATTCAGGTGGTCCGCTGATCAATCTGGCCGGGGAGGTCATTGGCATCAACACCGCGCTTATCGGCCCCAGCGGCGGCAACGTCGGTATCGGCTTTGCCGTTCCCAGTAACCGGGCCCGGACTGCGTTAGGTCGGATGATCAAGCGACGTTGAATCCGACGGTTAAACCAGTTTGCACTCGCTGGTGGGCTATCCTTGAGTGTCGCCGACCGGCTTTATTCGGTCATGTAACGCCTTGGCGAAAGCCCGCCGAGCCAGCGATAGGGCGCGAATGCATGACCATTTCCAGATTCTTGACCAGGTGCTTTTCATGTCCCACGCGAAACTGGGCGATACTGTCAGGGTCCATTACACTGGCAGACTTGATGACGGCACGACCTTTGACTCGACCGTCGGTCACGAACCGATGGAATTCACCCTCGGTGAGGCTGGCGTCATACCAGGCTTCGAGTCGGCGGTGCTCGGGATGTCGGTCGGGGAGTCCAAAATCGTGACGATTGCTTCCGATCATGCTTACGGCTCCTATCAAGTCGAGATGACGGAGGTGATTCCCCGCGCCGCGATCCCGAAAGACATCGAGCTCCACGAAGGCTTGATTTTGAGCGCGGAAAGTCCCGATGGAGTTCCCATCTCGTTCGTCGTCAAGTCCTTTGACTCGGAACAGGTGACGATCGACGGCAACCATCCACTGGCGGGCCGGGATCTGACATTCGCCTTAGAGTTACTTGCGATTCGCTAGTTGCCGTGGTCGACAAGAACCAAGATAGACCGCCTGGACGCTGATCCGGCCGAATCCGCAGCGAGGGGTTCATTGAAGCGCCCGGCAGGCATCAGGATTCAGCGCTAGCATCTTCGCCAAAAGCAGCATCGGGATGCACTGTCCATGGAACATGAGCAAGATCCACAACACCAGACTCAACCAAACAAAGACGATGGGCCTGTAGAGCCGCGCCTCGAGCCGTCGCAGCCTGGCTTGGGCGCGCCGTCGGGAGAGCGTCTCGGCCACGCTGAAGCGGACGCGGAAGGCGACAGCATTCTGGCCCGTCTGGCGCGACAGGCCGCTCGGATTGACACTCTCTCGGCGAATCTGGAGCAGCATAGAAACGAGTTCAGGGATGCCGAGGTTGCACTAGTGACGCGCATTGCGGATGTCGATGACGACCGTCGGCTGACCGCAACCCGACTCCAGAGAAGCTGGCAGAGCTATCGCGATGAGGTGGAGGATGGTTTCAAACGCCGGAGATCGATGCTGGTCGGTATACTTCTGCTCTTCGGGATACTGGTCTCGATTTCCCTAGGGCGTGTCATCAATTCTTATTGTGTGGGATTAGCATTGAGAACCAGGACATCTCCATCATGCGAGCAGAATGCTTGCCGAGGCCAAATGGATTCCCGCCAGGAAATTGCGGGCCAACTTGTCATAGCGGGTGGCAATC
>NZ_CAIPNF010000048.1 GCF_903866365.1 uncultured Thiocystis sp.
GCCCACTGGCTGTTCCCTCCAGGCGCGCACTTCCCTCTTGAGGCACCACCATGGATACCCCCGACACGAGCACCGGTTTCGGCGCACTCGGTCTCAATCCCATCATTGAACAAACTGTCCGCGATCTTGGTTACGAAACGCCAACCGCGATTCAGAGTCAGTGCATCCCGCATCTGCTCGCCGGCCGCGATCTGCTCGGCCAGGCCCAGACCGGCACCGGCAAAACCGCCGCCTTCGCGCTGCCGCTGCTCAGCCGCATCGATCCCGACCTTCAGCGCCCCCAGGTGCTGGTCTTGACGCCGACCCGCGAGCTAGCGCTCCAGGTCGCCGAGGCGTTCCAGGGTTATGCGAAAAACATCATTGGCTTCCATGTCCTGCCCATCTATGGCGGACAGGCATACGGGCTTCAGCTCAGCCAGCTCCGGCGCAACCCGCAGGTGATCGTCGGGACGCCGGGACGGGTCATGGACCACATCCGCCGCGGCACCCTGTCCCTGGAAGGCATCAAGACCCTGGTGCTGGACGAGGCCGACGAGATGCTCAACATGGGCTTCGCGGAGGACATCGACTGGATCTTCGAGCAGGCGCCCAAGGAACGTCAGGTCGCGCTCTTCTCCGCCACCATGCCGCCGGCGATCCGTCGGGTCGCCCAGGATCGTCTCACCGACCCGGTGGAGGTGCGGATCGCCTCGGCCTCCGCGACCGTCGACACCATCGACCAGCATCACTGCGTCGTCACCCGCTTCCATAAACTCGACGTGCTCACGCGCATCCTGGAGTTGGAGCCGTTCGACGGCATGCTGATCTTCGTGCGCACCAAAAACGCGACCACCGAACTCTCCGACAAGCTCAAGGCCCACGGCTTCGCCGCCGAACCGCTGAACGGTGACATGAATCAGGAGATGCGCGAGCGCACGGTGGAGCGCCTGAAACAGGGTCAACTGGATATTCTGGTCGCCACCGATGTCGCCGCGCGCGGGCTCGATGTCGAGCGCATCAGTCATGTCGTCAACTACGATATCCCCACCGACCCCTCCGCCTATGTGCATCGGATCGGTCGCACCGGGCGCGCCGGGCGCGCCGGTCGCGCCATTCTGCTGGTCGAGCCGCGCGAACGCGGCCTGCTGAGGGCGATCGAGCGCACCATCCGCCGCGACGTCCCGGCGATGGACCCGCCTTCCGCCGCCGCCCTGAGCCAATCGCGGATCGACCGCTTCATCGCCGAAGTGCGCACGACGATGACCGAGCAGGATCTCGACTTCTTCTACCGCCTGCTCGCCCGCATCGGCCAGGAACAGGAGATCGAGATCATGGACATCGCCGCCGCGCTGGCCTTTCTGAATCAGCGCGAACGGCCGTTGAACGTCAAGGAGGATCTGCCGCGCCCGGCCGCGCCCAAGCGCGAATGGTCCGAGCGTCCCCCACGGTCGGAAGGCCGGGACGAGCGTCGGCCACGCCCGGAGCGTGACGACAGCCGACCACGACCGGAGCACGCGCAAGGCCGACGGGAAGACGCGGATCTGGTCAGTTACCGCATCGAGGTCGGCCATCAGCATGGCGCGACGCCACGCGAGATTGTCGGCGCCATCGCCAATGAAGGCGGGATCGAGGGTCGCTACATCGGACGGATCAACATCCAGGACGACCACTCCATCGTCGATCTCCCCAAAGGCATGCCGCGCGAAGTGGTCAATCATCTCAAACGGGTGTTCGTTCGCGGTCAGGCGCTGCGCCTCTCGCCCGCCGACGGAGCCAGACCCGCGGAAGCCTCCCGAGGACATGCGCCCAGCCCCAAATACGGCCAGACACCGGGCCAGGCGCAGGATAAACCGCCTCGCGCGGCCGGTGGTTTTCGCCGCCAGAGCGGGGATGGCAGCGCCCCGCGTCGCGGTCCGCCGTCCAATGATGCCAGCGGCTTTCGCGGGGATCGGGGGCCAAGCCGCAAACCGCGTGACTGAGCCCGCTTGTCACCTACACGACAAATCGGGCGCGATGGCGCGAATACATCATATTCGATTGCTTCATTGCCTTGAATAAGCCATGAAGCCCTGCTTCGCCATTGGCGCAGTGAACTGAATCGATGGAAAATTTCTTGTGTTCGCTTTAATCGCCCAATAACTTGGCGGGAATATTGCTTACCATTAAGGCAAGCAAATTCGCCAAGGGGTAAAACGAAGGTGTCAGCAAGACTCGAAACGCTCGTCAATGACCTGGCTCGTGGAGCCCTGGTTCCCTATCTCGGTCCCGGCGCCCTGACGGGCGCGGTCGATCCGGTCACCGGGGAAGCCATTCCGGCCGATAGCGACCGCCTCATCCTCGCCATGAACGACGGTAAACCCATGTCGAAGCGTCTGATGTGGGAGTTTCCCCGCGCGGCCATGAATGTCGAACTCAAGCGCGGACGCGCCGCCGTTCACCGCTTTCTGGACACCACCTATGGTCAGCGCGCCTGGACCCGCGCCCCCCTGCATGACTGGCTGAAGACGCTCCGTCCCGCCTATGCGATCGACATCAACCGGGACACCCAACTCCAGGAATCCTATGCGGATGCGCCTCATACGCTGATCCGCGGCATCGCCCGAACCGGGGGCACGGATTATCGCTTCCGCATCCATGCCTACGATGGGACCAGCTATCGCGAGCTGGACCAGAATGCGGTGGATCCCGGGCTGCCCGTGCTGTTCAAACCCATGGGCAGTCCGCGTCCCGATGCCACCTATATCGCCTCGGACGCCGACTATGTGGACTACCTTACCGAATTGATGGGCGGTTTCGGGATCCCCGCGTTCCTGAAATCCTCTCGCGTGGATCGACGCTATCTCTTTCTCGGTCTGAGTCTGCGCCGCGATACCGAACGCATGGTGATGTCGGATATCATTTATGGAGCGGCCTCGCCGGCTGGATGGGCGCTCATCCCCGAGCCCACGGACAAGGAGCGGCGTTACTGCGAGAGCAAGGATATCGTGATCGTCGAGGCGGACATCCCGGATCTGCTCGCCGCCGCCGGTTGGAGAGGGTCACCGGACACGACAGGCTAAACCGCGCCCCTGCCAAACGTCCGGGGTGCCGCAAAGCGAGTTGAAGAGCCGCGAAACGACGTTTCTCGCGATGGGCGCGGTTTAGGGTTGAATCTCTTTTGGAAAATCCGGGCAGAGAGACGAGCGATCGAGTTGACCGGCATGGGTAAAAAAACGCATCTCGCCCGCTCAGGCGCCGCTCATATGGGGCGATGCCCGCACCAAGGCGATCGCCTGGGCTTTGCAGTCGCGTGCCGTCTCCTTGTCCAGTACGTTCAGCCAGCGCCGGGGGATGGCGTCCAGACCATAGTGCGCGCCGGCGATCATGCCGAGAATGGCGCCCGTGGTGTCCGCGTCGCCGCCGCGATTGACGACCTCCACCAGCGCCGACTCGAAACTGTCGGTCGCGAAGAACGCCTGGAAGACGGCGCGCAGGGTTTCGACGATATAACCGCCCGGATTTTCCATGCGCCGACGGTCATAGCGATAGCGATCGTCCACCGCCACCAGCGATTCGGCGATGTCCTTCAGATGACTGCGGTCGCCGCCGAGCAGCCCCGCCTGCACCATGCGGATGACGGCGAGCGTGCCCGCATCGGACAGCGCGTTGTGATGGGTGACATGGGCCTGGGTCCGACTGGCCTGGTCCACGGCGTCCGGATCGGCGCCCAGGGTATAGATCGCGATGGGCAGGGTACGCATGCAGGCGCCATTGCCAGCATCGTAGTTGTGCTCCGGCACCTCGGTGGCGCCGGTTTGACGGTAGAGACTGATACCGCGCCGCACCGTGTTGCCAATGTCGACCGGCTTGGTCCGCATCCACTCGCTGAAGGCCTGCGCGATGGCGCCCGCGTTAACGCCGCCGGTCGCGAGAATGCTCCGACCGAGCGTGAGGCTCATCTCGGTGTCGTCGGTGACACGCCCCTTGCGCAGTCCCAGCCAGCCGCCGCCGACGATATCGCGGTGCTCGCCATACTGGCCCAGAATCTCGCGCGGGGTTAGAAACTCGACCGTGGCACCCAGCGCATCGCCCACAGCCAGCCCCAGATAGGCCGCAGCCGCGCGGTCGTAGAGCGTTCCCGCGGGCAGGTCCGGGGGGATGAATTCAGTCCTCGGGTCCAAAACAAACATGATAGTCGACGCAGACCTCGCAGGATGGCGCGCGGCAGACATAGAGCCCCTCGGTTTCGCACAATTGCTTGTAGAGAAACCGCTTCCATTTCATATCTTTCGTGTTGCGCGCGGCCAGTAACGGAAAATTGCGGCGCATCAGCGCCGTCAACTCGCCTCGATTCCACAGACCCAGATCATGCCACAGGTGATCGCCCGCCATGCAGCCCGCCGCCACCGTCTGGGCCATCCAGACCTCGGAGGGCGACTCATGGGCGCGATACGTCAGCATCAGCGCGATCAATTCCTCCCGCTCGTCCAGGCGCGCGACCTTGAGTGGCACCCCGCCATCGGTCGCCGTCAGCACGTCGGGCGAGACGCCAGGAAAATGATAAGTCATCAGTCCGCGAAAGGCCTGGAGATCCAACCCCAGCCAGACCGGCAGCGCGCCGCCGCCGGCGGCGCGGGTCGCGATCATGCTCGCGAAGGCGGTGTCGTTGCCAGCCCCGACCGCGCGGGCCATCAGCCGCGCGAAGACATGCTCGGCTTCGCGCGTCAGCTCGTCGGCCAGGGCTAGCATGATCTCAGTACTCCACCAGGATATCTTCGTCGCGCACGATCATCTGGCAGGCCAGACGCCATTCGCTCGGCAGGTCGTCAAGCATCAGCTTGTCGATGTCGTCCTTGGTCAGCTTGCCCAGATGCCTCAGGACGGTCTGCTCTTTCTCGGTCAGGTGATAGCCCATGCGCTGCGTCTTTTTATCGACGCTGGTGACGCGCACCAGGCAATTGCCGCATTCGCCATCCTGACAGTCATGATGGACCGGAATCTTATGCTCCTTGGCCAGTTTCAGCAGGCTTTCGGTATGGCTTCCCGCCACGGCGTAGACGGTCTTATCCTTGTAGTCTGGACTTGAAAAGGTCACGAGTGCCATGTTCAGTCTCTCCTCAGGCCGGTTTGACGCGACAATCGCCGAGGATCTGCGCCTGGCAGGCGAGCCGATCGTGACGGCTGGCCATGTTTTCGCGCAACACCTTTTCCTCCAGCACCGACGGTTCGGTCAGATTGTTCCAGCCTTCCTCCACATGCATCATGCAGGTGCCGCAGTCGCCCTCGCGGCAGCCGTAGATGATCCCCGCCCCGATCTTTTCCGAGACCTCGATGACCCGCGTGCCGGCCGGCACGTTGACGGTCTGGTCGATATCCGTAAAGGTAATTTTGGCTTTCGCCATGGTGTCAGACTCCTGTGTTGTCGATGATTGAAAGCATGATTCAGTTAACCCAAGTCGGCAAAGTCGATGACCTTGCCGCGTTCTCCGCTGACGATGGCGCCCGCCAGCGCGCGCCCGAAATCGCGGCAGGCATCGAGTTCCTCGTCGGTCGGGATGAGTTTGACGCGCAGGCCCGGCACCGGCACCCGCAGCTTCAGGCCGCGCAGCCGATCCTCGATCATGCGCACCGCCTCGCCGGTCCAGCCGTAGGAGCCGAAGGCCGCGCCAAGCTTGCCCTTGAGATCGATCACGGCCAGCGACGAGAGCAGATCCCAGATCGGCTTCACCGCATCCCCATTGATGGTAGGCGAGCCCAGCGCCAGGGCGTCGGCCGATTCGATCAGATCCACGAAGGGCTGAAGTTCCCCGCCCTCCAGGTCATAGAGCGAGACGCGTACCCCGGGCGCCTCCTCGGCGCCGGCGCAGATCGCCTCGGCCATGCGCGCGGTGTTGCCGTAGGCGCTCATGTAGAAGACGATCAGCGAGCGCTCGTCGTTGTCGATGCGTTCGCTGAAGCTGGCGCTCGACAGTTCACGGTAGCGGGTCAGCGAGCGGCGCGGTCGATCGCGCAGAATCGGACCATGAGTGGGCGCGATGAGCTTGAGTTTCAGCGGCTCGATCAGCTTGATCGCGTCCATCACATAGGTCTTGAAGGGACGCATGATGTGCGCGTAGTAATAATCGAAGGCAAACCGGAAATCGCCGCAGAGATCGTTGAACAGTCGGTTGTCGCAATGGTGACAGCCGAACACATCCCCCGAGAAGAGCACCCCATCCTCGACCAGATAGGTGCATTGCGTATCCGGCCAGTGCAGAAACGGCGTATGCAGAAAGCGCAGGGTGCGGTCGCCCAGCGAGACCTCGTCGCCGGTGCCGACCGTCTCGTATTCGAACGGACGCTCGTCGCCCTTGGGCTTCAGCAGCGCCTTCAGCATGGTGGTCGCACGGGTGGAAATGTAGAGCCTGGCCCGCGGGGCGCGCCGCATCAGCTCGGGCAGCGCGCCGGTATGGTCCGGCTCCAGATGATTGAGGACGATGACGCGAATCTCGTCGTAACGGGCGACCGACTCCAGGCGCGCGAAGAACTCCTCGGCGAACCCCGCCTTGACGGTATCGATGACGGCGACGCTCTCGCTCCCGCGCACCAGATAGGCGTTGTAGGTCGTGCCGTTGGCGGTGCGCAGGATGATGTCGAACGAGCGCAGGGTCGGATCCAGGACACCGATCCAGTGCACGCCGGGCGCGATCTCCACCGCTTCGCCCGGCTGGGCAACGGTCTGCCGCTCGGATCGCGCGGCGGTCATCGGAGCGCCGCCCGCGCGCTCGGACGCTCGCAATGCGGATCCGGACCGATCTGCGAACAGGACTGGAGATCCTGCTCCGGCGCAAGCGCCACGCCGAGCGCATCCAGCATCGGACCCGCCTCGAATCCGCAACCAAGCCCAAATTCAGTCTCGATCAGCGGACGGCGGATCAGCAGCGGATCGGCGAGCATCAGGGCCAGCGCCGTCGGCTCGTCGAGCGTCTCCGGGCGCACCTCGCCCTGCTTGACGCGGGGCGCGGTCGGATTGAACCAGTCGCGTACCGGTAGGTTGCCGAAAAAGGACCGCAAACGCTCGGCGGTCCAGGGCTCGGCCAACAGATCGCGCACGGTCAGCGAATGCCCAAGCGACTTCAGCAGGGCTTTCTGCTTGCCGTTCGACAGGCATCCCGGCTTTTCGTAAAAGATCACCGACGACGTCACCCTAGCCTTCTCCTCTGCTTCAAATCCCGCGTACCGCGGTTCAACGCGCCTGGATCTCGGCCATGGCCGCGGCCATGCGCTCCGGCGGAATCCCGGTCAAGGAGCCGGGTGGATTCACCGGCACGCCCAGACCATCGAGAATGACCCCTTCGACCGGGCAGATGCTCGCGCACTGCGGCTCGGCGAAGTCGCCCTCGCACTCGGTGCATTGCTTCGCGTCGATCTGGAAATGCGGCGTGGCCGCGACGATCGCCCCGCTCGGACAGAGGGGTTCGCACGCCCAGCAGCTCACGCAGCCTTCGATGATTTGGAATGCCATGCGGATCAGTCTCCCGACAAAAAACGATTCGTCACGACGCCGGTCAGGCGGACATGCGCTGTTGTTCAACGCCCGGCTGCTCAAGACGCCCCGACTCGGCCAACTCGCGATAGACCGCCGCGATCGCCTCCTCGATCGGCTCCAGCGCATGCTCGCCGTTTGGAGCGATGCCAGCCGCTTCCAGTTGGCCCCAGGGCTCGTAACCGATCTTGGAACAGAGGACGACCTCGCAACCATCCAGCGCGCGGAGGGTCTTTTGCAGCGCGGTCTCGGCATCGCCGCAGGTCGCGTCGCCCGAACAGTACAGATCCACCTTGCGCACGCCGATGAAGCGCACATCCAGGCCCGCTGCCTCGTAGATCAGGAACTCGCGGGCATGGCCGAAGTGCTGATTGATGACACCGCCGCCGGTGGTCGCGACCGCCATCAGCACCGGGCGGGATTCCGGCTTGGCGGGAACCTTGCGCTTGAGCGAGGCCAGCGAGACGAAGACCTCGCCCGTGCGTTGGTGCTGGGCCGCCCGATTGGCCTCGATGGCGGCATGGACCTCGGCGCGCCGGGTCATGGCCTCGGCATAATCGATGTCCAGATGCTCGATCTTGTCGAGCGTGAACTCGTGCCCGCGATCCTCGCCCAACATGCCGACCGCGTCGGCCCGGCACTGACGGCAATGACGCATCATGGCCATGTCGCCGGCACAGGAATCCTGGAGCGACTGAAGCTCTTCCGTGGTCGGACCGCGCTGCCCCATGATCCCGTAGAAGGTGCCGTGCCCGGACTCCGCGATCAGCGGCATCACGTTGTGCAGGAAGGCGCCCTTGGCCTTGACGACCCGGCTCACCTCTTGCAGATGTTCGTCGTTGACGCCCGGAATCAACACCGAATTGACCTTGACCAGCACGCCGCGCGCGACCAGCATCTCCAGCCCTTTCTGCTGCTGTTCGATCAGGATCTCGGCCGCCCGGCGCCCCTTGATCCGACGATTGTTCCAGAAGATCCAGGGATAGATCTTGGCGCCCACGTCCGGATCGACACAGTTGATGGTGATGGTGACGTGCTCGATGTTGTGCTGGCACAGTTCGTCAACCACGGACGGCAGGGCCAGACCGTTGGTGGACACGCAGAGTTTGATGTCCGGGGCCTTTTCGGAGAGCTGACGGAAGGTCTCCAGGGTACGCGCTGGATTGGCCAACGGATCGCCGGGGCCGGCGATGCCGAGCACCGTCATCTGCGGAATCGCGGCGGCCACCGCCATCACCTTCTTGACCGCCTGATCCGGCGTCAGCACCTCGGAGACCACGCCGGGGCGGGACTCGTTGGAGCAGTCGTACTTGCGGTTGCAGTAGTGACACTGGATGTTACAGGCGGGCGCCACCGCCACATGCATCCGCGCGTAATGATGATGCGCATCTTCCGAAAAGCAGGGGTGATTATTGACCTTCGCGCGGATCGCCTCGGGCAGATGGGCAAGCCGATCGGCGCTGCTGCCGCAACCGCTCGCCACGCAGCCGCCGACCGACACCCCCTCCTCCTGGCTCAATACCTTCAACGCCATCACGCCGCCTCCAGAAAATCGGGGGCGCCGGGCCCCGCTGAATCAAAGAATCTGAAAGCAAGATAAGCAATCGCCGTGCCCGTTTCACCGGATGGGCTAAGCATTTGATATAAAATCGAGATTCTGGTCGGCCGTGCGCACTTTGTGAGGATCGCGACAGAGCGGAGAGCGCGCACTTGTGCGAATCGGGACAGATTGGCAGGAAGGCACGCGGACGGGGATACGCAAACGCGCGGCACGCTTTTGACGAGGCACGCCAAACTCGTCTCCCCGCAATCCATCCGGAAGCCGCCGATCATGGATCTCCAGAAGACACGGAGAGCAGCAATGCGCCAACTTTACTCGGTCCCCGCCGGTCTGCTGGCCGGCATCGTTCTCGCGCGGCTATTCCCCGCCGGCGCGCATTCTGTCGAATGGCTTGGGCAGATTTTCATTGCGCTCCTGAAGCTCCTGATTCTGCCTCTCATCCTGGTCTCGATTTTTGCCTCGCTGGCAAGAGGAGACAACCTGCGGCAAATCGGCGGACGCACTCCTGCTGATTTTCATGTCCCAACTCGCCTGCGCCGAGCTGAGTCCCTTCCAGGCGATGTTCATCGTCCTGCTCACCATGGCCTCCTCCGCCGGTACCGCCGGCATCCCCGGTGGCGGCATCGCCATGATGGCCTTCATGCTCGCCCTGCTCGGCCTGCCGCCGACCTATCTGGCCTTGTATCTGATCGTCGACCGCTTTTTCGACTACTCCATCACCGCCATCAATGTCTGGGGCGATCTGGTGGTTGCCGCGATCATGGATCGGGAGACGCGGGAGAATTGAGGCGCGCGACCGCTCGGGGAGCACGCATCGACCGCAACCGGATCGGCGTGCAGCCGTCGGCGCGAGACCGCCGGACGCGCCCCGGGGCTTCTCAACGACTGTCCGCCGGCTCGTCGCGATCCGAGGCGCCCTCAGACCAATGCGGACGGGGCGGAAGCGAACTGGCAAACCCGAAGTTGATCCAACGCGGCGCGCCGCTGGATATCTTGCCGTTACGGGTCGCCCACTCGTCTCCAGGCGCCGTCACGGATGGCGGGGGCGTCGCCAGGCCGGGGTCTGGACGCTCCCCCAGGGTCTGGCTCGGCAAGACGAGTTCGGACCATGACTGAAGGTACGCGAGATACTCCCACAACGTTCTGGTTATCCGCGAGGCTTCATCGAATTCCAGGCACACGCCCGCCGTGCGGGCAAAGTGCGTGGTGATCGTGGCCGTATGCTTGTTCACGAAGTCTTCGAGCGCAAGCCCGCCGTCGGCGCTAAAGGGAGCATCGGCGAGAATCGCTCCGATCACCGTTTGATTCGAACTGGCGACGAGGTCGCTGAACAATCTTGCTGGATCGAAATTCAACATAACCGGTCAACATCAAGGATGGCATTCTGTGCATTGTGGTGCGATCAGGCGATTTTCCAAGTCAGTATAAACACCTATCTCCGCTGTCGCTGGACACCGCATGCAGCAGACCCTGCAACTCGCCGAGGCCGATCGGCTTGACGAGATGACGATCGAAGCCAGCCTCCCGCGTCGACTCCTGATGTCGATCCTGCCCCCAGCCCGAGAGCGCGACGATCATCGCGCCAGCGCGGCCAGCCGGCTCGGCGCGCAGACGTCGACAGGCATCGTAGCCGCTCAGCTCGGGCATACCGAGGTCCAGCAGGATCAGTTCGGGTTGAAACTCGGCCGCGATTTCGACCGCTTCCAAGCCATTGCGGGCGATCCTCACCTCCTGCCCCATGAGATCGAGCAGCAGCGCCAGGCTCTCCAACACATCCGCGTTGTCATCCGCGACCAGCACCCGATGCCGGGGCAACCCCACCGCGCCGGGGGGCGGAGTGGCGGGCGCGACTTCCTCGACCTGAGCCGTGCCAACCGGCAAGCGCACGCTGAACTCGCAGCCCTGGCCAACCCCCTCGCTCGCGACGGCGATGGTCCCGCCATGCAGGTCGACGAGCTGCTTGGCCAGATTCAGCCCGATACCGAGCCCGCCCTGCGCCTTTCGATGCGACCGATCCGCCTGGACGAACAGATCGAACACTTGGCCCAGCAGCACTGGCGCAATGCCGATCCCGGTGTCCCTGACGCTCAGGATAACCTCGTCGCCCTCTTGCCGGACGGTCAACTGGATTCTGCCGCCAGGCTCGGTATAGATCGCGGCGTTGTTGAGCAGATTCGACAGCACCTGCTCCAGCCGGAGCGGATCGCCCACGATTCGCGTGGACTCCGAGGGTAGGCTGAGGATGAGCTCATGCCGGCGGGCATCGATCAGCGGCCGGCAGGACTCCACCGCGCGCGCGACGAGATCCGCCACCGCGAGCGACTCCCGGCGGAGCGCGATTTTGCCGCGGCTGATCCGGGAGATGTCCAGGAGATCGTCGACCAATTGCGTCAGGCGGTCGACCTGGCGCTCGATGACATTCCGCGACCAGGCCAGCCTGGACTCGTCCAGATCCGGGTGCCGCAGGATTTGCACCGCGTTCTTGATCGGCGCTAGCGGATTGCGCAGTTCATGCGCGAGGATGGCGATGAATTCGTCCTTGCGGCGGTCGGACTCGCGCAGTGCTTCCTCGGCCAGTTTGCTCTCGGTGATGTCCTGGGCCGTTCCGAAACCGTACTCCAGTTCGCCCTGGTCGTTGAATTCCAGTTCCGCCTTCTCCCGCACCCATTTGACCTCTCCGTCCACCACAATCCGGTGGTCAATCTCATAGGACTCGCCCTGAAGACAGGCTTGCCACCGCTGGTCCACGGCGTCCCGGTCATCGGGGTGCACGGCGGAAAGGAAGGTCTCATAGCTGATCGGACAGTCTGTCGGGAGACCGAAGAGGCGGTAGATTTCAGCCGACCAGTGCATTGCGTTATAGCGCACATCCAGCCGCCAGCTCCCGATCCTGGCCACCGCCTGCGCGCGCGTGAGCTCGCTCTGGCTGATACGCAGCGCGTCCTCCGCCACCTTGCGGTCGGTGATATCGATGGCCATCGCCAAAATGCCGGTCACCCATCCGGCCGCATCCTTGAGCGGAATCTTGTCCGTGCGGATCCAGCGCTGTTCGCCGGTGGGCAAGCGATACGGTTCGTCGATGCCATAACGCGGAGCCTCGGATTCGATCACGAGGAGGTCATCGCGATAATAGCGGTCGGCCTCATGCGGATAAAATTCGGCCGAGTGATGGCCCTCGATCCGCGATTTCGGCAAACCCAGCGACCGGGCGACCGCCGCGTTGACGCGCAGCATGCGATTGGCGGTATCCTTGTACCAGATCAGCGCCGGCACCGAATCCAGGATCAGTTCCTGCTCCTGCTGCAACTGGCGCAGCGCCGCGTTAGCCCGGATGCGCTCGGAGAGATCGCGGCAGATGGTCGAAAGGTATTCGACCTGTCCGGTGATCGGATCCGATTGAGCGAGGATGAGTTGCGAGACCGGAATCTCGGCGCCGTCGCGCCCGAGCAGCACGGAGTCGTCCAGCCACTGGCCGTGCGCAAGCGCCGCCGGAAAGCCTTCTTCCTTCACCTGCCGATAGGCCCAGTCCGGGTGATAGTCCGCGATACGGACGCGCTCCAGCGACTCCAGCGAACCGATCCCCAGGAGTGCGCGCCCAGCGGGGTTGATGTAGTCGATCAGCCCCTCGGGGCTGGCGGTGGCGATCAGATCGCTGCTGGCCTCGATAATCGCCGCGAGCTTGCGGTTCAACGCCTCGGCCTGCTTGAGGTCGTGAATGTCGGTGAAGGTGCCGATCGCCCGCAGCGGCGCGCCCGCCGCATCCCGCTCGACCACCTCGCCGCGACTCAGCACCCAGCGTTCGCCGCGCTGTCGGAAGCGGAACCGGAATTCCTGTTCGCAGCGTCCCGTTTGCCGCAGATCCCGCAAGGTGCCGGCGATCGCACACTCCCGGTCATCGGCGTGCAACAGATCTTTCCAGCACCGGGGCAACGCCAACGCATCGGCGTCCAGCGTGGCGGCAAAGGCCGCGCTGAAATGGATGACGTCGGTCTGAAGATTCCAGTCCCACAGCCCGACATTGGACGCGGCGATGGCGTCGCGGAAACGCCCCTCGCTTTCCAGGCGTTGCCGGACGCTCGTCTCCAGCTCGATGGCGCATTGGTTGACCCGCTGCTCCAGTGTCTTATTGAGTCGCCGGACCTCATCCTCGGCATGTTTCCGCGCGGTGATATCCTGCGCAAGGCCAACAGAGCGGATGACCGACCCATCGGGCTCGACGACCGGAAAACCGCAGCCCCAGATCCAGCGAACCTCGCCATCCGGGCGCAGGATCCGGTACTCGATCTCGTAGGCGTCCCCTTGATCTTGCCGGGCCAGCGCCGTCCGGAAGGGGTCGAGATCCTCGGGATGGACCAGCGCGAACCAATCGTCTGGAACAGCCGGCGAAGCAGGGTCGGCGTAACCGAGCAGGATCGCGATCGGCGCGTTCACGCGCGCGCGTCCGGTCAGATGATCGTATTCCCAGAGACCGATGCCGCTGGCATCCAGAATCTGTGCGTAATCGGCGGCATCCTGGAGCAGAGGATTCAAGATGGAAGCGTTCGGCATCGGTCTCTCGCGACGAGTCTGTTCGGTGTGGATCTTAAACCGCGTTCCGAGCGATCTTAAACCGCATCGACCGGAACGTCATGGCCGCTGGCTCGCCCGTGGACGGTCGGTCGCGGTACACTCGCGCGCTACCGATTCCGATCACGGTGATGAAGATGCCATCGCGCCCCATCCTGCTGTCGTTGCTGACGGCGACCTTTTTGATCACCGGGTTCATCCTTCCTGTCTCCGCCGCGGCCGCGCCGGACTGCCAGCCGGGCGGGCAGGCTCGCGTCTGGACCGCGCCGCTGCGCCCCCGCCCCGGCGAACCGCTGGAGGTGCTGGCGGTCGCGACCGACGGCGCGCTGGATCGGCTGCTCGTCACCGATCCCGCAGGCCGTCAGACCGACCTGCGGAGCGTCGAGAACGGCGGGCCGCCCTGGTCGCTCTACGCCACGCTATTTCGCCCCAGCGCGGGAACCTATCGCATCGAGGCGATCCGCAACGGTCGGGCGATTGCCTGCGCCGAGGCCGAGGTCGGGGGTCCGGCGGGAGCGCGCGGCGGCGGCGACTGGGATCTGGCGACCGAGGCGCTGTACTCGGCCTGGATCGAGCATCTGTTCGACGCCCCGCCCGATCAAACCATGAGCTTCGACTCGCTGGCGCCCCTGCTGCGCGATCCCGAGCGAAATTTTTTGTACAACTATCTGGGCGCGAGCGAGGACAACCGGCTCCCCGCCGAGCCGGACTGCGCCGACCTGCCCTATTTTCTGCGCGGCTATTTCGCCTGGAAGCTGGGCCTGCCCGTCGCCTATCGCGCCTGTAGCCGCGGCAGCCGCAACAGCCCGCCGCGCTGCGAACAACCGGTTGTCGAGGGACGTTTCGCCACCGCCCCCGCGCCGCTCGCCACCTTTCGGGAGGCCAGCCGGCGGATCGTCGATACGGTCCACTCCGGCAGCGCCCGGACGGGCCTGGAGGACGAGGCCACGGACTTCTATCCGGTTCCGCTCTCGCGCGAGAGTCTGTGGCCCGGCACGATCTATGCCGACCCCTACGGTCACATCCTGGTGGTGGTCAAATGGATCGCCCAGCGCGGCGGACAGAGCGGGCTCCTGCTCGCGGTCGACGCCCAGCCGGACAATTCGGTGACCCGCAAGCGCTTCTGGGAGGGCACCTTTCTGTTCGCCCAGACCCCGAGCAGCGGTCCCGGTTTCAAGGCATTCCGGCCGCTGGCGCGGAGCGCGTCGGGCGTGCGCGCACTGCCCAACCGTGCGCTCGATGGTGCATCCGGTCTGCCGCCCTATTCCACCGAGCAGGCCGCGCTTGCGCCTGCGGACTTTTATGCCCGCATGGAGCAGCTCATCAACCCCGCCGGACTCGCCCCCGAGAGCGCTTACGAGTCGACCTTGGCGGCGCTGATGGAACAGCTTGAGACCCGCCTGACCTCGGTGGACAACGGCGAGACCTTCATGCGAACTCATCCGGCCACCGTCCCCATGCCCAGCGGTCCGGCCATCTTCGAGACCATCGGCCCCTGGGAGGATTACGCGACCCCCTCGCGCGACATGCGTCTGCTGATCGCTATGCAGGTGCTGGAAGGTCTGCCCGAGCGCATCCGCCGCTATCCACGACTCTACGATCTGCGGGGCATGAGCCCGGAGAGCGCCGCCGCGCGGATCGAACAACTCCATGACCGGCGTCTCGACGAGCGGTTCATCTCTTACACTCGCAGTGATGGCAGCCCCTGGCGGCTCAGTCTCCGGGAGATCTATGCCCGCCGGCCGGGGCTGGAAGTGGGCTATAACCCCAACGATTGCGTCGAGCGTCGCTGGGGCGCGTCGCCGGACACTCCGGACGAAGCCACCTGCCGCCGGCGGGCGCCGGCCGATCAGCGGGCGCGCATGGAGGAATACCGACCCTGGTTCCGCGACACCGTCAGACCGCCGAGGTAGCGCGGCGGTTCGCCGGCGTCCGATCATTGGAACCGCCAGGATCAACGCCTCCCAGACGACAATCCCCCAACAGCCATTAGGAGTTCCCCCCGCCGTGCCGATCCAATCCGCCGTTCGGAACTGGTCAAGACTGGCCCTGCTCATCCCGTTCTGTCTCGCGCTGGCGTCCTGCGGAACCGCTCCCCAGACCTCCACGGCCGACTCCAGAGGCAAACCCGGAACCTGGGCGGGGGCCAGGATTGGCACGGCGCCCGCCGCCAACGCCAGACTCAAACAGGCGATGCTGTCCCGCGCCACTCGGGAATGGGAGTTTTTCGACCGTCAAACCATCGTCTTAACAGGATCCGAGGAGAGCATCCCGCATGTCGGATCCTGGGAGGACGACGGCGGGCGCTACAGCGGCCGGGTCAATGCCTACTGGCGCGCGGTTGGCAAACCGCGCTTGGACGGCATGGATTGCCAGCAACCCTGGTCCGCCGCCTTCCTGAGCTGGGTGATGCAGTCGGCCGGCGTCCCCGAGAGCCAGTTTCGCTGGTCGGACTCGCATTGGGTCTACCTCGCCAGCATGATCGACGAAGCCGGCGAGCCGGGCCGCTGGTTCGTCCCCCGTCGGATCATGGATTACAGCCCCCAGCCAGGCGATCTGATCTGCGCCTCCCGCGGCACGTCCCGCCCGAGAACCATCAATGGCTATACCAGCGCCAGTGCGCTCAATGGCACCAGCACCCATTGCGACCTGGTGGTCACCAAGACCCCCCGGACTCTGGAGGCGATCGGCGGCAACGTCCGCAACTCGGTGTCTCGGACGACTCTGGAGCTGGACAGCCAGGGACGCCTGCAGTCGGTGCCACGGCGTCCCTGGTTCCTGATCATGGAAAATCGCTTGTAATCATCCGCGCGTGCTAGCCTGTATTCGACTCCAACCTCACCAGGCCATGCACATGCAGCAACTGACACCCGAAGGTCAAAATCTCGTCTCCGAACTGGCCCAGCGTCACGGCTTCAGCACCGACGCCGTCACC
>NZ_CAIPNF010000049.1 GCF_903866365.1 uncultured Thiocystis sp.
CCATGAAAACAGCGTGACGTGGCGTCGATGTCGTGAAAAATGGCCATTCAATGACCCATTGATGAGAAAGTCACCTTGATTTTCAGCCTCCAGAGCGGCTTCGCCGCGACGTCCGACCTAAGTCGGACAGGCTCCTAGGAGATTTATGAAACATTCGGGCTAACTTCCCCATACGTTAATGGCGCCCACTCCGCATCCGTGACGTCGCTGGGGGTAGCGCAAATGAATGCGGTCATCGCGGTGACGGTTTTCGCTTGTCCACATGGCTGGTCCCTCCTGAGAACCAGCACCTTTGACCTCGCAACCGACTTATCTCATTCAAAAAACTTGTTCGACAGACTCCGCGGATTGCTGGGTGGGAAACTGGAGAGTTGCATCCTTGAGATTTTCGTGCATTCTTGAAGTCGCGGACGATTGACAATTATCAATCCATGCGCCGTTGTAAGCGAAATAGCGTTTTAACAGGGAAGCACCGCCAACGGAAGGCGATAAAACCACCAGTAACCGTAAACCACCCTCGGGTGGAGGAGTGAAATATGTCCACCATGCAGATCGCGGGTCGGGATCTGGCGTTCAACAAACAACGCCTTCTCGCCAACTTCGATGATTGGAGCATGAGCGTTGCCGATGCATTGGCGGAGGACGAAGGTCTCGTCCTCTCCGAATGTCATTGGAAGATTATCCACTTTCTACGGGAATACTACGGCACTCACGAGATGCCGCCGTCACCGCGGGTCATCATCAAGGCGATCGGCACGGAACTGTCCGCGCACGTTCCCTGCACGCGCAAGCACCTGGAAGGTCTGTTTCCGAATGGGGGCTGCAAGCAGGCTTGCCGCATCGCCGGACTGCCGAGATATTACTGTCATTCCTGCTGACGCTCACGCGTTGATCAAGCTGTCGGGCGGAGGAGAATTGCCACCCGACGAACAACGCAATCAGTCTAGAAAAGTGTTGGCGAGGGCGTACTGATGATCTGCTTCGGCGGACTCAGAGGCGGTGTCATCGTCCATCATGGCGCAGTTGACCGCCATCCGTGACTGGACGGCTGCCTTCCAGGCGCGGTTCTGCCTCTCTGTCATCAACTCATCGGGGGTCAACGCGGCGGCGGCGGCGGAGGCAACGAAGTGGTCGGCCTGAGCCAGCCAGTCGGTATCCTTGCCGCAATCGGTGTAAGTTTTGACGGTATAGGCCCTCGCGGACTTGAAGGCATCTTCCAGTTCGCCCGGCGTGACATCGTCCCGTAGACCCGTTGCGATGGCGCGATGGATGCGCTCGTCACGGCTAAGGCGCAGGATATTCTCGGCAAACCGGGAACCGAGCAGGCGTTGTTGCTCCGCCGTCAACCGATTGAGTGCGGCACGGAGTTCCTGGTCATTGGTGATTTTAGCCATTCAGGTGGGATCCTCGAAGTGGGAACCACGCGATGACATGATTTAGATGTCCCGCGTCGGATGATATGTCGATCTCGCTCGATGCTCGATAACGTTCACGGCAGTAGCGATCTCAACCATTAGGGTAACTCAAACTCGACAGGTAGCAAGCAGAGAGACATTGGTGCTTGCTAATTTTTTAAATTGCTAAAAAAGCCTGCGCCACGTCAACGTCACGATTGTGCAAAGAGGCTAAAGTTCTTTGACTTATTCCTGTGATTCAACATAGGTCAGGCGTGGATCAATTTTCAGTCACCCTTGGATCGAAGGCGCCTTGCGCCGGCAAGCCTCAAGATCACGGTCATGCCCTGCCCATCTTGCATGAAATCCGCCACGCCCTGGAACGTCTGATCGCGACCGGCGAGGAGACCCGGATCGACCTCAACGCCATGCCGTTCGGCCCCGGCGATCTGGATCGTCTGCGGGCCTGGCTGGGAACGGGCGAGGTTCAGGCCAGCGTCTCGGCGATGGGGCTGACGCTGATCCAGGAAACCGCCATCCCCGGCGTCTGGCTGGTGGACTACCAGAATGCCGACGCACAGCGCCTGACGCTGCATCTCGAGATCGCTCCCGTGCCGGAGATCCTGCGCCCGCAAGCGCAAGACCTCGCGGAGGCGATCGCCACGCTCGACGCCCGGCTGGAAGAAGGCCAGAGCAACCCGCCTCGCTCGTCCTGACCCTGAAGGAGGGACCATGCCCGTCCGCAAGAACCCCGATAAAACCCTGGGCGAAAGCCTGCGCGACCACGGCCTTTCGCGCCGTGGTTTCCTCAAATTCTGTGCGGCGACCGCTTCCATGATGGCCCTGCCGCCGAGTCTGGTGCCGGCGATCGCCGCGGCGCTCGATGCCGCCCGACGACCCTCGGTGATCTGGCTGTCGTTCCAGGAATGCACCGGCTGTACCGAGTCGCTGACCCGCAGTCATGCGCCAACGCTGGAGGATTTGATCCTCAACATCATCTCGCTGGACTATCACCATACGCTCCAGGCCGCCGCCGGCGAGGCTGCGGAGGAGGCCCGTTTCCAGGCAATGGAGGCCAACAAGGGCGACTATCTGGTGATCGTGGACGGCTCCATTCCGGGGCCGGATTCAAATCCGGGTTTCTCGACCGTCGCCGGACACAGCAATTACGACATCCTGATGGAGACGGTAGAGCATGCCGCCGCCGTGATTGCGGTCGGCACCTGCGCCGCCTTCGGTGGACTGCCTCAGGCCAATCCCAATCCGACCGGCGCCAGATCGGTGATGGATCTTGTCAAGGACAAGCCAGTCATCAATGTCTCCGGCTGCCCGCCCATTCCTATGGTCATCACCGGCGTGCTGGCGCATTACCTGACCTTTGGGCGGCTGCCCGAACTGGATGCCTATCGCCGACCGCTGGCCTTCTACGGTCAGTCGATCCATGATCGCTGCTATCGCCGCCCCTTCTACGACCGGGGCTTGTTCGCCGAGAGTTTCGACGACGAGGGCGCCAAATTAGGTTGGTGTCTGTATCGGCTGGGCTGCAAGGGACCGAGCACCTACAACGCCTGCGCTACCATGAAGTGGAATGACGGCACCAGTTGGCCAATCGAGTCCGGCCATCCTTGTCTGGGCTGCTCCGAGCCGAGTTTCTGGGATGCCGGCGGCTTCTATGAACCGCTTTCGGTCCCGCTCACGGCCACCTCCGGAGATCTACTCAAGACCGCCACCGTCGGCGCGGTGGTGGGCGGCGGGGTTGCGATGCTGGCAAAGAAGCGAGCCAAGGACGCGGTCGCCAATCGCCAACCCGTCACAGTCGAAGAGTTGGAGGATAGGCTATGAGCGGCTCGATGGCATTTCTGCTGTGGACCAAGGGGCCGATGTTCAACATCGCGCTGGCGATCTTCGCCATCGGTCTGTTCGCGCGCCTGGCCGAGATTTTTCTGCTCGGACGCAAGCCCAACTATGCCGAACCCCGCGCCAGCGAATGG
>NZ_CAIPNF010000050.1 GCF_903866365.1 uncultured Thiocystis sp.
ACCCGATGCCTCATCCGGATCCCGCCGCCACCCAGGTCATGCCCGTCGCCGCACGGGCCGAACACAAGATCACGCTGGATCGCATCGAGCTGGATCTGATCGCCGGCCCGGACGCGGGTCGCGAATTCAGACTGACCCTGCCGAGCATCAAGATCGGCACCGCCGCGGATAACGATGTGGTGCTGACCGATCGCACGGTCTCGCGTCATCATGCCGAAATCCGGACCACCCGGGACGGGATTCTGCTGTGCGACCTGGGGTCGACGAACGGCACCTTTCTCAATGATCTGCGGGTGATGGAGGCATTCCTCGAACCCGATGCCGTGTTCTCGCTCGGCGCCTCCGGAGTCCGTGTCAGACCGGGGGCCGAAGAGCATCCCTATGAGATCAGCCGGGACGATCGTCTGGGCGGGCTGGTCGGCGCCAGCGAGCCGATGCGCGAACTCTATGGACTGATCGAGGTGGTGGCGCCGACGCCGACGACCGTGCTCATTCGCGGAGAGTCCGGTTCCGGAAAAGAAATGGTCGCGAACACCCTGCATGAGTTGTCTCGCCGGCAAGGCCCGCTGGTGGTCTTCGACGCCTCGGCGACAGACCCGGAGATGGTGCGCAACGACCTGTTCGGGCATATCAAAGGGGCCTTCACCGGGGCTTCGGGCGCGCGGGAAGGCGCCTTTCGCCGTGCGCACGGCGGCACTCTCCTGATCGACGAGATCGGGGAACTGCCGCTGGAGCTGCAACCCCGGCTGCTGCGCGTGCTGGAGAGTCGGGAGGTGCTTCCCGTGGGATCCGATCAACCGATCAAGGTCGACGTGCGCGTGCTTGCCGCGACGCACCGTGACCTCGAAGCGATGGTCGAGGAAGGCAGTTTCCGAGCCGATCTCTATTATCGGCTGTCGGTCATCAGTATCCGGGTTCCGCCGCTGCGGGACATCAAGGAGGATCTTCCGTTGCTGGTGAGGAATTTCGCGGACAAGCTCGGTTTGACCTGTCGTTTGACTCCCGAAGCCGATCAGGCGCTCATGGATTATCATTGGCCCGGCAATGCGCGCGAGCTGCGCAATGTGCTGGAACGCGCGGCGATCCTCTGCCGCGGCCGCGAGATCCGCCCCGAGCATCTGCGGCTGACGGATGGCGGGGGGCCTCAGGCGTCCGAGCCTTCTACACCACCGAGCGTTAGCGGACCGACCGCCTCCTCGCCGGCCGAACTCAAGACGCTGGAGCGGCGGATGATCGAGGAAGCGATGGCGCGCAATCACCACAACAAGACCGCCGTCGCACGCGAATTAGGCATCCCGCTCTCCACGCTCAAACGCCGGATCGCGGACTTCCGCCTCTAATCGGAGCGGAAATTTGCCGTTAAAAATCAAATTTTTATGGCTCGGCAACCCCCTTTTAGGAAACGGCGCATTGATCAGCTCAACAATTCCATTAGCGAATACCTAATTGTGTCGTTGCCGTTGTCGTTTGACTTGATTTTTCTAGTCCCTAAGCCGCCTCCGCGTAGTCCACCATCGCCCGCCGATTCAGGGCCGACAGCACCGCCCGCAGCGAGGCCGCCACGGTATCCCGATCGATCGCCGCCCCGGCGACCCGCTGGCCATCCAGATCGAGTTGCACATAGGCCGCGGCCTCGGCGTCCGTGCCCGCGCCGATGGCATGCTCCCGATAGTCCAGCACGCCGATCCGCCAACCGCTCCAGCGTGTCCAGGCATCGACGAAGGCCGCGATGGCGCCCTCCCCTTCCCCGCGCAGACTCCGTTCGCCATCCGGACCGCCGATGCGAACCTCGATGACATCGTGTCCGTTGCGCTCGATCCGATAACCCAACAGACGATGAGGAGCCTGATCGACGATGAAATGGGCGCGAAACAACGCCAGGATGTCGGCCGCGCTCATTTCGCCGCCGCGCGCTTCGCTCGCGCGCTGGACCAGTCGCGCCAACTCGACCTGAAGCCAGCGGGGCAGAATCAGGCCGTCATCGCGCTCCAGGACAAAGGCCACCCCGCCCTTCCCTGACTGGCTGTTGACGCGAATCACCGCCTGATAGTCGCGCCCCAGATCCTTGGGATCGATCGGCAGATAGGCCACCTGCCAGGGCTGGTCCGCGCGCTGAACGGATAGACATTTGCGGATAGCGTCCTGATGGCTGCCCGAAAAAGCGGTATAGACCAGCTCGCCCACCCAGGGATGACGGGGATGCACCGCCAGCCCCGTGCATGCGGTACAGACGCGGACGATTTCGTCCGGATCGCCAAGATTCAGATCCGGATCGATCCCCTGACTGTACAGATTCATGGCCAGCGTCAAAAGATCGGCGTTGCCGGTGCGCTCGCCATTGCCCAGCAAGGTGCCCTCGACGCGATCCGCGCCCGCCAGCAGCGCCAGTTCCGCCGCCGCGACCGCGCCGCCCCGGTCATTGTGCGTATGCACCGACAGGATGACGCACTCGCGCCGGCGGAGATGGGTGGCGAAATACTCCACCTGATCGGCGAAGACATTCGGACTCGCCACCTCCACGGTCGCCGGCAGATTGACGATGCTGGGCCGCTCCGGGGTTGGCCGCCAGACCTCCAGCACCGCCGCGCAGACCTCCACGGCATAGTCCGGCTCGGTCGCGGTGAAGCTCTCCGGCGAGTATTGGAAGGTCCAGCGCGTCTCCGGATAGCGCAACGACTCGCGTCGCACCCACTCCGCCCCCTGGCGCGCGAGCGCTTTCACGCCCTCGCGATCCTGCCCGAACACCCGTTCGCGCTGCACCGGCGAGGTGGAGTTATAGACATGGACGATGGCCCGCCGCGCGCCACGCAGGGACTCGAAGGTGCGCCGGATCAGCTCCTCGCGCGCCTGCACCAGCACCTGGACGGTGACGTCCTCGGGAATCCGGTCCTGCTCGATCAGGCCGCGCACGAACTCGAAATCCGGCTGGCTCGCGGCCGGAAATCCGACCTCGATCTCCTTGAAGCCAAGTTTGATCAACAAGTCCCAGAGACGGCCCTTCTGTTTGACGTTCATCGGCTCGCGCAGCGCCTGATTGCCGTCGCGCAGGTCCACGCTGGCCCAGATGGGCGCCTGCTGGACGGTTCGATTCGGCCACTGCCGGTGCGGCAGAGTCATCGCCGGGCCGGGACGGTAGCGACGGTGGTCAAAACTGTTCATCCTCTTCTCCCCAATCTTGCGGATGTCTCTTCAATGGACGCAGGATAGGGAAAACGACGGGGCAGAGGATTGCGAAACTCACCGGCTTCAGGATGTAATGCGCAAGCATCTGCCAATTTTGGACGCGAGCGAACATGAAACTCGACCGCTACGATCAGCGCATCCTCGCCGAACTTCAGGCGGACGGACGCATCAGCAACCAGGATCTCGCCGAGCGCATCGGTCTGTCGCCCTCGCCCTGTCTGCGCCGGGTGCGCGCCCTGGAGGAGGCCGGGATCATCCTCGGTTATCGCGCCTGGCTCGATGCTCGCAAGCTCGGGCTGGATCTCCTGGTCATCCTGAGCATCTCCATGGACCGCCACACTCCGGAGCGGTTCGCGCGCTTCGATGCCGCCATCCAGGCGATTCCCGAGGTGCTGGAATGCCTGCTGATCACCGGTCGCGACGCGGACTATCAACTCAAGGTCGTCGCGCGGGACATGGATGCCTATCAGGATTTACTGCTCAACAGGATCACCCGCATCGAGGGCGTGGCGGGCGTGCATTCCAGTTTCGTGCTGCGGCGGGTACTGGAACGGACGAGCCTGCCGTTAAGTTCAATGAGCGCGACAAGGCCATAGCGAACCGACCCGCAAGACGCTGACCGGCGAATCGATGGCAGGAAAATTGCTGTATTCCAGGTAAACCCGTCATTCGCCAACCGAAGATCAGGAGCGATACGATGTACACCGAACAACTTCAGACACAAATCCAGGGCCAGAATCCGCAAGAACGGGTGCGCGCCAAACGACTGCGCGGCGCCCTCACCCAGTTGTCGCTACGCGCCGAAAACGTCTTGTACGCCCACACCCGCGGCATCAGCCAACACAACCGCTCGGACGGATTTCGCCCCGGCTACCTGCATCGCGCCAGCGGTCAGACCGCGCTTTCGCGGTTCGGCGACGGCAGTCCCGCGCCCATTCATGTCCTCGACGGCCTGCCCTCCTCCTGGGTCATCCGCCGGGACGCCGATGGCCGGGCGATCGAGGCCAGCCCCGAGATCGTCTCCGGTTTCATTCGCGACGGCCTCTTCTATACCCGCGAGGAAGCCATCCGGGCGGCGGCGCATTGACCGGAAGCGGCAATCAATAGGCCGGCGCGGACTTGTCATAGCTGAGCCCAACTCCTGCGGCCTGCTGCCGGACGGCATTGAAGATTTTGTGATCCAGCGAATCCTCCGCGCCGCCCTCGGCCTCCAGCGTTTTCTTCAGATAGTCCGCGCGCTGGGCCGACAGATCCTGAATCCGGTGACGCAGCTCCTCACGTTTGGCGGCGGACTTGGAAACCCTGTCCCGCTGCGTCTCAAGATCCAGCCCCGTCAGTGATTCGGGCAATTCGTCCGCTGGCAGTGTCGCCAGATCGACTCGTCCGCTCGCCACCTCCTCGACCAGCTCCTTTTCGCCCAGCAGACTTGCGGCACCGCTCTTGGAGGTGACGAAACCGGCACGGCGCGCGAGTGCCGCAGGTGAGGCGGCGGCTTGACTCTCCTTCGCCGCGTCGAGTTTTTCGCGCTTTTCGGCGCGCTCGACGGGCTTGCCGTAATACAGGCGTGTGTCATTGAGGTCGGCCGCCAGCGTCGCCAGCGTGTCATCGTAGGGCGTCGCGATGGCCACCGCGCTACCGGCCTGATCCACCTGGAAGTAACCGCCATCGCCGAGCTGGGCGATTTCCTTCCATTCGGTGGCCGTGTCGGACAGGTTGCCGCACTGAATGGCATTGACCCGGATGCCGCGCTCCTTCGCCTTGGCCAGGGTTTGCGGATAGGGCACGTCGTTCGGATAATCCAGGTGGGCCGGGGCGTCGCCCACCAGAAAGATCACCCGATAGGTCCGCGCATCCTGACTCCAGGCAATCCGGTTCAGCGCCTCGTCCAGCGCCTGATTCACGCTCTCGGGTCCATCGCCTCCACCCTGGGCCTGAAACTGCATCAACTCGGCCTGCACGGCGTCCAGGTCACGGGAGAGATCCACCACCTTTGTCACATAGTCGTCTCCCCGATCGCGATAGGCGACCAGTCCCATCCGAATCTCGGGCGCGGGCTGGGCGGCGGCCATGGTGGAGGCGATCGACCAGATCTTGTCCTTGGCGGCCTGGATCAGCCCCCCCATGCTCCCGGTGGTGTCCAGCACGAAGACGGCCTCGATCACCGGATGCTGACCGGCGTCGGGCAGCCCGATCTGGCCTTGCTCGGGCGATCTTGCTGGCGCCGCCGTTGCCGCCGAATTCGGGGCCGGATAATAGACCACCGCGGCGGTCGTGAGCCCGAACAGACTCAGCGCGATCAGTTTGGTTTTCAAATGGGTTCTCATGGAAATCTCCTTGGATTTAGTCAGACAGCGACAGACGCCGCAGCGCTCGCCTGGCGGCGCGCTCGGCAGCGTCGAAGGGATCGGTTTCCGGTTCGCGGCCACCGCGAGCGGGATCGGCGGGAATCGCGGTGAACAGCGCCTGGACCAGCAGCAAGGTCCAGACCGCCAGGAAGAGACTGCCGGTTCGCTGCGCGACCCAGATCGCGGCCAACAGCCCGACGCACGCAAGCGCCAGATCCAGCACGGCCGCCAGGGGCGTGGCGTGGAAGTAAAACGCGCGTACCGCCCACAGCAGGCCGACCTGAGTCAGAATCTGGAACCAGACGCCGGGCAGGAGCGACCAGACGAGGGCCGTGATCAGCATCCAGACGGCCACCGTCACCAGCCGCCCGGCACGCTCACGGCTGCGTCCCAACAGATAGAGCAGATAACCGCAGCCGAGCCCGATGACGATCAGGCTCAGGGCCACGCCGCGCGGGAGAATCAGGATCAATCCGGTGTGGAAAAGCGTCGCGAGCAGCGCGGCGGCCAGCGCAATCAGCACGCCTTCTCCAAAGCTGGGCCGACTCATGACGTCATCCCCCGTTGCCGCTTGGCCTGCAACAGGGCGACCTCGACATCCGTCTCCCGCACGCCGGGCTCGGCATGGGACCAGGATTCGCTCGCGCCTCCCAGATCCGTTTCTTCCTCCTCCTTATAAAGCGCCGCCTGGGCGCGCAAGTCGGCAAGCCTGTCGGTCTGCTCGGCGAGGCGGTTGGCGCGCCGCTCGCGCTCGGAATCCAACGCGAACCGGCGGCGATGGAGCGCGGCGGATTGGCGCTCGGTCTCCAGCCGGCGCCGGATGACGGGTCGGGCGAGATCGTCCTGACCGGCCTCAAGACAGTCATCGACGGCCTCGCCGGTCTGCGTCAGAATGCGTTGCAGCGCTGACTCTTGGGCGACCAGCCGCTCGCCTTCGCGTTCCAGCCGCGCCACTGTCCGTCGCTCCTGATCCAACGCCTGCTCCATCTCGCGCACCGCCTGGGCGAGCACCAGATCCGGCGCCTCCAGACGGTCCAGCAGGGCGTGCAGATCGGCGCGAAACAGCCGCGTCAAGCGAGTCATGAATGCCATCGTCTTCCCTCCGGGTTGTTTACGGGGCCTGCGACTGAAGTCTAGGGAGACTGCGCCTCAGACCGACCAGTCATGACTATCGAGCAGTCGTTGTCGTATTCGGATCGTCGACAACGACAAACTTGACTCATCTGCAAGCATTTGGCGTCCACCAGCAATTTAGTGAGACCCCAGGCGGGTGCATAGACAGGTTTGCGTAAAAAGACGGCCGGATGTTTTACATAAGATTTACGAGATGCACTGGCGAGCGATGTCACCCGCGTTTAGAGTGATCGGCGTTGTTTTGAATCACCTTGGCGAGCGAGGCCAGTCATCGCCATGCCCCATCGATCGCGACTTTTGATCGTGGAAGACGAAGAGCCGATCCGGGTCGGCTTGACGGATCTCTTCGTCTACCACGGCTATGACGTGGAAACGGCCGAGGATGGCCCGAGCGGACTGACCAAGGCGCTCTCCGGCACCTTCGATCTGATCCTCCTCGATCTCATGCTCCCCGGCCTGGACGGCTGCGCCATCTGCGACCGGGTGCGCGCGGTCGATCGCGGCCAGCCGATCATCATGCTCACGGCCCGCACCGCCGATGCCGACATCATCCAGGGGCTGCGGCTGGGGGCGGATGACTATATCGCCAAGCCCTTCTCGGTCACCGAGCTGGTGCTGCGGGTGCGGGCGGTGCTGCGTCGCAGTGGCGGACCGGACGCGGATGTCGCGCGGCTTCGACTCGGCGACCTGGAGTTGGATAGCCGCAGCCTGACCGGGCGACGCGGCACCGAGGAAATCCCCTTTACCCGCCGTGAGGTGGCGATCCTCGACTATCTGGCCACCCATGGCGAGCGGCCGGTGTCGCGCGAGGAGCTGCTGAACAAGGTCTGGGGTTACGCACGGGATTGCGGTCTGGAGACCCGCACCGTCGACATCCATATCGCCAAGTTGCGCCGCAAGATCGAGGCCGATCCCGCCGCTCCGCGCCTGCTGGTCACGGTGCGCGGGGTTGGCTACCGACTCCTGGCCGGGGAGACATGAGCGGTTCGACGACCAGCCGTGCCCTGTTTCGGCTGCAATTTGGCATCGGCCTCTTCGTACTCGCCCTGTCGGTCCCCAGTCTGCTGCTGGTCCATAAAGCCTTTGACCAGATCAAGTGGGAAGCCTTTCGGCAGCAGCAGGTCGCCGCCGAGGAGTTTGCCAGCCGGATCGACGGTGCGCTCACTGCGCTGGTGCGCATCGAGGACGCCCGCGACATCGCGGAATATCGCTTTCTGATCGGCGCGGACGACCCGGTCAATCCCTATTCCCGGCGCTCTCCCCTGGCGGAACTTCCGGAGAACACGACCATTGCGGGTCTGCTGGGCTGGTTCCAGGTGACCGCCGACGGACGTTTCAGCACGCCACTGTTGCCGGAGCCGGGGATCTTGCCCGCCGAGTTCGGCATCGGTCCGGCCGAATTGGCTTTGCGTCAGACGCAGGCACGGCGGATCGAGGAGATTTTGATCGGGAATCGTCTCGTCGAACGGGGCGTCCGCGAGCGGGATCAGGACGCCAGCGCCGCCGCGGGCACGGACTTCGAGGACATGGATCGACGAGGGGAGTGGCAAGAAGAGACCCGCCGCGCGGCCCACGACGCGCCGGCCACCGACACCCAGTCGGCTGGCCTCGCGTCAGCCGGCGTAGCGGCGCGACACCAGCCCGAAACCTCCAATCGCTTGTCCCAGGCGGCGTTCGAGCGGCTCGCCTCCGACAAGGTCATACCGGATCCAGCGCTGGAGCAACGCAAGACCCTTGGCCGTGTCGAGGAACTGGATCTGGATACGGGACTGGCGGAGCGGGGTCAGCGCAAAGGCGAGGACGCACCCGCGCCCGCCGCTTCGCCCGCTCCCCGCGCCGACCGCAATGCTCGACTCCAAGCCAATGCGGCCCCGCCCTCGAAATCCGTGCGCTTGTTCGAAACCGCCATCGAGCCTGACGAACTAGGCCGACTGGGCAGCGGACATCTGCTGCTGTTCCGCAGCGTCTGGCGCGACGGCGAACGCCTCATCCAGGGCGCGCTGATCGAACAGACCGCCTTTCTGGACCGACTCGTCGGCGGTCCCTTCGCGGCCACCGCGCTGGCCCGCACCAGCGACCTGATCGTGGCCTATCGCGGCGAGGTGCTCGCGACCTTCCGGGCCATGGCCGAGCGCGACTATCGGATGAGCGAGCCACCCCTGAGCGGCGCGCTGCTCTACCGCACCCGTTTGCGCGAACCCTTTGGCGGACTGGAACTCCTCTTCAGCGTCAGCCGTCTGCCTAGCCCGCCCGGAGCGACGGTGATCGGCTGGATGGCCGCGGCCCTGGGGCTGGTGGTGCTGGCGGGGGCCGGACTGATGTATCGGCTGGGCGTGAGTCAGATCGCGCTGGTGCGCCAGCAGCAGGATTTCGTCGCGGCCGTCAGTCACGAACTCAAGACGCCGCTGACCTCGATCCGGATGTATGCCGAAATGCTGCGCGCCGGGTTCGCCACCGAGGAGCGCAAGGCGACCTATTACCGCTTCATCCAGGAGGAGAGCGAACGCCTCTCGCACCTGATCGCCAACGTGCTGCAACTCGCGCGCATCGGACGTGACGCGCTCGTGCTGGAGCCAAGGCCGGTGGCGATCCTGGAACTCATGACGATGGCGCGCGAACGCCTCGTCTCGCCGATCGCACGCGCCGGCTTTCAACTGGACATGCACTGCGACAGCGATGTCTGCGTCCAGGCCGATCCGGATGCCTTCGTGCAGATCCTCATCAATCTGGTGGACAATGCGCTCAAATTCGCCGCCAGTGCGCAACCCCGTCGAATCGTGATCGACTGCGCGGAAGTGGGAGCGACCTGGTTGCGGGTGAGCGTGCGCGATTTCGGCCCCGGTATCCCCCGGGGGCAAGGCAAGCGGATCTTCCAGCTCTTCTATCGTGGCCCCGAGGCAAGAACCCGCGCCATCGCCGGCACCGGGATCGGACTCGCCCTGGTCCAGCGGTTGACGCTCGCCATGGGCGGCCGGGTCGAGGTTGTCATCCGCGAACCCGGCGCCGAATTCCGAATCGAATTGCCGGTGATCGGCGCCGTCCTCCCAAGCGTGCATCCGTAGCATCGATCTTCCGCCAGGTTATCCGACCGCAAGCGATGGCCGCAACGCGCCGGGGAACAGCGGATCCGTAAGCGTTCAGACCCTCCCCTGACACTTCGGCCAGTTTGAAGACAACCTGAGAGCGATACGGCATGCTCACGGCGTAAGCGAAGCCAGCGCAAAAGCTCTGACAGGAACAGAGCCCCGACGCCCCGATGCATCTCGCGCGCGATGATCGAGCCTAACTCGACGACACGCACCTCCAGGAGTTGGAGGAGTTGCGCCCAGAGACTCAGCTCAACAGATGAAGCAAACAGAGGGCAGAGCAGCATGAACAGATCATTGACGGCCATCATCGAGCGCGAAGCGGATGCCTATGTCGCCCTCTGTCCCGAATTGGACATCGCCAGTCAGGGGGGCACTGTCGAGGAGGCGCGGGACAATCTGCGCGAGGCGCTGGAGCTGTTCTTCGAGACTGCCTCGGCGGACGAGATTCAGCGCCGTTTCCAGACGGAAGTCTACGTAACCCAACTGGAGGTCACCGTTGGGTAAGCTCCCGATCCTGTCCGGCCAGGCTGTGTGCAGGATCCTCGAGCGTCATGGCTTCGTGAAGGTTCGCCAGCGTGGGAGTCATATCGTCATGCAAAAACAGCTTGCCGATACCACGATCACCGTTCCGGTTCCGAAGCATGAAGCTGTCGCCAAAGGTACTCTCCAATCCATCATCCGCCAATCCGGCCTCGATCGAAGCGCCTTCGAGCACTGAAACGCCGATTGTTTGAAAGGTGGAACAGCCAAGGTAGGCGAGCTGGTCCTTGTCGCCGAAGATGCAGGCCGCCCGGTCACGGGCGCGCTGAACGATGTGCAACGGCAGGCCATCAAGTGTCGATACATGCACGTCCTGGCATGCAGGCCGCACAGTAGAAATTGAGCCTGGCATCTTTTTTTGGCTCCCATTACGCTCCAGCGTCGCGTGACCGAACGGGCTGCTGGAGCGCCTGGCCTGCATTCACACGCTGGACCGTGAGAACGAGCGGAAACGGACCAAGGTTGAATTGGCCGCGCGGCGCGATGTCGATCCGAGATCAATAACCGCCGCTCGCTGGAACGGGAGGCAAGGTCATCGCCGGTCGCTTCTTGATCGGTGGCGGACCGGCCTCGAGCGCCTCCCAGGTCTGGGTGCCGACGATACCATCCAGCTTGAGCCGACGCATCGATTGAAACTGCCTGACCGCGGCATCGGTCTTCGGGCCAAATATCCCATCGACCCACATGCAACCCTGCCCAGGCAAACGGGCGTTCAGTAGGTTTTGGCAATAGGTCACGTAAGGTCCGCACGCCCCGGATTTGATGGTCGGAAGCAGCTTGGTCGTCATAGCGGTCAGCTCCGTCGTCAGTTCGTTTTGTCGAGATCGAATGCGTACTCGAAATCACCGTCTCTCACCGTGAGATGCACGCCTTCGATCGGTTTTCCCTCCATCATCCGGGTCAGAAATTCCTCGCTGATGCGTGGCAGGACGGTATTCGTGAGAATCGCATCGATCATCCGCCCGCCACTCTCCAATTCCGTACAACGCGAGGCAATGAGTTTCACCACCTCGTCGTCATAGGAGAAGGGCACCTGATGGTTTTCCCGAACCCGCCGGGCAATTCGCCCCAACTGCAACCGGGTAATGGCGCCGATCATCTCGTCATTGAGCGGATAATAGGGAATCGTCACCAGCCGACCCAGGAGCGCCGGCGGAAACACCTTCAATAACGGCTCGCGCAGCGCCTTGGCGATGCCCTCCGGATCCGGCATCAGATCCGGATCGGCGCACAGTCGGGTGATCAATTCGGTCCCGGCATTGGTGGTGAGCAGGATGAGGGTATTCTTGAAGTCGATGACCCGCCCCTCGCCATCCTCCATCCAGCCCTTGTCGAAGACCTGGAAGAAGATCTCATGCACATCGGGGTGGGCCTTTTCGACCTCATCCAAGAGCACCACCGAATAGGGCCGGCGCCGCACCGCCTCGGTGAGCACGCCGCCCTCGCCATAGCCGACATAGCCGGGCGGCGCGCCCTTGAGGGTGGAGACGGTGTGCGCCTCCTGATACTCGCTCATGTTGATGGTGATGACGTTCTGCTCGCCGCCATAGAGCACCTCGGCGAGCGCGAGCGCGGTCTCGGTCTTGCCGACGCCGGAAGTGCCGGCGAGCAGGAAGACGCCGATGGGTTTGTTGGGGTTGTCGAGCTTGGCGCGCGAGGTCTGGATGCGCCGGGCGATCATGTCGAGCGCGTGACGCTGGCCGATGATGCGCTGCTCCAGGGTGTCGGCGAGCTTGAGGATGGACTCCAGTTCGTTCTTGACCATGCGCCCGACCGGGATGCCGGTCCAGCCCTCGACCACGGCGGCGACCGCCTGATGGTCGACGGTGGGCAGGATGAGCGGACGGTCGCCCTGCAGGGCGTGGAGTTGGGCTTGCAGTTCCTTGAGTTCGGCAAGCAGGGCGGAACGGTCGGCGGCGCTCGCGGGGCGGTCATCTTGCCCCTCAACGGGCGGAGCCTCCGCCACGGCGGGCATTGCCGTCAGTTCATTGGTCGATTCCGGTTCCTTGGCGGGCAAGGTACCGGCCCCATCCGGCTGGCCCTCGACGGTACCCGAGATCCCGCGCAACTGGGCGCGCAGACGGAGGATACGCCCGACCAAGGCCTTTTCCCGCTCCCAGCGCGCCTCGACCTCGGCCAGACGCGCTTGCTCTCCGGTCAGTTTTTCCGCCGCCGCCGACTCGCGCTCGGCGGTCTCGATGCCGACCGCGGTCTCGCGCCGGATGATGGTCAGCTCGTTCTCCAGCGCCTGGATGCGTTTGCGGCAGTCGTCGACCTCGGGCGGGACGGCGTGCTGGCTGATGGCGACACGGGCGCAGGCGGTGTCGAGCAGGCTGACCGATTTGTCGGGGAGCTGGCGCGCCGGGATGTAGCGGTGCGACAGCTTCACGGACGCCTCCAGCGCCTCGTCGAGAACCTGCACCTTGTGGTGCTGTTCCATGGTGGAGGCGACGCCACGCATCATGAGGATGGCCTTGTCCTCGCTCGGTTCGCCGATCTGCACAACCTGGAAGCGGCGGGTCAGCGCCGGATCTTTTTCGATGTGTTTCTTGTACTCGGCCCAGGTGGTGGCGGCGACCGTGCGCAGGGTACCGCGCGCGAGCGCCGGCTTGAGCAGGTTGGCGGCGTCGCCGGTGCCGGCCGCGCCGCCCGCGCCGACCAGGGTATGGGCCTCGTCGATGAAGAGGATGATGGGTTTCTGCGACGCCTGCACCTCTTCGATGACCGAACGCAGCCGCTGCTCGAATTCGCCCTTCATGCTGGCGCCGGCCTGGAGCAGCCCCACGTCGAGCGCGCGCAGGGTGACCTCCCTGAGCGGCGGGGGCACGTCGCCGGCCACGATCTTGAGCGCGAAACCCTCGACCACGGCGGTCTTGCCCACGCCGGCCTCGCCGGTCAGGAGCGGGTTGTTCTGACGCCGGCGCATGAGGATGTCGACGATTTGACGAATCTCGGCGTCGCGTCCGACGATGGGATCGAGCTTGCCGGTGCGCGCCTGTTCGGTGAGGTCCACCGTGAATCGGTTCAGCGCCTCCTGCTTGCCCATCGAGGCCGGGGCGATGGCGTCGCTCGCCTCGCCAGGCGCGGCGGCGCCAATCCGAGAACCATCCTGGGCGCCCATGGATTCCTCGGGCGAGCCGCCGACGATCTCGCCGAAACGCTCGCAGAGCGTCTCAACCTTGATTTTGTCGAATTCCTGCGAGATACCCGGCAGTGCGTTGCGCAACCCCGGAGTCTTGAGGATGCCGACGATCAGATGACCGGTGCGGACCTTGGATTCCTTAAACATCAGGGTGCCATAGACCCAGCCGCGCTCGACTGCCTCCTCGACATGGGCCGAGAGGTCGGAGATCGAGGTCGAGCCGGCGGGGAGACGATCGAGCGATTCGGTGATGTCGCGGGCCAGCCGAGCGGGTTCGAGGTTGAATTGTTTGACGATGCGGTGCAGGTCGGAGTCCGGCAGTTGCAGGATCTGATGAATCCAGTGCACCAGTTCCACATAGGGATTGCCGCGCAGCTTGCAGAAGACGGTGGCGCTTTCGATGGCTTTGTAACCGAGCCGGTTGAGTTTGCCGAAGAGGGCGACGCGACTGATGTCGGGCATGACGCGAGTTCTCCAAAAATTCAGTGGAATGATGGGTTGCGCTGCGCTCTACCCATCCGACGAAAGGCTAAAGCGCAGCGGCTGGAGCTTCAGGTCCGCCGGGTCTTGAACCGGAGGGCGGCTGGTCAGCCAGGTGGTCCAGCCAAGCTGTCCCTGAGCCCCGAGCTGAATCGGCGGCGTCTCTTCGCGGCGCAGGATGAGGTTGAGATCCCAGTCGAGTTCGTCGCCCAGATAGTTCCGCACGATGGCGACCAGCTTCGGCAGACTTTCGCCTCCGGGAAGCAGGCGGCGATAGTCACTCAATCCGAGCGGGCCGAGCAGGATGCGGAATTTGTACTGCCGATCCCAGACGCGCGCGCCGACCACGGTCGTCAGTCCCAGACTGCCCGTGTCCGGCGAGGCACCGAGCCGCCACTGGGATTCGCGGGGAAGATCGAGCCAGTGTCCGACAAACTCCTCGATCCGGGCGGAGACCCGAAAAAAATCGGCCAGGATCGCGGCCAGTCCCTCGGGGTGCCGCGTCTGAGCCACCAGGCGGCCGGCATAGTGGCGCTTGGCGAGGTCCGGCATGGCGTCGCGGGCGCGCAAGGCGGGCGTGCCCTGTCCGAACAGCGCGCCCAGATAGACGCCGAAGCGGTCGGTTTCGGGGCGGTCGAAGCTGACCGTGGGGCGCGCGTTGGCCCAGGCGCGGTAGAACAGCACCAGGATGCGATGATGGAAGATGTCCGCGAAGCGCGCGAAGGTCGGATCGCCGGCGTTGCGCTGACGGTCGCGAGCGTATTCGCTCAAGTGCAGTGGCAGCGGGCCATTCGGTCCGAAGAGTCCGAGAAAAAAGACCGACATCCGGGGCGGACGTCCAGGCGCTCCCGACGCGAAGCCGGCCAGCGTGGAGGGGGCGAAGCTGAGCGACGGATCCTGACCGAGCCGCAGCGGCTCCTCGGTTGGACGCGCGGTCTGACCGAGCCGTGGACGCTCGGGGTCGGCGCATTCCAGGAGACGCAGCGCCTGGAAGAAGCCGAACCGGTGAGGAGCCTCTTGCAGCGCAAGCAGCAATGCCGAACGGCGTTCATCGTGGAAAGCGGTCTTTGTCATGGGAAACCATCGCCTGCCCGGAAGCATGCCGGATGAGATTCAACTGGTGTGACGTCGTCCGATTCTCGCCGGCCAGCGCATGACCTCGCCGTGATCGGGGGTCGTGACGATCGTTTCGGTAAAGGAATTGATCGAGACATATTTCGCGAAAAACTGTTCCAGAACGGCCCCCAGCAGAAAGACGCCGCTGCCCTCGAAGGCCGCGGGATCGAGGGTCAGGGTGATCTGCAGCCCGCGGGCGAAGGTGACGCGGCCCGGTCCCGGCAGACGCCGGGTGATCGGCGTGGCGCGCACCGCGCGCACGCCCTCGACTTGCCGATGGGTGGCGGCGTCGTTCAGATCGCCATAGAGCGCCAGGAGTTCGCGCAGGGCGCTCGCGCCCTGCTCGGCATCCTGATTGCTCAGCGACAGATAGTTCAGCGAGAGGTGGCTGATCAGACGCCAGGCACTGTCGCCCTTCGGGAACGAGGGGCGGGGCTTGGTCGGACCGGCAATGCAGCGGATGGACTGTACCGGGGCGCTGATCTCCAGGCTGAAGTCGGTGTTGCCCTTGCCGAGCGGAAGCTGGAGCGGCAGGTCGCGATTGGTACAGAGTGCGCCGACCGCGAGTTGTCGCAGATGGTGGCGATAGGGGGCGTCGTCCGCGTCCACGAGGGCGAGAAAGACCTCGCTGCCGAGATAACTGGAGCGCGGACCGCGCAGTCGCTGCTGGGCGGATGGCAGGCGCGGCAGGCGATGGACCGTGTAGTAGGCGGGGCGCTCCCGTGCGCCGATCAGGTCGCGCGAGGCATAGAAAGGCAGAAATTCCTGCTCGGGATCGGCATGGGAACCGATGCCGATCACCTCCTGGATGCCGAAGATCTCGAAGTCCAGCGGCCGGGTGCGATCCGGGATCACATGATGCTCGTCGGTCTGGTCGCTCAGGTGGATCCGATCGGCGCGTTTGGGAAAGAGATTGATCGCGGGGCAGCAGTAGAGCGAAAAATAGGAGGCGTCGAAGGCATCCTCATCGAGAATGCCGCCCTGGTCGAGCAGGACGATGAGATCCAGTTCAGTGCCGGCGCAACGACGCACGGCGTCCCGCAATCCCGTGAATTCGACGAAGAGATACCGGTCGGGGAAGGCGAAATATTCCTGGAGCAGCCGGTAGCCCTGAAAGGATCGGGGCCCGTGCGGGAGCAGCGCCTCGGCGTCGTCGAAACCGACTGCCCGCAGATGGCTGGGGTCCAGCCGGATCTGCCAGGGTGTCGGTTGCGTGGCCGGCCTGACCACCACGGCAAGCGCGTGGCCCAGCAACTGTTCGTAAAGACGCATGCGCAGTGCGCCGCCGCCGCGCAGAAAGATCCGGAGACGGTCGAGGGGAAGTTGGTCGAAGGTCAGTCCGGGCGCGACCCGCAAGCGGAAACGCACGCCGGCCTTGATCCCCTTGACGCCCACCGCCCCGACGGCCAGGGCGGAGGCGACGGCCAACGGCCTGGCCTCGATCAGCTCGATCGGCCAGAGCGTGACATCCGCGGCGGTGCGGTACTCACAGGCCGTGCGTTCGCCCTTGCCGAGGATGCTGCGCAGGCTGCTGCCGCGCGGAATCGGGAAGCCGCTGGCGAGATCCCCCTTGGTCGGATCGGGCTGGAATTGCACCACCGCCATCGAGGGCACCGGGGCCAGATAGTGCGGATAGACCATCTCCAGCAGATGCTGGGTGAAGTTGGGAAACTCCGCGTCCAGCTTGAGCTGGACCCGCGCGGTGAGAAAGGCGAAGCCCTCCAGCAGGCGCTCGACATAGGGGTCGGCGCACTCGAAGCCTTCCAGGCCGAGACGCCCGGCGATCTTAGGATAGTCGCGGGCGAATTCGGCGCCCATCTCGCGGATGAACTGGAGTTCGCGGTTGTAGTAGCGGAGAAAATCGGGATCCATGTCAGGCCCCTGGGCCAGACTGCTCGGTGACCCTGACCTCGCCCAGTTCGAGATCGAGTTCGGTCTTGAGAAAGATCCGCAGGGGGACTGGCTGCGCCCAGAGGTCTCCCTCGATCTCGAAAGTGAGCGTATTGTGGCTCATGAGCCGCGGATCCACACGGGCGGAAACGCGGACCGTCTGGCGCAGGATGCGGGGCTCGAAGTCCCAGATCGCCTGCCGGATCGTGCGTTCGATCTGAGCGATCTCCACCCCGGAGGCGGTGAGTCCGGCGAGATCCGGGATTCCATAGTTCAGCACCGAACGGCTCACGAAGGGATAGGCGGCGAGATCCTGCACGCTGTCGAGCCGCCCGGCATTGAGCAGCCAGGCCAGATCGCGCAAGACGCTTTCGCGCAATTGACGCATCGAGAGGACGCGCTTCTCGCGCGACTCCTGTTGCCGGTCCGGTTCATCGTCGGTCAGGCGGTCAAGAAGGGCGGGTTGCAGCCGCTCTTTTTGGGTCAGTTCAGCCATGGGTGCGCGCTGTCTCGCCGCCCGCCGCCAGCTCCGCGGCCGCATCCGTCGCCGGATCTTCAGGCGTCTCCAGCTCGATCCGGCGCACGTCCATCAGCGCGTAGTCCTCCGTGTTCGTGGTCAGCATCCGCTGACCCAGGCCGAGATAGACGCCGGGCGCGGGCTCCAGCCATTCGGTCTTGCGCGCCAGTCGAATCGGCGGATCCGGGTGCGCTTCGGAACCCGGATAACGTGTCGGGATCAGCCCCACGGTTTCGCCGCCGTTGGTCCAGGTGAAAGAGGCCGGCATCCACACCAGATCGCGCAGATCCTCGGGCTTTTCCACCTGAATGGAGCGGATCCGCTGCAAGGGTATCCAGTAATAGCGCCCGTTGACGATGACTTCCAGAATCGGCCCCAAGCGGGAATCCGCGTCCATCAGCCACTGGAAGGGTTGACCATCGAGGCGACCGCCGGTCGCCGGCGCGGCGTCCAGGGCACGGCCGCGCAGTTCCGCCGCCTGGGCGTGTTCGCCGGCCGCCGTGACCGTCAGCGCCTGGAACATCAGCGCCAGCCAGGGTTCGGGATCGCCGAACACCAGCGGAGAGCGGTTGCCCGCGAACACCTTCGCCCGCAGTACCTCGCAGCGCAGCGCTTCGCGGTAGGTCTGGACCATGGGCAGGGTCGAGGCATCCAGTTCGCCCGCCACGCCGAGCTGATTCAACGCCCGTTCCCACGCGCCGGTCACCGCGAGTAACTGAAAGAGGAACACCCGCAGTCGGGGATTCGCCGGCTCCTGGCGAATCTGCCGCTGGAGATGGGTCATGGTCTCCTGGAGATCGCCGTCCCGCAGGTACTGTTCGGCATTCATCGGCGCGACTCTCCGGTGTGCTCAGGCGAGATGCACTGAAACAGCGATCGCCCGCCGATCTGAATGTCGACGGGCGAGCGGTGACGGTGGGTCAGCTCACGTCGCCCTTGTTCGATTCGACATCCCAGCTAAAGGTCTTTTTGGCTTTCTCCGCGCCCTTGTCATCCTGCTGCGCGTACGCGATCGAGCACTTGGCAAAGTTCAAGCTGACATTCTCGACCAGCCGATCCTCGCCGCCGCTCCCGCCCGTGCTGACTGACGTCACCATCAGCTTTTCCAGGGTGATGACCAGATATTGCAGGGCGTCCTCGCCGGCCTTGCCGCCGGCCTTGCGGACGGTCAGAACGGCTTTTTCGATGTGCTCCCCGGTCGCGCAGGACAACATGAGCACTGGAGTGGCGATATCGACGTATTTGGTGAATGACAGATCCTGGACGTTGACCTTGCCGGCGCCGCCACCGCCGCCGGTATGGAAGGTGCCGGCATTACTCTCGCCCCAGCTCCAGGCCAGAACGTCGATTTTGTCTTCGAACCCGGCAATTTTGCTTTCGCCAGGGATCCCGTCGATGTCAAGCAGCATATCAAAAGCCATGTCGTTCTCCTCGATAACTCGTCATGATTGGAAATCGTCGCGGTTTCGGCTCGGACCATGTCAGACATGATCTGACTCTTGTTAAGGCACTCCTTGTGCCAATAAGATCTAACCCGAAGATTTCATAAATTCACCACAAAGGCACAAAAAACACAAAGGAAACAATGCCTTGAGGATATTCCTACGGCTTGCCTCCTGGACGGACCAGTCTCGACCAAACATTCGCCAAACATCCTTGATGAAATCCTTTGTGGCCTTCGTGTCTTCGTGGTGAAAAATCCGGGCTAACTGCTTAAATCAATCTTTTCCGACATCGGTCAAGCTCAGTGTCGGGGATGTCGAACGGCTTGATCGTCGGCTGGAAGACCATTCTGAACCGCTCAGACTCCTTTCTCCGTCGGGAGTTTAGAGACCAGCCGAAGCGACACGGTCAACCCTTCCAATTGGTAATGCGGGCGCAGGAAAAACTGCGAGGCGTAATAGCCGGGGTTCCCCTCGACTTCCTGCACCCGTACCTCGGCGGCCGCCAGCGGCTTGCGGGCCTTGCTTTCCTCGGAGGAGCGGGCGGGGTCGCCATCGACGTATTGACGGATCCATTTGTTCAGCCAGCGTTCCATATCCTCCCGCTCCTTGAAGGAGCCGATCTTGTCGCGCACGATGCATTTCAGATAGTGGGCGAAGCGACAGGTCGCGAACAGATAGGGGAGCCGCGCGGCCAGGTTGGCGTTCGCCGTGGCGTCGGGGTCGTCGTACTCGAAGGGTTTTTGCAGCGATTGCGCGCCAATGAAGGCGGCGAAATCCGAGTTCTTTTTATGGATGAGCGGCATGAAGCCGTTTTTGGCGAGTTCCGCCTCGCGCCGGTCGCTGATCGCGATTTCGGTCGGGCACTTCATGTCGACGCCGCCATCGTCGGTCGGGAAGGTGTGGGTCGGCAACCCCTCCACCGCGCCGCCCGATTCAACGCCGCGAATACGCGAGCACCAACCATACATCTTGAAGGAGCGGTTGATGTTGGTCGCCATCGCATAAGCCGAGTTGGCCCAGGTGTACTTGTTGTGGTCGGCCCCTTCGGTGTCCTCCTCGAAATCGAAGTCGTCGACCGGATTGGTCTTGGCGCCATAGGGCAGACGCGCGAGAAAGCGCGGCATGGCCAGCCCGAGATAGCGGGCGTCGTCGGATTCGCGCAGCGAACGCCAGGCCGCGTATTCGGGAGTCTGAAAGATTTTGGTCAGATCGCGCGGGTTTGATAGTTCGCGCCAGGAGTCCATCTGCATGACCGACGGATCCACGCCCGCGATGAAGGGCGCGTGCATGGCGGCGCAGACCTTGGAGATCTCGCCCAGGAACTCGACATCGGGCGGGCTGTGATCGAAGTGATAGTCGCCGACCAGACAGCCAAAGGGCTCTCCGCCGAACTGTCCGTATTCCTCCTCGTACATCTTTTTGAACAGCGGGCTTTGATCCCAGGCCGTCCCTTTGTATTTCTTCAGTGTCTTGTGGACTTCCTTCTTGGAGATGTTCATCACCCGAATCTTGAGCATCTCGTCGGTTTCGGTATTGTTGACCAGGTAATGCAAACCTCGCCAGGCGCCTTCCAGTTTCTGGAACTCGGCGTGATGCAGGATGTGGTTGACCTGTTCGCTGAGCTTGCGGTCGAGTTCGGCAATGATGGATTCGATGGTGCGGACCACATCCGCGGACACGACGATCGAACTGGCGAGCGCCTGCTCGGCGAGTGTCTTGACCGCCTCGCTGACCGCCTCCTTGGCGCGATCGGATTTTGGGCGGAACTCCTTTTCGAGCAGCGCGCTGAAATCGCCGGCTTCGAGAGTGGTTTCCGTCGCCTGGGACGGTTGGGCCTGGGTGTCTGTTTCAGCCACGGTTTAATCCTCCGTCCGCGCCGCGGCGTCGGCCGCGGCGTCCCGCGGCTTGGGCGCCGAAGCCAATGCCTGCAGCAGCGCCGGATCCTGCAGCGCCTTGGCGATCAAATCCTCGGCGCCCGTCTTGCCATCCATGTAACTCAACAGATTGGAGAGTTGTTCACGCGCCTCCAGCAGTTTGCTCAGGGCGCCGACCTTGCGGGCGACCGCCGCGGGCGAGAAGTCGTCCATGCTGTCGAAGGTGATATCGACGCTCAGATTCCCCTCGCCGGTCAGCGTATTGGGCACCTGGAAGGCGACCCGCGGCTTCATCGCCTTAAGACGATCGTCGAAGTTATCGACATCGATCTCCAGAAACTTCCGGTCGGCGACCGCCGGCAAGGCTTCCGCCGGTTTGCCGGAAAGATCCGCCATGACACCCATCACAAAGGGAAGCTGGATCTTTTTTTCAGCCCCGTAGAGTTCCACGTCATACTCGATCTGGACCCTTGGCGCGCGATTTCGAGCGATGAATTTCTGACTGCTTTCTGCCACGGAATATCTCCTGGGTAGCTGTACGGAGAGAGCCTATGCGTCCGGATCGGAACCGCGCATCGCCCGCGCCTGCGCGAGACCGTCCGGAGCCAAGTCCTGCAAAATCTCCAGAAAATCCTTGGAGACGAGTCGTTTGGCGCGATTGAGGAGGAGCGGAACGGGGCTGGACGGCTCCTGACGCCGATAGTAGTCGCACAGAAGGTCGAGGGCGCGGATGACGTCCGCCCGGTGATTGATGGCGTTGAGCGTGGCCGGCGAGGTCGGCGGATCGGCCCCCGCCGTCCCCGCCATCTGCCCGGGCGCTGCTCCCGCAAGCATGTCTTCGGATGCCGCGGGCAGGCCGGTGCGCCGCGCGAGCGGGGCGGCGATCGCTTTCTGTGCCGACTGGATGAGTTGGGCGAGTTCGGTCATATCGGGTGCCGCGCCGACGCCGACCTGTTCCAGAAGCCGCGACTCGATGCGGGCAAGCCGTTCGCGCGACTGGCCGATGGCGTTCGCCGTGGCCTGCAAGGCATCCAGTTCGACCTCCTGAAAGGCCGCCTCGATCGCCATGGGCTCAGGAACCGGCGTTTTGCCGTCGTTCGGCGCGGGGATTTCCCTGGCCGCGATCTGCAGGTCGCGCAGACCGAAACGGCCCAGCACACGGGAGTCGACAAGTGGAGCCGCGCGCAATCCTTCGAGCATGACGACCGGATCGCAGAGCGAAAAAATGGTATTGACACGCAAGGTTGGGTCGTTTCCGTCTTCTGGATCCAGTTGCGGGTGAACGCTCTCCCAATAGCGGTCCAGCAGACCGTCGATCAGCGACAGGCCATCGCGAAACCCGCTCCAGCCCTCGGTACGGACGAGCGCCCGCGTCAAAATCGCGGCAACGCGGAGGTCTTTGGTCCGTCTCAGCAGCTCCAGCGCCTGACGCCCGACATCGAGCCAGTTCGGCGGTTCGGCCTCGACGACGGTGTTTCCGAACTGTTGTTCCGGTTTGCCCAAGGTCGCGCGTTCGAGCGCGCCATAGGCGGGGTCGTATTCCAGATCCTCGCCGCAGGGCGAGGCGGGCGAGAGCGCCTGGAGCAAGTCTTCGATATCGACTACAGCCATCCTTTCGTCTCCAACAGCAAGGTTTGGACTGGAAAGTGTTTATTGCCTGCTCGCAAAAGACAGAAAAGCGGCGTTTGCCCGGGATGCTTGCAACCCATGGCCATCGGCGATGGGATCCGCAGACCGATCGATACTCGAATGAATGTGTCTGGGTTGTATACCGCAATGCAGCGACGTGGTTCGGCCCATCGCCGGTCGATCGCGTCGCGGGAGCGTCCGCCGTATTTCCTCCCATGACGCTTGGAAAAATCGTCGATCTTGAGGAGGATGTCAACCGTTATCGGATTGATCGGCTGGGTGCGATGCATCGACCTTTGTGTCTCCCCTTCAGGCTTGGGTCACAATGAACCAGGCGGTTCGACGTGAACCGTTCAGTGCCGCCACGTATCCAGGGCGAGCGCGTACCCCTATAAATCAATAAGTTACAGTTCATATGTATTGTGAAGCTCGCATCTTAACTGTTTGATTTTATTGATTTCAGAAAAAATTATACGCGCTCACCCTGGCCACGTATCCTTCGATGCCGAGGCTTGTTTCATGATAATTTATCATTCATCAAGACAATTCCGGAATGGCAAGGATAATGCAGCGGGCCAGATCGGATGCAAGAGATTGATCGTCGTTTAAGACAGAGGCCGAACCGATATGGCAACCGGATCGAAATACCGTCAAAGCGATAGGCCGATTGCGGTGTCGACGCCGCTCGGCGAGGACGTTCTACTGCTTCGCCGCGCGACCGTCCATGAACGGCTCAGCACGCTTTTTGAAATCGAGCTCGATCTCCTGAGCGAGGATTATGAGATTGCAGCGTCCCGCCTACTGGGCCAACCGGTGACAGTTCGTCTCGCGCTGCGGGATCAGAAACAACGGTTTTTCAATGGCTTTGTCAGCCACTTCGCCTATGTCGGCTATGAGGGCCGATTCGCCCGCTATCAGGCAACCCTGGCGCCCTGGCTATGGTTTCTGACCCGTACCGCCGACTGCCGTATTTTTCAGGAGATGACCGTCCCGGACATCGTCAAGCAAGTCTTTCGCGACGCGGGATTCGCCGATTTCGATGACCGGCTGAGCGCGCAATACCGGACCTGGGAGTACTGTGTCCAGTACCGCGAGACGCATTTCAACTTCGTCAGCCGTCTCCTGGAGAACGAGGGAATCTATTGGTATTTCACCCACGAGGACGGCAAACATACCCTCGCCATCGCCGACGATTACAGCGCGCTTCAGCCGTTTCCGGGCTTCGCGAAGATTCCCTATCATGCGACGGATCTGGCTGCGATGCGGGATCAGGACGCCATCTTCACCTGGTCGCTGACCTCGGCGATCCGCCCCGGCGCCTTCGCTCACGATGATTTCGATTTCAAAAAGCCCAGCGTGGATCTACTGTGTTCGCGTCCCGCCCCGGCGACCTCAAGTCAGCATGCGCATGCGAACTATGAGATCTACGACTATCCGGGCGAGTATGTGGAAGGCAGCGAAGGCGAGCGTTATGCCGGCGTGCGCATCGAGGAACTCCAGGCCGAGCGTGAAATCGTCCGGGGCGAAACCTATTCACGAGGTTTGGCCGCCGGCCATCTCTTCACGCTGACCGATTACCCGCGCGCCGATCAGAATCGCGAATATCTGGTGCTCTCCGCCGAGCATCGATGGCAGACGGATGAATTTGAAACCACCCGCTCGCCGGACGGCGCCGTCATCTGTCAATCCAGTTTCAGCGCGATGGATTCCCATGAACCCTTCCGGCCCGCGCGCGTGACGCCCAAGTCCATCGTGCGGGGTCCGCAGACGGCCATCGTGGTCGGGCCGTCCGGCGAGGAGATCTGGACCGACCAATACGGCCGGGTGATGGTGCAGTTTCATTGGGATCGTTACGGCAAGAGCAACGAGAAGAGTTCCTGCTGGATCCGCGTGTCCCACCCCTGGGCGGGACAGAACTGGGGCGCGATCGCCACTCCGCGCATCGGCCAGGAGGTGATCGTCGACTTTCTGGAGGGCGATCCGGATCAGCCCATCATCACCGGTCGGGTCTACAACGCCGAGCAGATGCCGCCCTGGGAGTTGCCGGCCAATATGACCCAGAGCGGCGTCTTGAGCCGTTCGTCAAAGGGCGGCAGCGCGGCCAACGCCAACGCCATCCGCATGGAGGACAAGAAGGGTTCCGAACAGCTTTGGATTCATGCCGAGAAAAATCAGGATATCGAAGTCGAGAACGATGAAACCCATTGGGTCGGGCATGACCGGACCAAAACCATCGATCACGACGAGACGAGCCACATCAAGCATGATCGCACCGAGACCGTCGACAACAACGAGACGATCGCCATTCACGGTCAGCGCACCGAAACGGTCGACAAGGATGAGACGATTACGATTCATCAGAATCGCACCGAGACGGTCGATCGGAATGAACGCATTACCATCGGTGGAGGACGGACCGAGAGCGTCGGCAAGGACGAGAACATCAGCATCGGCGGCAGCCGCGGCGAGAGTGTCGCCAAGGACGAGAGCATCGGTATCGGCGGCAGCCGCGGCGAGAATGTCGGCAAAGACGAGAGCATCCGTATTGGCGGGAGCCGCAGCGAGAATGTCGCCAAGGATGAAAGCATCGGCATCGGCGGTGCCCGGACCGAGAGCGTCACGAAGACCGAGTCCGTGAGCGTGGGTGAGGGGCGAACCGTGTCGATCGGCAAGGACGACAGCCTCTCGGTAGCGAAGAATCTCAGCATCGATGCCGGCGATTCGATCACCATCACCACCGGCAGCGCCAGCATCAGCATGAAAAAGGACGGCACCATCGTGATCAAGGGCAAGGACATTACCGTCGAGGGATCGGGCAAGATCAACGTGAAGGCATCGGGCAACATCACCATGAAGGGCGCGAAGATTCTTCAGAATTAAACCGCTCCGTGACGGTCTGCGTTTTTTGAGTCGTCGGCCAGCTTGGCAGCCATCAGCGGCGATAGAGTCGGCGCGGTTTAAGTGATAGAAGCATTCCATTTTATCCCGTGTCAGTCCCGATCTTGGTTGGCTCGGTCTTTGTGTCTGCTCGCCTGATCATGACTGGCGGCTGCAGGTGTGCGTTTTCGCCGTGGCACGGGCGATCTTCGTCGCGGCGCTTGACGGTTGCGGTTTTCAATCGGAGGGGCGTTATGAGTCGCGGATTGGTCGCCGAACATTGCATCGAATCGTCGGTCGAGGACGTCTCCGGTGTCGATCTGCTGCGACCCTTGATCGAGGCGGCGTCGACCAAGTCGGATCACGTTCCCACGGTGCCCGGCGTTGTGGTTGGCGAGATCGTCGCGATGACGAACGAGGGGCGGACGCCGCTCGTCCTCTATCCCGGGCAACCCGGCACGGCGGCGCTCCCGGCGCGCACCGTCGTCGATCTGCATGGAGCGCATATCGGTCACAACGTGGCGTTGATGTTCGAGGAGGGAAACCCCGGCAAACCCATCGTCATGGGCATGCTGCGCGAGCACGCTGGCTGGCCACTGCCCGAGCGACCAGGACAGGTGGAGGTCGATGCCGACGGCGAGCGTCTCCTGATCACTGCGCAGGAACAGCTCGTCCTGCGCTGCGGCAAGGCCAGCATCACCCTGACCAAGGCCGGGAAGGTGCTGATCCAGGGGGATTATGTGCTGAGCCGCTCCGCGGGCGTCAATCGCGTCAAGGGCGGTTCGGTGCAGTTGAATTAAACAGGTTCCTTCATCGTCGTGGACCGAGTGTTAGGGGGATCATGGAACTCATCAATGCAACACGCATGGTCGCCGGCTACACCATGGGCATGGAGCCCAGCGGTCGCGAGCTTTTAGTCGTGGTCATCAAGGGAACCTTTGTGCTCCCCCGCACGGGTTCCGAGCGTCTGCAATTGGCGCAAGAACAGATGCCGTTGGTGATGGCCGATACCTTTTCCGGCGAACCCGGTCGCTCGGCGCCGATCCACGAGGTCGATTTCGCCCCCAGGAAACCACGTGCCGATCTCCTGTTGATCGGGAGCGCCTACGCACCGGAAGGGCGTCCAGCGAAGCGGGTGCCGGTTGGTCTGAAGGTCAATGGCATCACCAAGAGCTTCGCCGTGGTCGGAATGCGCTGCTGGCAGGTTGCATCGACCGGCATCAGCGTGAGCGAACCCATCCCCTTTACCCGGATGCCGATCTCTTACGACCGCGCCTTCGGCGGGGTCGACAACCGCCATGAGGATTTCGCCCAGCATGCCGCCTTTCTCCGTAATCCCGTCGGCACGGGATTCCACAGGCATCTGCGCTCGGACTGGCTCGACGGCGCGCTGCTGCCCAACACCGAGGAACTGAATCGGCCGGTCACACGCCCCGACGGCGACTATGCCCCGATGGCCTTCGGCCCGATCGGACGCAACTGGGTGCCGCGTTACCGCTATGCCGGAACCTATGACCAGCACTGGCTCGATGAGCACTTCCCCTTTTTGCCGCCGGATTTCGACGAACGCTACTATCAGGCCGCGCCACTGGATCAGCAGATCGAGGGGCCGCTCGACGGCCAGGAAGTCGGGCTCGTCAATCTGACCCCGGATGGACGCCGGAGCTTCAGGCTCCCAGCCTTCGAGGCACCGGTGCACCTCTTCCCGAAGACAGGCGAACGCGAGGATCTCCAGGCGACCCTGGATACCCTGGTGCTGGAACCGGACCAGGAGCGGTTGATGCTGACCTGGCGGGTGGCCCGCCCACTGAAAAAGAACATGTTCGAGATCGCCCAGATCCTGGTGGGAAAGAAGGGGCAGGACTGGTGGCAGGCGCGCGAGGAGGTGGCCTTCCCGATCCCGGTCAAGCCATCCGCCGCCACGGATCCCGCGCCGGCCTCGGCGGATTAGGACCGCTATGACTGCCCAACCCATCGCCATCAAGCATACCGGGCTGATCACCAGCGTCGGCTTGTCCGCGCCCGCCGCCTGCGCCGCGATTCGCGCCAAGATCGGCAACCCGACCGAGACCCGCTTCCTGGGGAGCGATGGCGAGTGGATCATGGCGCATCAGGTTCCGCTGGAGCAGCCGTGGCGCGGTCGCGCCAAGCTCGTCAAAATGGCGGCGATGGCGATTGCCGAATGCCTGGATGAGATTCCGCGCGCGCATTGGTCCGCTATCCCCTTGCTCCTGTGCGTTGCCGAGCGTGAGCGTCCAGGCCGGCTCGATGGTCTGGACGATCAATTGCTGGTCGAGATCGAGGAGGAACTCGGTCTGCATTTTGCGCTTGGGTCCGCCATCATCCCCCAGGGGCGGGTCAGCGCGGCCATTGCACTCGCCGAGGCGCGAAAACTCCTTTACGACGGCAAGGCGCCTCTGGTGCTGATCGCCGCGACTGACAGCCTCTTGACCTGGCCCACCTTGAGCCGTTATGAGCGTGCCGAGCGTCTGCTGTCGTCGGGCAACTCCAACGGTTTCATCCCCGGCGAGGCGGCCGGAGCCATCTTGATGAGCCGCCCCGGCGGCCCCGTCGAATTGCAGTGTATCGGGATCGGATTCGGAACCGAGCAGGCATCGATCGACGCGGACCAACCGCTGCGGGCGGACGGTCTGGCAACGGCCATTCGCGGTGCGTTGAGCGAGGCGCGCTGCGAGCTGCATGACCTCGATGACCGCATCGCGGATCTTTCCGGCGAGCAGTATTATTTCAAGGAAGCGGCCCTGGCGCTGTCGCGCCTCCTGCGGCAACGCAAAGCGGAATTCGATCTCTGGCATCCCGCGGAATGCATCGGCGAGTCAGGGGCCGCGGCAGGCATCGCGATGCTGGCGGTCGCCGATGCGGCCTGTCGCAAGGCATATTCGGCAGGCCCCCATCTCCTGTTTCATTGCGCAAACGATGCCGGCAGACGAGCGGCCGCGATCTTGCGTTTCAGCGGTGCGTGATGGCAAGTCTGCCCGAATGCGTCCAACAAAATGGGTTACCCAATGGCTAACGACGTCTTCGCGAATGGGCGCGAAATCTCCTGTAAGGAGGCGGACGGTAAAGCGGTCTGCGCGTTTCCGGACGTGTGCATGACGCCTCCGGAGAATCCCGCGACTCCCCCGGGCGTTCCCATTCCTTATCCCAACACGGGCATGGCGCGGGACACGTCGGATGGGAGCACGACGGTCAAGATCGGCGGCAAGGAGGTCATGCTGAAGGACAAGTCATACTTCAAGAAAAGCATCGGCGACGAGGCCGGATGCGCGGCAAAAAAGGGAGTGATCACGAGCGTTCATCGCGGTAAGGTTTACTTCAATTCTTGGTCGATGGACGTCATGGTCGAAGGCGAGAACGCCGTCCGGCACCTCGATTTGACAACGCATAATCATGCATCGCGACCCGGACAAACGCCGACTTGGCCGTATTTGGACTCGATGAGCATCTCCCCCGATCATCCCTGCACAGGGGATATGGACAAGGAAGCCGATGCCTGCAAAGACTTCAAGCCGCATAAAAAAGGCGGCCCCAGTCCTTGTCCTCCAGACAAACCGCTCTACAACGAGCAGAAGGTGGAGCAGTACGCCACGAAAACGGCGGGCGATCAGTGCCTCGCCGCGCGCCGCTGTCAGTTGGTACCTTACGAGCCGAAAGGACGTGGCGCCAAGCGTCAACCCGGATGCTGCCCCGGCCAAACGCCCCATCACATGATCGAGGCCAGCGCTTTCTTCGATTCCGGGCGGGGTCCGGCCGACGGCTCGGTGCCGCTTCGCGGCACCGAAGGCTACGATGCGGATAAGGCACCCTGTATCTGCGTGGAGGGTACCAACCAGTATCATGGTACCCATGGGTTGATGCATGCGTACCAGAGCACGGCAGCGGCGCAATCCGCCCGATCCGGCACCGTGGCACTCGCGAACGGGTCGACGCTGTCGACGGAGATCACCGATTTCGGGACGGCACGCCAACAATCCATCGAGGCGGCCACCAAGACCTTTCCGCAGTCCGGCTGCAACGAGAAATGTCTGGAGTCGCAGATCAACGCCTATCACCGGGATTGCGGAATCAAGGATCGAACGCCCATCAAGAGCGTCCAGGAAGGGTATGCGGGACCGGATGCGGTGGAAGCGGCCGACATGGTCGTCGCCAACCGCACGCGGAGGCTGAGATAAGTATGGAGGTATTCGTCATGCACGCCATCCTCGAAGGCTACGACTATGTCACGGGCGCCGTGCGCGGTCCTGACATCGGATACCTGATTGCCACCGATGCGTCCGGCAACAATCGGGACCAACCCAAGTCGACGATCTTCGAGTACGACGGCGAGGGATGGTCTGACGACGCCCAGGTGTCGTTCCCGGTCGTCGGGGCGTCCATCTGCCAGTCGCCGAACGAGCAGCTCATCGCGCTAGGTCCGAAAGGCGAAGCGGTGTTCCTCGGCAGTGGTGACGTGCATGCGGAAAACGTATTGCAGAGCGCCGGCGCGACTGGATCGCCAGGCGCACTGCGAGCCGTGGGTTCGGTGGCGGGGAACGCGCTTGCGGTCGGCATGGGCAGACAGGTCTACCGACGGCTCGACAGCGGCATCTGGATGTCGCTCGGTGACGGTCTGCCGTCGGACGAGACCGCAGTCACGGGTTTCGAGGCGATCGACGGCTTTTCGCTGTCGGAAATCTATGCGGCCGGTTGGAATGGAGAGATCTTTCGATTCGATGGGGAGCGTTGGAATGCCATCGTGAGCCCCACCAACCTGACGTTGACCAGCATTTGCTGTGCGACGGATGGAAATGTCTATTTTGGGGGGCAAGCGGGAATCCTGATCGCGGGGAGAGGTGACCAACTCGGCGTGATCGAGCACGCTGCCTTCCCGCATGACATCTGGTCGCTCGCCTGGCTGGAGCCTCACCTGTATCTCGCAACGATGCGCGGCGTGTTCAGGCTCGCGGACGGTACGGTGGAAGAGGTGCGCATGACGTCTCGCGAGAGACCTTCCACGTATCATCTGTGTCAGGCGGGCAATGTGCTGTGGTCGATCGGCCGACAGGATGTCATGGCCTTCGATGGCCAGGTCTGGCATCGCATCGCTTAATCTCATGGCACATGACGGCTTCCGGAATTCGCCTGTATCGATGCGTGACCGATGGGGAAGATGAACTCATGCTCGCCCATTCCCGCCAACCCATTCCAGCCGTCATCCAGCAGCACGCCGAAGAATCGGCCATCCTGCGCCATGTGCGGTCCAGCCTGGTGCGTGCCCCCCATGTCAAACTCCATCATCTGCGCCGACTCGACGAGCGTCTGGCCGCGCATCTCGATGGACTCGCGGTCGCGGGCGACGCGGGCTCGCGTCTGTGCACGGGCGCGCTGGAGACACCCGGCGTCGGCGAGGTGTTCGCGGCGACGGTGCTGGCCATCGAGCACAAGGATTCAACCCGTCTCGATCGTCTCTTCGCGCTTGCCGCCACGCTGCCGCAAGCGCGGCGCGGGCTCACATCCGCCTTTGGCTGGGTGTCGGCCCATGACCTCAAAGGCATTGTGGCGGAGTTGCTGGCGTCAAGGCTGTCCATTCGGCGCGAGATCGGCATTGCCGCCTGTGCCATGCATCGTCTCGACCCAGGTGCGATGCTGACGGAGGCTTGCAACGATCCTGATCCAAGTCTGCGCGCCCGTGCCTTCCGCGCGGCGGGAGAGCTCGGGCGGCGCGATCTGCGTCCCGCCTGCGCTCAGGGGCTGAAGGATGAAGACGACCTGGCGCGCTTTCAGGCGGCCTCCTCGGCGTTGCTGCTCGGGGACCGCGACCGCTCGCTCGCGGTGCTGGAAGGTTTCGCGGCCAACCCGAACCCCTGCCGAGCGCGGGCGCTGCGGCTGTGGCTGACAGCGGTCGATGCGCCGAGCGCACACCGTCTTCTCAAGACCATCGCCCAGGATCCCGCCAATCGACGTCTGTTGATTCAGGGTGCCGGAAGCGCCGGCGACGCGCACTACATCCCCTGGTTGATCGGGCAGATGGCCGATGATCGACTGGCCCGTCTCGCGGGCGAGTCATTCTCGTTCGTCACGGGTCTGGATCTGGCCGATCGCGACCTCGAACGCCCCCCGCCGGACGGTTTGGAACCCGGCCCCAACGACGATCCGGAGGATCCTGACACCGCCATGGACGAGGACGACGGCCTGCCCTGGCCGGATGCCGTCAAATTGCAGGACTGGTGGGACGCCAATCAAACCGGCTTCCCACCTGGCAGGCGCGTCTTCCTGGGCGAGCCGGTGTCGGTCGGGTACTGCCGGCAGGTGCTGCGCGACGGTTTTCAACGCCAGCGCAGCGCCGCCGCTATCGTCCTTTCGCTCCTGCAACCCGGCACGCCCCTGTTTCCGACGCACCAGCCCGCCTGGCGGCAGGCGCGCCTGCTTGGAGCGGGCGAATGGAGCTGACTCGGCCCACCGAACGTTCAGCCTCCTGACGTCGACATGCAACCGCTCATCAGGGCGTTCGCTGGGGCGTTGCTTGCCGTGATCTGGATCTGTGCGCTGACCGGCTGCGCCAGTCACGCGGACACCCAATCGTCGCTCGACGCCCTGGCCGCGACCCACGGCCTGGAGAGCGCTTTGGCTCCCGGCACGCGTTTTCAGCATGTCCTCTATCGCCAGGGAGACCTCGCTGCCGCGCCGCGGATCCACCTCTATCTGGAAGGAGACGGCCGTCCCTGGGACACCAGACACCGCATCGCCTCCGATCCCACGCCCCGCGATCCGCTGGCGCTGCGGCTGATGGCGCGCGATCCAATGGCCGCGCTGTATCTCGGTCGGCCCTGTTACCACCAACGGCCCCAATCCAGCGGCTGCACGCCCTGGCTGTGGACCCACGGCCGCTACAGCCAGGAGGTGGTCGAGAGCATGGTGGCGGCGGTCACCCATAGCCTGCCGCATGACGAGCGTCGGCGGATCACCCTGATCGGTTACAGCGGGGGTGGCGTGCTGGCCATGCTGATGGCCGAGCGTCTGGCCGGCGTGGATTCCCTGGTGACCATCGCCGCCAATCTGGATATCGATGCCTGGTCTGATCACCATGGCTACAGCCGACTGGTCGGTTCCCTGAATCCAGCCGAGCGAAGGCCGCTGGAGGCGAGCATCCGCCAGCTTCATCTCATCGGGGCTCGGGATGACCGGGTTCCGCCAGAGACGATCCGCCGCTTCCGTTCCTGGAATCCTCGAGTTTCTTACAAGGTTATGCCAGGCTTCGACCACCGCTGCTGCTGGGTCGAGGCCTGGCCGTCGCTTCTCACCGAATTCAGATGATCTCAAAGATATGCGGCATCTGCTCGGATAAGGCCGTTGAAACCCCGCTTGAGCCGAAAACCCTATCGGCTCTGCGGATGATCAACCTTCGTCGATACCCTCGGTGCAAGGGTTGTGGATCATGGAATGAACCCGGCTGTCGGGCTGGTAGGAATCCAGAATTTCAATCGCAAACTCTTTCATAGTAGCTTCCTCATCGGGTTAAACGCTGGGCGCTGTCTTCGCTGACCTGCCGCCGCGCCGGGACCGGCGACGGGTGTTCAGGCGCGGCTAGCAGCCTGTCGGACTTGAGCGTTCGGATTGGCTGAAAAAGACAAATTCCTGGGCAAAACGCTGGCGGAAAGTCGCGAGCGTATCGTGATCGGGATGACGGTTAGCGGCGACGAAGCGAACGGCCAAGGAGTCGTCCGTGGCCCGCTCGATCTTGCGACTGGAAAAGCAGCCGGTGGCGTACCCATCGATCGGCAGCGACAGCAAGGTGGCCGGATGATCGGGCGGACTGCCGCGTCCGGCATCGGCTCGCTCCAACTCGCTGAGGTCCAGACCCTCCACCACTTCGACGACATCGCGCGCCAAGTGCCCTTCGGGCAGCCAGTCCTGCACGGACGGTGGAAGCAGAAAGTCGACATCACGCAGGATCGGACGGAAGTGGCTCATCGGCTCAGGCATCTCAGGGGTGATGCACCTATTCGACCGGCGGCCGTGCCGCTCGGCACCGGGAAAGTCCGACAGGCGGCTAGCGCCTGGCATGCTGGAAGAGAAGCGTCGAGAACTTGGGATGCCTCATCGGCTCCTGGGAGTGGCGATAAGGGATCGGATCATGAGGTCATTCCATGGAGATTCCCAGTTCAACCGCCGGTCTCGCTCAGCTCGCGACGAGTTTGAGCCAAAATAAGCTGGAAGGAGCCGTGGAGGTGGCCGTCCTCAAGAAAGCCATCGACATCCAGGAGCAATCCGCCCTCCACCTGCTGGACAGCCTGCCCAACTCCACCCAGGGCTTGCCCGCCAATGTGGGCACGCAACTCAATGTCACGGCGTAAGGCCGGCAGTCTGTCCGGGCGGCTCCCGATGCGCGCACGCCGCCCCATCCGATGATGCACCGGTTTGGAGTCGAGTTCATGAACGACGAGGCGATCATCGCGGCAACCCGGGAATGGATCGAACAGGCGGTCATCGGGCTCAACCTGTGCCCTTTCGCCAAGGCGGTCTACGTCAAACACCGGATGCGGTTCGTGGTGAGCCGGGCGCGGCATCTGGACGGACTGTTGGAAGACCTTGACCGCGAGCTGGAGTTTCTGGCCGCCGCCGACCCCGACGCCGTCGAGACGACCTTGCTGATCCATCCCACGCTGCTACCGGACTTTCTTGATTTCAATGCGTTCCTCCCGCTGGCCGAAGCGGCCGTGGAGGAACACGACCTGCAAGGCGTGATCCAGATCGCCAGCTTTCATCCGACCTTCCAGTTCGCGGGAACGGAACCCGGCGACCTCGGTAACCTCACCAACCGGGCACCGTTTCCGACCCTGCACCTGCTGCGCGAGGAGAGCATCGAACGGGCGGTGGCGGCATTCCCCGACGCCGAGACAATATATGAACGCAATATCGAGACGCTCAACGCGCTGGGGCAGTCGGGATGGCAGGCTTTGTGGCGCAAGCCATGAGGGGTAAGAACGAAAAGGGACAGATTGAGGATCCCCTTTTCTCGAAGGTGGCTGGGTCGTGGCGTGGCTTCATCGTTGACAGAAAAACTGCTCGGTCAAAACGGCTCATCGCCGCATGACATCTAACCTGTGTCCGTGATCGCCAGAAACTGGCGTTTTTCTTGCCTTAATTAACCAAGTTTGTCGTCTTTTGGTGGGTTTTTCCGACTCCACCTGCCTGCGATTTCCCGTATCGCTCACTGGATAGACGCGGATTACGTTCCGCCGAGAGGAGCCGACGATGATGCGTTTGACGACGTTCTTTTCCCCCCGTTGCTGTGGCGGACCGGTCTTGGCGCTGTCGCTGACCCTCGTCCTGTTCGGGGCGCTGTTCATGCTCCTGTCCGCCGAGGGCTTGGGGTGGGTCTTTGTCGGGACGGGGCTCGCCACCTTTGGTCTGTGCATGGTGCTGGCCTCCGAGACGGCCGCCTCCCACGCCCCAAAACAGGGCGTCCGGACGACAGGAACCCTGGTGCCACGCCAGCACTGGACGGGCGTGTGACGTTCGCGACCACCGGCAACCGGATCGTCGGGTTCATCCGCGGGTGTGTGTGCGGTCTTCGATCAGGCGTGGGTCTTGATGAAGTTGATGCAGATCCTGGAATCGGCGGGGATCAGGCGGCGGCGCTGTTTGAAGGCCGCCCGAAACGCCGGCTTCTCGGCCACCGTCTCGGCCCGTGCATTGATGGTGCGGTAGCCGATCTTGCGATCCTTCGCCCAACTCGGGATGAGTCCCCAATGCAGTCGGGTGATCACACGCTTCCCGTCCGGATGGACCCGCACCGCCAATAGCGGGCTGCTCGGTGCGAGGTTGTACCGGGGCGCGGGCGGCCTCGAAATGCGCCTCCAGCGATGAACACCGTCAGCGCCGGGGCGCACAGCGTTCGACAGGACGATGATGGCCCGCCCCTCCAGGTCGGGGCGGAACAGCCGTTCGCAGGAGGCATAGAAGTTATTGCAGTCGACCAGGGCGAACATGGCGCTCAGAACGAGCGCACGGCATGCGCGACCACGCCCCAGATGAACAGCTCCATCCCCTCGCGGATCACCAGCGGCAGGTAGTCGGGGTTCTCCGCCAGCAGCCACACCCGCTCGCCCGCGATCCGCAGCCGCTTCACGGTCAGTTCGCCATTCACCACCACCACCACGATCGCGCCTGACGTCGCCTCCAGGGCACGGTCGACCACCAGCAGATCCCCGTGATGGATCCCCGCGCCAATCATCGATTCGCCCTGCACCCGCACGAAGAAGGTCGCGGCCGGATGCTGGACCAGATGCTCGTTCAGATCGAGAGTGCCCTCCAGGTCATCGTCGGCGGGCGAGGGAAACCCGGCGGAGATGCGGGCGCTGTAAAGTGGGAGAGGCAGATGTGTCGGTGCAGCACTGAGAGTCAGCGCCTCCGCCGGAATGGCAGTCTTGGAGCGCGTCGCGAGCCAGGCGCGCACCGCCGGGACGGCGCTGACCGGCAGTCGGATGGGTTGGGTGGGCTCGCCATGGGGGCCGGACCCAGGCTTGCGGCCGGCGCCAGGGCGCGCGCCGCCGCGCGCGGTCGGGGAAGATGGAGACATGGGCGCTCGGGGTTATTTGAAAAACGCACGATCATCAGAATGGGGCTGGCTGGCAAGCGATATCCGTTGTGCCTCAGCCCCTGCTGCGACGTTTCAGCACACCGGCAATGAGGATGGCAATTCCGATCATCGCGATGATGATCAGGAGATCGTCGCGCACGTTGCGCCACCAATAGGAGCGTTCCGCCCCCACCAATCGCGGGGCACGGGGCGCGTCGGCGGCGATCGTGACGACGACCGAGCTACCCGCCGTCAGTTCGCTGACCGAGGGCGCGTCCACGCGGTCCACGCCTTCCACGCCATCGGGATGACCGGGCGCGACGTAGCGCAGCCGGACATACGCCACCGGCACGGCATACGCGCGCGCCCGGCGGCTCAACAGTCCACGGCCTTTCGTGTCGATGGTGACGGCCATCACCTGCGCCGGTATCGACATGGGTGGCTCGTGACGGCCGAATGAAGGGCGGGGAAGCATCGGCAGCAGCGGTGCATCGACGGGCCACGTCCATTCCAGCAACCCGAACGGACGCAGTCGTTTCAGCCTCACCGGACGACCCGGTCGCGCGGCGTCGTGCGCTGCCTCGTCAAGCCGTACCTCGACCTGCCGTAAAACACCATCGCCCGGTGCCTGCTGGCATAAGCGGTCGGCTTCCGACGCCGGCTCGCCGACCGCGGCGCGAATCGCCGGATCCAAGGGTGTGCCCGCCCCCAGTCCAGGGGCATCCGGTGCGCGGTAGCACACGATGAGTCCGTAACGATGGCGCACGACCTGCCGGCTGGTCCGCGTCCCACTGGCGCGCGCCGTCTCGACGCGGACGGATTCCTGGGTAGCGACCACCACGCCGTCCAGTCGCTCGCCCCAGAGATCGGCGGCGGCATGCGGCCCCTCGGCAACGCTGACCAGCACGCCCAAGATCAGG